>CANHIY010000001.1 GCA_947461175.1 Bacteriovoracaceae bacterium
CGATACGAGCAACCGGCGTAGAAGAAGTGTAGTAATCTGTAATAAGACCTATGATCGTCCCCCCGATGGCACCAATGGTAAGAATGGCCGTTACAGATTGAGTAATCTGAAGGCTTCCCATAATGATGTAGGAAGCAACTGCCAGAACTAATGGAGGAAGAATTAGAGCTCCACGTAGTACCTTGGCCGGGTCCATATTCTTCATCATTCTAGCAATGAAAATACAAATAATAGAGACAAAAAGTCCCACTGCAGAGAGGACAAGGGGAAGCCCCACGGCCACAATTTTGTTCACACTTGAATCAACATTTTCTATGAGCATAGGAAGCTCTGTGGAAGTTATTGCAATGGCCATGGCCGCAACAATCGCCGCAACCATAGACTCATAAATATCCGCTCCCATACCTGCAACATCTCCCACATTATCACCTACGTTATCGGCAATAACACCAGGGTTACGAGGGTCATCTTCAGGAATATTTTCAATCACCTTACCCGCAATATCTGAGCCCACATCGGCGGCCTTAGTATAAATACCGCCACCAATTCGAGCAAAAAGAGCAATCGAAGAGGCACCTACTGCAAAAGAGTGAAGCACAGTAGAAAGCACTTTATCTTCGGCATTCTGAAAAATGATATAGAGGACACCGAGACCAATGGCCCCAAGTCCTGCAACAGAGAGCCCCATAACAGCGCCACCATCAAGAGCTGTGAGGAGTGCTAACGGCTTTGAGCCAGTACGTGCGGCTTGAGTTGTTTTCACGTTTGCGTAGGTCGCAGCTTTCATTCCCACAAAGCCAGCAAGAAGGGAAAGGAATGCACCAAGAATGAATGACATGGCGGCCAGTCCACCAAGTCCGTAGGCAATCAAAAGACCCACAACAACACAGTAAATGGCCAGTACTTTGTATTGTCTGAACAAAAACGCCATGGCACCTTCACGGATATAGCCCGCAATACGCTCCATAGTGTCAGTGCCCTTACCTAAGGACAAAACTTTAAAGTAAAAAAAAGCAGCAATGGCGAGTCCAAGAACGCCAAAGATCACAGGGGTATTAACCCACATCGACCAAGAATTCATCATGATGATCTCCCTAAGAATTGAGGCTAAAGAAATGTATAGAATTTTTTACTAAAACTGATGAGTATAGTAAATGTTTAAACAGGAAAATGAACGGATTAACTCTGTGCAAAAAAATTAAAACCATGAACCGAAGAGAACTTATAATAGAAAGGATGGAGGAACTCGAGAGGTCGGGTCTTAATTGCAAAAATTGCTCCGGGACTTGCTGTACCTTCGAAGCAAACTCCATGTTAATTACCCCTCTGGAAGCTGTAGAAATTTTTCATTATTTAAAAGCTCAAAAACAACTAACAGATGAATTAAAACGAAAACTTCAGAAAGTGATAAAGCAATACCGGCTTGAACCAAAATTTGATCATCAAAAAAGATCTTACTTACGAAAAACCTATACTTGTCCCTTTTTTAACCACCATGAGTTGGGATGTCCTCTTCCAAGAGAGATTAAACCCTATGGGTGCCTGGCCTTCAATGCCCATCATCAAGAACTCAAGGCTGGTGAATTTTGTTATTCAGAGAATGATCTCTTGATGAAAAGGGAGTTCATGAACGGACATGAAGTAGATTTAAATAAAAAAATAAAAGAAGAGTTTCTCCTTTATTGGGAAAAGTCACCTATTCCCAATGCCCTTTTAGAAATTTGGGAGAAAACAACAGATTTTTAATGCCCTTATGAACGCTTATCAATAACTAAACTTATTTTTCCTGTTCGTGGATTACGGGGGATGGAATCAACCTCATGTACCTCGAATGAGGTATTTGATTTAAATTCTTCGAACGAAAGAGTGTCTCTTAAGTCCCGGGAAGAGTGATAAATCGTTTCCAGAAGTATTTCTTCATCAACCACTTGGCCATGGGACTCAAACACAATAACAAGCTTTTCTCTGACCACATCTTTTTCTTTTGATTCGAGGATCCGGATTTGAAAAGTAAGAACTTGAGCTTTCGTCATGCATTTTTCAATATCACTTAATAAAAGCCGGCAGGACCAGATTTGGATGATATTATCAAGGCGTCCTAAAAGTTTAAATCTTCTGTCCCGACTTTTACATTCACAATTTTCTATCCATTGGGCGCGGTCCCCGGTCTGGTAGTTTTTTATGCTGAGTGAGTTACGGGCCAGAGAAGAAATAATGATTTCATCTTGGATGATATCCATTTCAACGAAATCAGAAAAAACATGATGCTCCCCTGGAGCACAATAGCGGCATTGATAACCGATGACTCCAGCATCAACTGAAGCATAGCCAGCTGATCCAAAATAAGAGGTATCCCAAACTGCGGATATATAATCCCGACGGACATCAGAAAGGGCCTCACCAGCATAAAAAACCATGGGTATATGAACCTTCTCCTGTTTTTTTGCCATGAACTCAGCCGTCATTAAAAGCATTGAAGGTATTCCCATCACAGCATGGGGCTTAAACTTCTTTAAATAAAGAAAAATATTTTCCTGAGAGCACATACCACCAATAGGAAGCTGAACTGCTCCCACTTTTTCCAGAGCTTTCTCCACTGCAAGAAACGATGACCATAAATTTCCCGCCACAAAAAGATTGGCAACCATCATCCCAGGTTTTAATCCCTGACTCTTAAAATTATCGGCCAACATATCTGTCATGTAATCAAATTCTTCATAACTAAAATGCACAAACTTTGGTTCTCCAGTGGTGCCACCGGAGGAGAAGATATATCCCTTAGGATGTGGACGATTTTCAAACTGTGATTTAAGCTCAGTTGAGTTTTGAAGCTCAGAAAAGGATTCTCCGTAATCCTGGGCCCTTAATTCATCTCCAATAAATGAGACGAGTTCTTTTAGAACAAACCGACCATCATGGGGGGCACCTGCCATGCCCCAGGTTACTGTTCCAAGTGGGGCAAAACGTTTGACTCCAACCAATGAAATATCATTCAAATAGTCGCTTTTTTCTTCATCATCTAAAAGGTACGAGCAAGATTGAAGGTAGTATGAAAATGGTTCTAAAATTCTAGTTAGTTCACCTAGGGAGCGATATTTTTTTACAATTAATGACCGATGCAGTGGAGAAGATTTAAGAAGATTATTCTGCTCAAAGTGAATGAGGTGCTGGGGACCCGAAATCATTCTCCCCTCCTCCATAAGTTCAGAAAAGAAACCACGATATTTTTCCTTTAAAATTTCCGTGGCCTCATCTTCACTAATGGATCCTCTAGGAGGAGCTTTTAAGAATGCCTCATTTAAGGCCCTCATTAATTCTTCTTCTGGTATCCCCTCCTCAAGATAAAGATTTTGGGGAGAAGCGCAGGCAGACTGATCCCATGGCGTAATATCCGCAACTATTTTTTCAGCCACAACCTTAAGATCTTTATGGTGAAGACCTTTTGCAGAGATTAACTGAATTGAAATCTTAGGGCCAAAATCCAAGAACTTTACGCGAGAAGGAAGATCTTTTCTATAGGAGCTGATCATTTCCTCACCACCCCAGGCAATGATGGCATCCACTTTTTGTTTGATAAATTGCTCTGCCCTTTCATCCCCGCCTTTCCAGTGAAGAATGGCAAATTTATCGGCCAAGAGATTGTGCTTATCAAATGATTTTAGCTTCATGGCAAAATAGAGTGGGAAAAATTTATTCTGACTACTCACCTTTAATACAGAGAGATTTTTGGTCAAAAAACCCATAATTAAAGAATCTATAGAGCTTAAAAATACATTACCAGCGGTTACATGAAGAATCAGACCATGTGAAATCGCCTTCACTTTGGTACTACCGTGAGGAAGTTTTACAAATTGATCGAGGACTTCCAGTTGATTAAGTTCAGCCTTAATTCTTTTCTCAAGATTCTCTTTTCTTAGAATTTCCGGTAAAAGGGCCAAGGTCTTTTTCGTTTCTTCTTCCGAAAAACCTGACTCTTGAATTAAAAAAGGGAGTGCATCATCAAAAGACTCTTTAGAAAAGTCATCTAGTAGGTCTAGTATTAAATCAATTTTTATTCGATTGAGGACTTTTCTTTTTATGATAAGTTTTTCCCATAAAACGTCATCCTGCCAATTAAAATCGGTATTTGTTTTTTCTCCAAACCAAAACATTATTTTTTCTCCATAAGTTCCAGGGCCTTCATTGCACACCCCTTATGTTTTGATACCCCGGCACGTCCCTCCAGGATGAGAATATTCCCTCCTCTTCCACAGTCACAAGTTCCTAGTCTTCCATAATCTGTCGTTAATAAACTAGGAGCAGGATAACTAAAATTATATGAACATAAAAAATGAATTAGTCCTCTCTCCCCTAATGGTTTAAGACTCAGGTCAAAGGGTGAACGAATAAAAACTCTTGAAAAGTTCGGGATATGAAGATTTCCTTTTTCACAATCAACATAAGGAATACCATGCTCTACCATACCAAAGAGGTCTCGTTGATTTTTTTGAGGGATTCCAAGACGCTCTTCAATAAATGCTCTAAATTCTTTTTTGGAAATTTCCTTGTCCGCACTTCCTTTCCACCCACCACCAGTCTGTAACCAGGATTCACTGCTAAGATTTATTTTAATGTTGTATTTCACAATGATGTCATGAAGGATCGCAGGAAATCCCAAAATACGAGTGGGGAGAGAAGATAAAGAAAAACGTTTCAGTGCTTCAACAACTCCTTCTTCATTAAGAACAAATTCATTTTTCTCATCATTCCACTGTATGGCATAATAGACTTCATTTTTCCCTGTAAAATTCGTCAACAGCTCATCTGTAAAAGCCGTGCCAAGATCCTTGGCCACATTCGGGTCATAAGTAAAACAGAGATAGTTGTAAAGTCTTCGATCTACTAGACCAAGATTTTCGTGAATAACATAGGCAAGTTTTTTTACATTACTTAGACTGATCTCATCTAGAAACTGCTGAGATTTTTGACCTCCGGTACCTGAACTTGTGAGGATCAAAACCACTCTTTCTCGAGAAACTGAACAAAACTCATGTTCCTTAAATAAATGAACCATGGTCCCAGGAACTTGGGCCAAGTCTTCTTCTTTTAAAAGATGTGCAGGATGGAAATTAAATTTGTCCCATAATTTTCTAGTGAACTCATGATTTTGATAATGATAAAGGGCATTTTCCTTAAAGCTTTCGAGAAAAAGATTTTTAGACTCTTCTGAAAAATTAAATGGATCTGAGTTAAGGAGATTAAGTGTGGCCTTCATACTTGTAGCAGTTTAGGGTTAAGTGACATTCTTTTCCATGCCTTAAAATATTCTTCCAGATAGACCTGATTCATGCCTTTTAATTTCACATTTTGAAAATCAAAAATCTCAAAGGATCTACTAAACACTAAAAAGTCATGCCGTTTTTCTCCAATTAACTGAAATGCAGGAAAAAATGCACAAGGAATAAACTTTGCCTTGAGAATACTAGCGAGAATTTTTGGTCTATCGGCACGTACAATCACTTCTATGTACCGGGCCCCCGCATCCCTCAAAAGCTTATTGGACCTAAGAAAAAGTTCGGAGAAATTAAGATAACCAGGCATTTTTCCCCCAACTATCACACAGTAACCATCAACATTTGAGAGGTGACAAAAAAGCTCAATTTTCTGATCCGGAGACATGATGACAAGATTGGGCTGATGAAAAGGAAAAAATTCAAACTCTAGTTTTTTTTCTGCCTTTAAAGAATTGTACCTATACTCCACAAATTTTGGGGAGTTCACCACTTCAAGCTCTCCAGGGTTTTCAAGGATTTTGCTAGGAATGGCGGGAACTATCGGCTCAATTTCATTGAGTCCAACTTCCTTTTGTACTATCTGGTAAAGAGATGAGACTTCGTGATGAATTTTATAGGAAGAATTTCTTTTACTCAGAGCTGATGGATAAATAATGGCGGTAAGGCAATGAGTTTCATAATCGTTAGTTCTGTGAGCGTTGGGAAAAATACCAAGTTTTTTAAATCCTAATTTTTCCGTAAGTGTCTGGGCGGCTTCATTGACTGTCCTAGTGGTTGAATAGATAACATCAACCCCTGAAGTTTTTTCTCTTAAAAAATTGATCCCATAGGAAAGTAACTCCTCCATAACTCCCTGGGCCCTGTTCTCTTTTCTCACAACCGCCCCGAAGGCCTTGGCAATAAGATGGTCCTTATCGTAGGAGGCAAGAACAGCACCAATAACTTTATTGTTTTCATCCTTAGCGAGGAACCAGAAACCAGATCCTGAAGAAATAAACTGGCGTATAAGATTGAAATCCTTCATCAATGGATCAGGGTATTTACCCTCGTAAACATCGAAATAAAGCTGACATATCTCAAAGATATCCTCTTCTGAGGCCAATATAACATTCATAAGGAGATGTTACTCCGCTCTAAAACCCAGCTCAATATGATCACTACTTTTTACAAGGTATTTGACTCTGAAAGCTTCACAAGTATAAAGTTTAACCACATGAAGGACGCTAAACAACCTCAAGGTATTTACTATCAATTTCCCTTTATCGACAGAAAACAGAGGGCAGAGTTACTTTTGTGGCTGGAAAGCCTCCATCCTCTCTGGGAAATGAGGTTCTCTGAAAATAATCCACCTCCTTCTGGGGACCAACAAAGACAACTCCTGCGACCGGTCTATTGGCTTGGAAACTGGCAGTTTGCGTGCCTGGATTATTATCACCCACCAAAGGGCATCACTCATCGTTGTATCAAAGCAGAACCCTACCCGGATCATCTGCAAAAAATTGTGGACCGGATTGAGTTTATAGCGAGAAAAAACTTTCCAAAGAATTATTTTCCGGAAAATTGGCAATTGAACACTTGTCTCATTAATTTTTATGGCAATAAACTTGAAGATGAGAAATGGATTGACCGGGCCCGAGTAGGTGAACACAAGGATTTTGAACCAGGGCCAGTAGGTTCAATTTCATTTGGAGAAAGGGCCTTCTTTCAGTTTGTGCAGGGAAAATCAAACCTTGGGCCAGAAAATGTTGTACTCTCTCAATGGTTAGAGGATTCGTCCCTTCAGATTTTTGGTGGAGATAAATGGAAAAATAAAACCTTCCACCGGGTACAAAGAGTGGAGGACAAGAAGAAAGAACTCATAGGCCCAGAGATTGAGGGCTTTCAAACCAGAAGAATTAATTTTACCTTTAGATATGTTCCAAAAGAGCACATATACGAATACTCTAGGATCCCTGACAAACTTCAAAAAGACATTCAGCCTTACATCCAGCGGTTATCTCTACATTCAACTTTTTATAAAAACTTATACTCATCACAATTGACTTGAATCAAGATCTTTTAATTTTATTTCATAACGTTGAAAGATTGAATCATGAAGATGTGTGGTGACAGATAATTCGTCAAACATTTCTTCAATTTTGTTCTTAACAACACTTAAGCGTAGAGAAGATTCCTGAATTTTTTTTCCATCTCCGCTTGAAGCTAAATGGATGAGGGAATTTTCCAGTTCTGTTTGCTCTAATTCCAATTTGACGATATTTTTTTCCAATGTATCGATCTGATTTTTAAGTGGGTTGAGTTCTCTTCCACGCTGGACAATTAATTCTGCTCTTAAGCGTTTTAGATCTTGTCGGCTTAACCTAGGAGAAGAGTTAACTTCTTGAACAGGAATCTCATCTTCCCAGCCTATCTTTTTGAGAAAATCATCATAGGTCTCATTCAAAAATTCAACCTTTCCATGATGAAACACAACCAGTTTGTTCACACAGTTTCTTAAAATTGACTCGGAGTGAGTGACGATCACAACCGCTCCGGGATAGTTTTGTAATTCGATAGTCAATGAATCCACTGATTCCTGGTCAAGATGGTTTGTGGGTTCATCCAGGAGAAGAAGATTTGTCGGTCTGGCAAGAAGCTTTCCTAAAAGTACCCGGGCCCTTTCCCCTCCGGACAACACTTTAATTTTCTTTTGAGAAAGTTCACCGGAAAACATCATCGTACCTGCAATAGAGCGGGCCCGTTGAACACCCATTGATGGATTTGCGCCAAGAATTTCTTCTTCAATTGTATTTTCAAGATGTAATCTGTTGATATTAGTTTGACCGAAGTGACCTATTAAAAGATTAACGTTATGTTGAATAACTCCACTTCCGGGTTGGAGTTCTCTTGCCATAAGGTTAAGGAGTGTCGATTTTCCCTGACCATTTTTCCCTATGATGCCAATTTTATCATTCTTTAAGACCGAAGTATTGAAATTATGAATCAGATTTTGGGTCGTATATCCAAAGTTTAAATCACTTAATTCAAGCAAAACTTTTCCAGGACATTCTTGATAATTGAACTCAAAATCAAGACTTGCCATCAAATTCAGTGCCTCCAATTCTGGCATTTTTTCCAGAAGTTTTAACCGAGACTGTGCTTGTGCTGCCTTACTGGCCTTAGCACGAAATCTGTCCACAAAATCCTGAAGTTCTTTTTTTCTTCTATCCGAATTTTGTCTGGTTTTTTCATGAATTTCTTCCTCAAGAAGTATTTGTTCAAAATATTTCGTGGAATTACCCGAAATTTTCACCAACTTTTGGCGCCAAAGCCCCATGGTATGAGAGGTCACTTCATCCATAAAGCCTCTATCATGAGTGATGAGGATTAACTCTCCCTGAAAAGCTTTAAGAAATTTTGTGAGCCATCGCATCGACACAATATCTAAATAGTTTGTAGGTTCATCCAAAAGAAGACAGTCTGGATTAGAAAGAAGAACTTTTGCTAGATTTAATCGGATCTGATAACCACCAGAAAATTCTGAGGGAGAACGTCCAAAATCAGAATTTTTAAATCCCAATCCCTGAAGCATTTTTTCTACTTTATATCTCTCATGTTCAACATTTTCCCCTTTAAGGGCCATCATGCATTCTTCCATGATGCTTTTTTCATTAAACTCAAGATGTTGTTTTAAAGTTCCAATCAAGTAATTTTTAGGAAAAATGACCTCACCATCATCATAAGATTCTTCACCAGATAAAATCTTAAATAATGTGGATTTCCCGCTTCCATTTCTGCCAACCAATCCTATTTTTTCTCCTTTACCAATTGAAAAGTTCACCTTTCTAAAAAGGAGTTGAGTACCATAGCTTTTTTCAACATTTAAAACTTGAATCAAGGAGATACCTCCGTAGAGATTGATTCTGAGGATGATTGAGATTCCTCTTGCGGAGGCTGTCCGGTTTCCATCAATTTTGGAGACATTTTATTTAACTGTATTTGCAATTGAACAAGACAACTTTTAGCAAATTTTTTCTGACTTAAATCAATACTCTCCAGACCTAAAAATTCATTCAAGGCTTTCTGCCTCTGAAAAAGAAGATTGATTTTTTCATCTTCACTATACGGATCACCAAAAGCAATTATAGTACTACAATTTACGTCAGGACCTAAATAATTGGAAGAAATAAAATCTCTCAAATTGATTTCTATCCCCAATGAGAGGAAGCGCTTAAGAAGTTCTTTGTTTTCATCTCGAAGAATTTTCATCATGTCAAAAATGAAAAGGGGGACTTCTTTTTGATTCATGCTCAAAAGATCACGCCATTTATAGACGTGGGCCTCAAGTTCTTTATCAAATGGATGTTTTATAATGTGGGGATTTTCTTTAAGTACCTTGATGGCCTGAACGCGGATCTCTGCGGAGGGATCGCCATGAAAATTCTCTAAAAGTGAAAAAAAATTTTCCTTTGAATTACTTTGGACAAACCTGTCCTCTTTAAGAGGAACTGTATCATTATTGGTCAAACTTTCAGAAATAACTGGTCCAGATTCAGATGGAAAAATTTTATTTATCGTTCTACCACTGAGATCTAGCCAAAAATCTATCCTGGCAATAAAGACTATCAGGACAAGGAGTAGGATGTATTTCATAGCAAAAGGATAATCCAAATCATATAATCATGCTATGATTTCCGATTTTACCATCATTGAGTATTTAAATATTTACGACTGGCTGGTTTTTTTTCTTGTTCTTTTTATAACTTTTTTAATTGTCCTCTGGGGGAATAAAAAAAAGAAAGAACTTTCACCAGACGTTCAACTTAGTCCTCTTGAGCTTCTCCTTATGGGACGAAGTCTCACCCTCCCTGTTTTCGTTGCAACTTTAGTCGCTACCTGGTACGGAGGAATTTTTGGGGTTACAGCCCTTACTTTTGAGAAAGGAATTTACAATTTCGTCACACAGGGAGTTTTTTGGTATGGCAGTTATCTGATCTTTGCGTTCTACTTGGTTAAAAAAATCCGAAATTATGATGTCATGACCATTCCTGAATTGGCAGGTCGCCTTTTCGGATCCAGAGCGCAAAGATTAACAGCTGGACTCAATTTTCTTAATCTACTTCCTCTGGCCTACACTATCAGTTTGGGACTTTTTCTTAGAAGCTTATTTGGTGGCTCTCTTTTTCTTAACACCTCCGCTGGCGTTTTACTCGTAACCTTATGGTCTTTATGGGGTGGATTCAGGGCCGTGGTTTATTCTGATATAGTGCAATTTTTTTTCATGATGATTGCCGTAATTCTTGTGGTCCTTTTTGCCTGGGCATCTTTGGGTTCTCCTATAGATCTCATGGTTAAACTTCCTCCGGCTCACTTGGACTGGACCGGTGGAGAACACATGAGCACTCTCTTAGTGTGGGGGTTTATTGCTTTATCCACTTTGATCGACCCTAATTTCTATCAAAGAGTTCTTGCTGCAGATTCTGAAAAAACAGCCAAAATAGGTATCATTATTTCCACTGTCGTCTGGTTTATTTTTGATTGTTTTACAACTCTCGGTGCACTTTATGCCAAAGTAGCTCTACCGGACGCAAGACCTGAAAATGCCTACCTTCAATTTTCCATGCAGATTGTTCCCAATGGTGTTCGGGGATTAATCCTTGCTGGAATTTTGGCCATTATTCTCTCAACCCTAGATGCTTACCTCTTTAATGCCGCCACCTGTGTGAGTTATGATTTTTTTAAATTAAAAAGTAAATTTCGTCTTTGGCATCATCACCTCGCCTTAATTTTTGTTGCAGGTCTTTCTGTTTTTTTAGGTATGCAATTTGATGGAAGAGTAATTGACGTTTGGAAAACAATGGGGAGTTTTTCTGCTGCCTGCCTACTTTTTCCTCTCCTCATGGGCCAGTGGAAACCTGGACTCATTTCTGAAAAGAGCTTTTGTTGGGCCGTATGCCTTGGTTGCATTGGCATTGTGTCATGGAAAATCTTCAACAAAATCTACAACTTTTCAAGTTTGGATGAATTCTATATTGGACTCCTTCTGACAACTGTTCCCCTTATTCCTTCTTTTATTAGAAAAAAGTCATGATTTTCATTCTTGTCTATACGCATTCAGGGTTTCATTTTGACTGAAAACTGATATCTTTTTCGAAACAAATTTTATGGCATTTTGATACAAAAGGAGTTCGTGTGAGTACACCGAACAATGAAACCACTTCTGCTGAAGAAAAATATCGTCAAGCACTTGAATATCATGCCCAAGGTAGACCGGGAAAAATCGAAATAACTCCCACAAAACCCTGCTTAACTGCGAGAGATCTCGCTCTTGCTTACTCACCTGGTGTAGCGGCCCCATGCCTTGAGATTGCCAAAAATCAGGACGATGTTTACAAATACACGGCCAAAGGAAATCTTGTGGCAGTTCTCTCAAATGGAACTGCCGTTTTGGGCCTTGGAGATATTGGACCATTAGCGGGTAAGCCAGTCATGGAAGGAAAGGGTGTCCTCTTTAAACGTTTCGCGGACATCGATGTTTTTGATATTGAAATTGGTTCAAAAACTGTAGATGAAGTTGTTTCAGTGGTAAAGGCCCTCGAGCCAACTTTTGGTGGGGTTAATCTTGAAGACATCAAGGCACCAGAGTGCTTTGAAATAGAAAAAAGACTTCAGGAAATTTGTGACATTCCTATTTTTCATGATGACCAACACGGCACTGCCATTATTGGTGGTGCTGCTTTCTTAAACGCCTGTGAAATAACAAAACGTGATATTAGTAAAACAACTGTGGTTGTTTCCGGTGCTGGTGCTGCTGCCATTGCCACGGCCCTCTTCTTTCTTGAACTTGGTGTAAAAAAAGAAAATGTTATCATGTGTGACTCAAAAGGTGTGATCTTCAAAGGTCGAACTGAGGGAATGAATAAATATAAAGATTTTTTTGCCAACGACACCAAGGCAAGAACTCTGGCAGATGCTATGAAGGATGCTGATTGTTTTATTGGATGTTCGGCCAAAGGTCTCGTTTCTAAAGATATGGTTAAATCTATGGCAAAAAACCCAATCATTTTTGCCATGGCAAACCCAGACCCAGAAATCACACCAGAAGAAGTGGCACAGGTTAGAGATGATGCCATAATGGCCACTGGTCGATCTGATTACCCAAACCAAGTTAACAATGTTCTTGGATTTCCTTTTATCTTCAGAGGGGCCCTCGATGTCCGTGCTCGAAAGATTAATGAAGAGATGAAAAAAGCTGCTGCTATGGCACTGGCTGCCCTAGCTAAAGAGGAAGTACCTGACGATGTTAAAAGGGCCTACGGAAATGAGAATTTTACTTTCGGAAAAAATTATCTAATCCCAAAACCATTCGATAAACGGGTGCTTACTCGCGTCTCTCCTGCAGTTGCCAAAGCGGCAATTGAATCAGGAGTAGCGAGAATTAAAATAGAAGACTTTACCGCCTACGCAAAATCCCTTCAGGAGCGCCTTGGACAGACGGGCTCCATCATGAGAAATATCCGCTCTCGACTGCCTGGTGCTGAAAAACCTAAGATCGTTTTTCCAGAAGGAACAAATGCTAGAATTTTAAAAGCCGTTTCAATTCTCCAAGACGAGGGACTCATTCAACCCGTGCTTCTCGGCAATAAAAAAATCATTCATAAAAAAATGGATCAACTTGGGGTCACAAACCTAAAAGATGTTCAGATCATTCACCCAGAGGATTCAGAATCTTATGAACCTTATGTTCATGAGTACTTTATTCATAGGCAAAGAAAGGGTGTCTCTTACAGTGCTGCAAAAGATTCATTGAAACGCGGAAATTATTATGGATCTATGATGGTCAAAATGGGTCATGCAGACGGCATGATTACTGGAGCTACTCAAAACTACCCTGAGTGTATCAGACCCATTATGAAAACCATTGGCACCAACACCCCAAGCCGTCCAAAAGTAGCAGGAATCATGATGCTGATTTTTAAACACAAAGTGGTGTTTATGGCCGACTGTACGGTTCAGCAGAACCCCGATGCTCAGGACATTGCAGATATTGCATTGTCAGCTGCCCAGATGTACCGAAACGTCATGAAACAAGAACCCAGAGTGGCCTTCCTTTCCTATTCAAATTTTGGCTCCAACAGAGATCCTCAAGCGGCTAAAATGGCAGAGGCCGTAAAAATTGCAAAATCAAAAGATGCAAACCTCATCGCTGATGGCGAAATGCAAGCCGATGTTGCCACCAACAGTGATATTATGAAAAATCTTTTTGAATTCTGCACACTGGATAAAGCTGCTGATGTGCTCATATTTCCGGATTTAAATTCTGCCAATATTAGCTATAAACTACTGGCCCAACTTGGTGGTGCCACTCCAGTGGGACCAATCCTACTTCCGTTAAAATATGCCATTAATATTGTTCAAAGAACTTCAACGGTTGATGAAATCGTGAATATGTCTCACTTAACAGCACTTATTTCTCAGGAAATTAAATATCCTCATGTTCAAAATCAACAGTAAGGAAAGAAACTATGAGCTTTAAAAAAACAATCATCTCCACAGACAACGCCCCTGCGGCCGTTGGGACTTATTCACAGGGCGTCTTTCACAATGGTGTTTATTACTTTTCTGGCCAGATTGGACTAAATGCTAAAACCGGGGAAATGGCCCCAGATTTCGATTCTCAGCTTAAAAATGTTCTGGAAAATATTGATGGTCTCTTGAATTCTCAAGGCCTCACACGAGAGAATATCATAAAAACTACGATTTTCATGACCAATTTGGACAAATTCTCTAAAGTGAATGAAGCTTACGTTAATTTTTTTACTGCCCCCTATCCTGCTCGCTCCACAGTTCAGGTTTCTGCCCTTCCTAAAGGTGCAGAGGTTGAAATTGAGGTTATCGCTGCAAAGTAACTATGCTGGGAAAAAAGTACGTCTTTGAAACAAAATCTACAAGATTACGTCGGCTCGCCTTCAGCGGCATTCTCATGACTTTTGTTTCTCTGGCCTTGGTCATGACGTTTGTGATCTACATTCCCATGTATGCAAAACACCAAAAAACCAAAGCATCTGGAGCATTCTTTCAAAAGTCTCCGGATGCCATAGCTGTTTTTACCGGAGATAAGGGGCGCATCAGCTACGCCATGGAATTATTAAAAAAGAATCCTACTTCTAAGCTTTTTATCTCCGGAGTTTATGCGGCCAATTCTTTTGAAACACTACTTAACAAACAAGTAGATCCCCATACTGGCAAGGAATTGTCATCCACAGATCTTCAGATTGACCTTGATTATGAATCAAAAAATACATTTGAAAATGTTAGAGGTACGGTAAATTTTTTAAAATCTAATCCCGAGCTTACAAATGTTTTAATCATCTCAAGCGACTATCACATAATGAGAGTAAATCTCATCATTTCACACTTTCTGACGAACTCTAAAACCCAGTTCTATTACGATTCAGTTCCCAGCAGTTACACCTCCTGGAATGAAACCAGAAAGCTTTTGAAAGAGGCCCTTAAAATTGCCAGGACTTTTATCCAATTAAAAATTCTAAGAGAAGATATTATTTCTCTTTAGCTTAATTTAAAATTTATATCCTCCTCCCAAAGAGTAGGTAATAACAGGATCAATATTAACGTTTGAGTCTGAATCAGTGACATTCGTTTTTAGGCCACCATTTGGCATCTCATAAGTTTTACTTTTTCGTTTGGTCACATCATAGTTATTGAAGAAAGCTTTAAGAAACAAAAAATAACCCGTATTTGAGGTTAAATTCACACCTCCTCCAACCCGAGTGTTGATCAAATTATCGCATACACGGGTCCTATACGCTTCACTAATGCTGTTTAGGTCATAGTTATAAGTCAATTTATGACAGGCCCACCCCATCCCTACTCCACCCTCAATAAAAGGCTCCACCGTAAGATGCGCCCATTCATCTAAGAATGGATTTTTAGTTTTCATATCAAAAAGAAAACCAATACTTTGGACAAGATCTATTCCCCACACATTTCCGGTTTTCTTAACGTAGGCGAGGTCTACGTCGTCATTATTTTTCACCAAATTTTTCTTTCCGGTAAATAGTGTTCCGACATAATAACTTTCAAGTTTTGTCACTGTATTAAAACCTGCTCCCAGATAAAATTCTTTTCCAAACCCGAATCGCCCTCCCCAAAGTTCCTGCTCTACAGGAGAGAGGGATTTATATGCTCCATTGAATTCTGCAGGGATCTCATATTTTAAGCCTTCAAAACCAAACGTGTTCACCCAATGGCCTTGCCTTGGATCAAAAGGCTTATTTTCCTGTGATACCTCTGTGGTCATAACGGGAGTATCAGCATTTGTAATTGGGGTTTCTCCCTGAGACTCCTCCTGGGCGTGAAGGAGAGAGGATAAGGATAGAAGTAAAATTAATAATTTGTTCATAATATAAATTATCACTGCCTAGATTTATGAATGTCAAAAATTAATCAATACTTATGAGGCTTGAATTTTCAGGGTTTAAAATAAAAATGAGTTTAGGCACGGTTAACGGAAATAACTTCTTCCATTTGCTCAATTGAGCTGATGGTTCTTAAGAGTTCTGAATAGTCTTTAACTTCAATCTCAAAAATAAAATTACCTTTTTGGTCTGGCATAGATCTCGCAATCGCCGAACGTATGTTAATCCCTGAATTATTAATAGATTTAGAAATTTTGGACAAAATCCCTGGCTTATCATGGGTTGTAACCTTGATATTTACCGGATGACTAAATGTATAGTGCTTATTCCATTCCACGTGAATTTGACGAGATTTTTCCATGTCCTGTATGCGTCCACACTGGACTGTGTGAACTGTAATTCCTCTTCCACGAGTGATGATCCCTTTGATCGGATCTCCAGGGATCGGATTACAACAGCGTCCCATTTTAACCATCACATCATCCAAACCATCCACAATGACTGCATTATCATTGCTGGTTGACTTACGTGCGGTTTTTTGAGTTTGCTTAAAATAGCTCTCAAGCTCCTTGTCTTCTTCTTTAAAATCCAATTCATCAGTTTCGTTAAAATTTATGGATGGTAGGGCAATAAGAACATCTTTAATCGGAAGATGGTTTGAGCCAATGTTCACAAATAATTCTTCAAGGCTCTTGAAGTGATGCCTATCAAGAATGATTTTAAATTCTTGTTTTTTATCGATGGCCTTAATAGAAGTTTCAAATTTTTTCAGAGCTTTTTCAAGGATTCCTTCACCAAGTTTTCGATGCTCGTCCCTCTCAACTTTCATCAGATGCTGACGGATTTTGGTAATTGCTCGTGAGGTTTTACAGATCTTTAACCAGTCTTTTGAAGGAGTTTGAGTTTTACTAGTTAGGATTTCAACTGTGTCTCCAGACTTTAGTCTGTATTTTAATGGAACCATCTTTCCATTGACCTTTGCCCCAACTGTTTTATTCCCAACTTCTGTATGAACAGCGTAAGCAAAATCCAAGGGTGTTGCACCATATCTTAGTTCTTTCACGTCTCCCTGTGGAGTAAAAATGAAAACACCTCCAACATCCAGATCATTTTTTACAACGTCCATAAACTCGGATGAATTTTGAACGTTTTGATTAAATTCCATGAGCTCTTCAACCCACTTCAATTTATTTACACTGTCATTTTTATTTCTTTCTTTATACTTCCAGTGGGCGGCCACTCCACGTTCAGCAACCTCATGCATTTCGAAGGTCCGAATCTGTATTTCAATACGCTCTGCCTTAGGACCAATGACAGTTGTGTGAAGGGACTGATAATTATTCACTTTAGGGATAGCGATATAATCTTTAAAGCGACCAGGCACCGGTGTGAAGGCAGAATGGATGATTCCCAAAACTTTATAACATTCTGTAATGTTATTTATAAGGATACGAAAAGCCAGAAGATCCTGGATCTGCTCAAAATCAACGCCTCTTTGTTGCATTTTTTTATAGATTGAAAAAAAGTGTTTTGAACGACCAGTAACTTCGCCCTGAACTGAATATTCAAGCATTTTCTCTTCAATTAAGCTGATCGTTTCTTCAATGTAAGACTCCCGTTCACGCTTTTTCATGGCGATTTTTTCAGCAAGCCTGTAGTAGATATCAGGATGAAGATAGCGAAGACACAAATCTTCTAATTCTCCTTTCACTGAATTGATTCCTAGGCGCGATGCCAGGGGGACGTAGATATCCAGTGTCTCTTGGGCCTTAGCCTGTTGTTTTTCTTTGGTCATGTACTGGAGGGTGCGCATGTTATGCATTCTGTCTGCAAGCTTAACGATGATCACCCTAAGGTCTTGGGCCATGGCCACAACCATTTTTCTAAAGTTCTCTGCTTGTGATTCTTCTTTAGTTTTAAACTTTATTTTTGAAATTTTTGTACAGCCTACAACAATCTGGGCAACGTTTTGCCCAAATTTTTTAGCAATCTCCTCCGGAGACACATCACAATCCTCAACGGTATCATGGAGTAACCCTGCCATCACTGCATCGAGGTCCATTTTTAGCTTTATCAGTGTTCCCGCTACGTTCAAGGGGTGAATGATGTATAACTCACCTGAAGAGCGCTTGACCCCGGCATGCATTTTTTCAGCAAATTCAAAACACTTGCGAAGAAGATTCATATCTCCATCCGGCAAAAGCACCTCTGCTCTTTTAACCAGCTCATCTATGGTGAGGTTCGCCTCATGTGAAAAGTCTATTCGTTCTGCAAACATAATTATGAAATTATCCCTTTTACTAAATCTCTTAACTTGACGTAAGCACCCTCCACATCATCATTCATGATAACATGATCAAAATCATGCTTCCTTTGTAGTTCTGATCGAGCATTATGTATACGCTCCAAAATTACAGAATCAGAGTCTGTTCCCCGTGCACGTAATCTTTTTTCTAATTCCTCAATGGAAGGTGGTTCAATAAAGATCACTTTGACTTCTTGTCCATAAATTTTTTTCATGGCATCAGCTCCTTGGACATCGAGATCAAAGAGCATCTTAAGATCTTTATCTAACCCTTCTCTGACAAAACGCTTTGAGGTTCCATAGTAATTTGAATGGACTCTTGCCCACTCTATGAATTCATCGTTTTTAATCTGGCTTTTAAAACTTTGTTCTTTTATAAAAAAATAATCCTTACCATGTACTTCTCCTGGTCTTATAGGTCTGGTTGTACAGGAGACAGACCAGACGAGTTCAGGAATTTCAACTTTAAGTTTATTCAACAAAGTTGATTTTCCTGTACCAGAGGGAGCACAAATAACGATCATCTTTCCTGACATGGTGACTATTCCAAATTTAAGGCCTGTTCTCTAATCTTTTCTAATTGTACTTTCATCTCGACAACATGTGAGGAAATTTCTGGGTGGGCAGATTTGGAACCCATCGTATTTGTTTCTCGGCCTAGTTCCTGTAATAAAAAATCAATTTGGCGTCCGACTTCTCCGGTCGAACTTAACACTGCTTTTAATTTCGATAAATGAATTTTTGCCCGA
Source organism: Bacteriovoracaceae bacterium (assembly GCA_947461175.1). Classification (GTDB taxonomy): domain Bacteria; phylum Bdellovibrionota; class Bacteriovoracia; order Bacteriovoracales; family Bacteriovoracaceae; genus Peredibacter. The sequence goes on from CANHIY010000001.1 coordinate 18,746, forward strand.
TTAATTTCTTCGTCTATTTCAAGCTTTTCTAAATAATAAACGACTTCCTGAAGAAAACGTGATTCATCAATTTTAAAATCCTTAAGCTTTTCATTCAGTCTGGAGGTTAACTTGTCCTTCATCATCTCGGGATAAAGTGCTTTTAATTTTTCTACCTGACCAAGACATATTTCATAAACATTAAGATGTTCATTGAGCTTCTGGACAAGTTTCTTACCTTCAATTCCACGGGAGTCCTTTAGAGCTTTGTTAGCCTGATCAAACGAGAGAAGAACCTGAGAAAAAAGCTCCTCTTCTTTGGGGGCCAGATCTTCTGAATAAAACTCATTTCTTAAAAAATCGCAGGGGGCGACCTCAAAAGGAACTTTTGAATTTTCAAAGATTGGTTTCATCAGATTTAAATAAGCTTGCACTTTCACAGGATCCACCAGAAATTCTACTGATCCCTTATCGTTTTTTTTATAGGAGACTGAAACGTCAAAACTACCTCGCCGAAATTCAGTTTCAAGCTTGGAGCGAAGTTCAAGTTCCAAAGAATTAAAAATTGAACTCATTCTAAATTTAAAGTCTTTAAAACGATTGTTTACCGTTTTAATTTCAGTTGTGACTGTGTAATTTGATCCCACTGATTCACCCTTACCAAATCCAGTCATTGAATAAATACTCATCTTATCCTTTTGAATCATCCCCATGATCAATAAAAAGTGTCATGTTCCCTAATTCACGAAATTTTTGAAAACGTTTTTGCATCAACAGATCCAAATCTATCTTCTTAAGAGATTCAAGCTGCTGCCTGATACAATCTTTAACCTTTGATACAGCAAGCTCCGGATATCGGTGGGCCCCTCCAGAGGGTTCATTAATAATTCCATCAATTACTTTTAATTCCAGGGCTTTTTTAGGAGAGAGCTGTAAAGAATTAGCTGCTGTTTCGGCCATTTTAGGATCAGACCAAAGAATTGAAGCACAGGACTCCGGTGAGATCACAGAATAAACAGAGTACTCCATCATAAATACCTTATCTGCAACGGCGATTCCAAGGGCGCCTCCTGATCCTCCTTCACCAATAACAACTGAGATAATGGGCGATTTGATATTAAACATTTCCTCTAGGTTTTGGGCAATGGCCATGGCCTGTCCACGCTCCTCTGCTCCTATTCCTGGATAAGCCCCAGGGGTATCAACAAAGGTAACGACTGGAATAGAAAATTGTGATGCCAGCTCCATTACTCTCAACGCCTTCCGATAACCTTCCGGATTCGCCATGCCAAAATTTCTTTTGATTTTTTCCTGGGTTTTTCGGCCTTTTTCAATACCAATCACCGCAACTTTTTGACCATGAATGTGCCCAAATCCTGTGATCATTGAGGGATCATCTGAGAAGCGCCTGTCTCCATGAACTTCATGAAAATTTTCAATGATTCCTTCAATGTAATCTATGGTGTGTGGACGAAGCGGGTGTCTAGAGAGCTGAGTCCTCTCCCAGGGAGTAAGCTTACTGTAAATCTCCTCAAGCATTCTGTTGACCTTGGCCTCCAGAGCTTGTATTTCGTGAGAAATGTCGATACTTTTGTCCGAAGTTTCTTTGAGTTCTCTGATCTGGTTTTCCAGTTCTGAAACTGGGCGTTCAAAATCCAATGTAAATTCCATAGATACCCACAGTTTAAAAATAGCCCGATAAAATCCTGAGCTTCAACGATAAAAAAATCACAAGAAAGAAATTGTTTTAAAATACCTTGAGAGAGAGGAAATTGCACGAATTTCCTCTGGAAAAGACTTATTCCCAGCCCTGAACCTCACCGGCCTCAAAATAGATATACTTCGATGCACCATTTAGCTCGTAAAGCCAACGCTCATTTTCATTTCTTGGATTACCGGCAATTTCCACTTGAAGGGGTCGCCCCATAGACTCCAGTACATCACTCTTATTCATTCCTAAAGCCACATCGTTAGATCTCACTGTAAAAGGGTCATTAAAGCCTGAAAAGGAGGAGGATGAGTCGTGGTTCGAAACTGATACTTTTTCTGATGGAGCTGACATGGACTTTCTTTGTTTTGGGGGAAGGAGTGCAAGAAATCCTCGATCAACGAGATAATCTCTTCTCTCTTCGACAGGTAAGTTAAGAAAAAATATCTTTTCTGAAGCTGAACCAAATTTGTCTTTATGGGCGTTATAAAAATCCATGTCATCATCAGACTGCATATACTCAAGTTCCCTAAGTTCTGATCTCAGTGCCCTCATTGATTTTTCTTCTGCCATGAAAACATCAGAGGCGGGGGTCCTTCGGATTCTGTCTCCTTCCGAAATCCAATCCCTGCCATTATCTCCGCTGACCACTGGAAAATCTTCTCTGGGATTAAAAAATGAATAATCCTCTTCTTCCATCTCCTCTGTGTAAGTTCTATAAGGAAATTGAGTGCAACTGATTAACGTAACTAACATAAAAGTAAGGTTTAATATCCTGAATCTCATAAAATCATCCTTTAACTCCGACCTTGTGGAGCTATTCGGAATTTTTTCAGTGGCCGTAACCTTTTGAAGGCACATGGAAGAAACTTCCATTATCCGACCAAAGCACTTTTAGCTAAGTATACAAAACTAAGTCACCGAAAAGAGACTCAATGGGACTGATTGAAAAATTTGAAGACCTATTCAATAAAATTATTTTTAAACTCTTTGAGTTAATAGCGAGAGTTGTTCCCAATCCCGTGAAGCAGTTGATTCAAAAAATAAAAAATAAAATAGGGATTTTTAAATCATTTCTAAAAAAATCTCCTCATCTTTTAAGAGAAAAAATTAAAAGTTTAATTTTATTTTTAAAAGAATTTTTTAAAGCCCGGAAGACAACTCCACCTCTTATTAGCGACTTAAAAATCATAGTTAAAGAAATAAACGAAAAAAAACCAAAGCGTAGCAAGGTAAAAAATATCTTGTTGGTACCTTTCGACACTCTGTCGTTTTTTTTCATGGGTTTGAACCATTTTCAGGTTTTTTTGATTACTGCTCTATCCATTGGTTCTGTCATGTCGATTTTTGTCATCAATCAATCCGTCAAGGAAATGTCAAAAAAATACGCCCTCTTCAGGATGCCGGCCAGCAATGAAGAGGACCCAATCTATGATCGTCCAGATTATTATAAAAAAGAATTAAGACACGTTGAAATAACAAACCTCAGGCTTCCAGTGTTCTTCTCTGAGGTCAATGAACTAAAAACTGTAGACATTGATTTTGTGATCACAACCAGTAACCGCTTCAGTCGTACTTTCATACATAAAAATGATATACTGCTAAGAGATCATCTTCTTTTAAATCTTGAACCAATTGTACCCTCTCTCCCATTAAATGATGAAGGGAAGGAGATAATTAGAAAAAAACTCATTCAAGAAACTAACGAATTCCTTAAGGGAAAAGACGTTATTGGACATGTTAAAGAGTTAAAAATCACTTACATCCTGGCGAATTAGTCTTAGCTAAAATGTTTTTAATCGTTTTTGGGCTCACTCTGAGTTTTTTTGAGGCCAAATTGATATTACCATCATACATAAACACAGCTTTTTTTATGTATTCGTCTCTGAAATTTGTCATTGGGAGAATCTCATTTTTTTCATTTAAATTAAACAAATCAGAACTTTGAAGCATGAGGTCTTCATCTAAATAATCGAAATCTATTTTGGTTGAACGCGACAGAACCATTTTTTTTTCCAGATGACCAAAGAGTTGCCTGAGATTTCCTGGCCAGGCCAATGTTTCATAGAAATCACTTAGTCTCTTTGAAAAGGAGATGTTATTTTTCAGGGAGAAATAATCCATTGCAGACTTTATTTTTTCAGTTTCATTTCTTAAAGGTGAGAGATCTGTGGTGTGGCCCGATTTCAATCTGTAGTAAAAATCTCGTCTAAAACTCCCCTGCTGAACTAAAGTTTCCAAAGATCTTCCTGAGGCAAAAATCATTCTCGCCTTGATTTTTATTTCCTTCACCTCCCCTACTTTCCTGAAGCTGTGGCTATCAAGAAATGTGAGGAGTTTGGTTTGAAGCTCCATTGGCAGTGAATCAATCTCATCTAAGAAAAGGGTCCCGTTTTCCGCCTCCTCAAAGGCACCCGTTCTATCAACATAGGCACCAGTAAATGACCCTTTCTTGTGACCAAACAATTCAGATTCTATAATTTGAGGATTAAAGGAAGATAAGTTTACAGGAACAAACTTTCCGGATCGACCACTCTTTTCGTGGATTCTGGAGGCAAGATAAGTTTTACCAGTTCCAGTTTCTCCCTGGATAAGAATTTTAAGTTGGGAGGTAACTAAGGCTTGATCCAAAAGCAAGGGGTGATCAAAACTACGACTGACCCTTTCTCTAAGGTCAAATGGGTCAAAGTTGACTTTGTTATCATCTATATAAATCCTGTCCATCCTCTCAATATAGGCTTCTCGAGCGGCGGACCCATTTAACCAATAAGGATTACCTTTAATTGTTTTCAAAACAAATCGTCCCTGATTATGAGGATCATCCAGCTCAAGTCGATAATGAAACGGGTTCACATCTGTTTTAGGTAATTCGATGTAACTCATTGACAAGTTATCCGGCCGGTATTTCGATGAAACAAGATCAATGCAGTGACGACTTAAAGTGAACGCTTTTTTATTACCAATTGACGGATGGATACTACAACTATCTCCTAGTCTTACTCCGCTGGTTTCAATTTGTTTTCTCATTAAATTTCGCTGGTACATTTTTACTCCTGACTTAAATTAAAAGACGCAAGGACAGACTTTTCTGATAAGATTAAGCAATTGAAAATAATAAAATCAGGATAGAGGCATGAATATTCAAAAAGGAAAAACTGAATTCCTCATGGGAATTGATAATATTGAACAACTTCAGCAGTGGTTAAACGAACATCCCTTTGCCAGCGGCATTGCATTTATTGGCCGTTCCAATGTTGGAAAATCTTCGCTTATCAATTCTCTATTCGGAAAAAATACTGCTCGTGTTTCCAAAACACCCGGCAGAACAAGGCAAGTCAATATTTTCGATTTCATAGTTGAAAATAAGGAAATCAAATCTTTGGAGCACTTTTATCTGTTTGATGTTCCAGGATATGGACATGCCGAGGTTTCAAAAGAGATGGCCTTTAACTGGCAAAACTTACTAGATACTTTTTTTCATCTTTGTAGCCAGAAAATTCTTCTTTTAAATATTCAGGACGCAAGACACCCCCTCCAGGAAAGTGATGTCATCTTCCATGAATATATTAAGTCATTTAGTCTGGAAACCTATCTCCTCTTCAACAAGATAGATAAACTAAAAACGCAGAGTGAAAAGGCGAAATTAAAAGCCCAGATGCCTGAAATTTACAAAAAGTTTAAATGGGTAAAGCAAATTCATTTCACCTCTGCCGAAAAGGGAGACGGTATTCCATCTGTTGAACTGGCGATCATTAATTTTGTTAAACGCTATAGCCAGCTGGCCGACTAAAAAAATCCGGAATAAACCATCATCTGGAGTAACGAGACACTTCAAGATATAATTTATGTACTATGTTTAACTTAAATAATTTTCTTCTTTCACCGGAAGATGATCAAAAAATTTCAGATGTTTTTCATGAATTACGTGAGAGATACAAAGATTATAAAGATCCCTGGGGTTTTAATCTAGACCTCTGTGAGAAAGCTGTCAAAAAACTTCTTCCGATCTACCGCTCATATTTTAAAGTGAGAGTTTTTGGTGCCGAAAACGTTCAGGATAAATCTTATATTGTGGTTTCTAATCATTCCGGACAAGTTCCCATAGATGGCATGCTGATCACCATGGCCCTTCTCATGGATGTCTCTCCCCCCAGAGTTTTAAGGGCCATGATTGAGAGATTCATGGCGCAGCTTCCCTTTTTAGGTGATCTTACTGCACAAACAGGCTCAATCTTAGGAGACAGGGCAAACTGTTCTTATCTTATTGAGAGAGGAGAATCCATCCTCGTTTTTCCTGAAGGTGTTAGAGGTATTTCAAAAAGCACTCCAGATTTTTACAAATTAAGGCACTTCTCTGAAGGCTTTTATCGAATTGCTCTTCAAAAGAAAACGGCAATCCTACCAGTTTGTGTGATTGGAGCTGAAGAAATGTTTCCTTTTGTTTTTCACTCAAAAAAATTTGCGAACCTCCTGAACGTTCCGGCACTCCCTTTCACTGCCAATTTAGTACCACTACCCTCACCTATTGATATCTACATTGGTAAAGAAATTCCGATTCCGGATCAACTCGAGAAAGAAGCTCTGGATAAAGACATAAAAGAAAATATCTTCCACATCGAAAACACCATTAAGAGAATGATTATAAGAGGTCTTAAGCATCGAAGACCTTTCTTTGACCCAATCAGAAGACCAATTTCAAAATTCGTTATTAAAGAGTTTAAAACAAGGCCTTCTCATGAGTAAGCAGCAAAAAATTCTCATCATTGGGATTGCTGGTGGTCTTGCCCAAATGACAGCGAGACTTATTCTGACGGAACATCCGGATTGGGAGATCCTTGGAATTGACTCTAGAGATGTAAGCAAAGTGACTCAAATGAAGGGACTCTCTGCTATCAACATGAAGTACTCAAGGGGCAATTTTGAAAATCTTTTTCGAACCCACGATTTCGATATCGTTTATCATCTTGGGAGAATAAGCCATTCATCTAATGAACAAAATGTTCTCGCCAAAAGGATTGATTTGTCCGTCATGGGGACTAGCCGGATTCTTGATCTGTGTGAAAGATCTGGAGTAAAAAAAGTTATCATCCTATCTACCTTTCACGTCTATGGTGCCCTTCCAGATAATTCCATCTTTCTTGGTGAAGATGCTCCTCTTAGGGCCAGCATACGCCATCCAGAACTTAGAGATGTGATAGAAATGGATCAGATGTGTACCTCATGGATGTGGAAAAATCAAAAAAATATTTCCACTGTGGTCCTAAGACCTTGTAACATTATTGGAACACAAATCCAGAATGCCATGACAAGGTTTCTCTCCGGTCCGGTGGCCCTAAAGCCTGTAGACTACAATCCGTTTTTTCAGTTCATCCATGAATTTGACATGGCCCACATCCTATACAAATCAATGGATTCAATCCCCACTGGAACTTATAATGTGGCCGGTGATGATTTTATTTCTTTGCGAGACGCCCTAAAGATTGTGGGGACCAAGGGTGTTCCTTTCCCTATGGTTTTAGCTGGGGGGTTGAACGAAGTTTTAAAAAAATTCAATATCAATGTCCCTGATTATCTTATTGATTATTTAAAGTTTTCTTGCCTCATTTCTCCTAGTGAGCTCAAAAAACACCTAGGCCCAAAATTTCTTAGATTTTCCATCCAGGAAACCCTGGAATTGATAAAATTACGCTAAGCAAATTTTAGGCTTTCATTGACGAATAAGGTCCATCTCATTAGTATCAATTATTCAAGTGGCTTCCTGGCGGAACGGTAGACGCAGCGGATTCAAAATCCGCCGCACGCAAGTGTGTCCGAGTTCGAGTCTCGGGGGAGCCACCACTTCCAATGAAATTGACCAAGAGGGCTTTATGTCCAATACGAATCTTAGATGGATCCAAAGACTGAGTAATTTTTCTCGAGCTCTTCTTCAACTTGAAAATGCAGTTAATTTAGCAAAAGAAAGAGAACTAACGGATCTTGAGAAGCAAGGACTTATCCAAGCATTTGAGTTTACGCATGAATTATCTTGGAACGTCATAAAAGATTACCTTACCTACCAAGGAGGGGCAGAACTCATTACTGGTTCAAGAGATGCTACAAGAGAGGCTTTTAACAGAGGGCTTCTTGAAAATGGTGAAGCCTGGATGGAGATGATTAAAAGCAGAAACAAGACCTCTCATACTTATGATTTAAAGGTGGCCGACGATATTGTCGAAAAAATATTAAGTCCCTACTTTCCTCTTTTTAAAAGTTTTCACTCAACAATGGAAAAAATTTCCAAAGATGATAAATAATAAGTTTGGCCTGAGTGAGAACTCACTCAAATCAATATTATCTGTACTCTCAATAAATACAAAAATAAGATCTGCTCGAATTTATGGTTCAAGGGCAATGGGAAATTACAGAGAGGGCTCTGATATAGATCTCGTTCTGATTGGTGATGAATTAAGCACGACAGATCTTCTGAAAATCGAAAATGATCTTGATGATCTCTTACTTCCATACAAGATTGATCTTGCTTTGCTTCATCAAATTAAGAATGAAGATCTTAAAAATCACATCAAGAATTTTTCAGTTTTAATTTACTCTTCCCAACTCAATTGAAATTTTATCTAGTGATCATGAGAATTTTCTGTCTTTCTTTTTCAGAAAATTTTTCTATGGCATACCTTAACATGGTCCGGGGCATTTTTTTTCCATGAAGACTAAGGAATTTTCGAAGGGCCTTTTCGTCCCTCTTTCCTGCTTCCCTTAACATCCAGCCAGTGGCTTTATGCATAAGGTCTTCTTTATCGTTAAGTAATTTTTGGGCATAAACAAATGTAAGTTTTGTCACACTATTCCTGATAAAACTTAGTGTTCCGACAATGGCCATCCTTCGATCCCAGTGCCTTGTGGAATTTAAGAGTTCATCCATGAATTCATGATCATTATTTTCAAGACAAAAATCTCCCATAAGAACGGGGGAAGAAAGATCAACCAAATCCCAGTTGTTCACAAAAGCTCTATTCTTTGTATAGGTATTAAAAAGTTCAATCTTAAGCTGTTTGTCCCCTTTTTTAAACTGATTCACCATTAAGACAAGGGAAAGAAGTCTTTCCTCGTGAATCGGACTCTTCAATAGTTTAACCAAATCTTTTATGGATGTTTGTGGATAAATCTTGGCTATTTCTCTGATGTCCGGATTGGATACTCCAATGAAGATATCTCCTTCAGAGTATTGCCCCTTGCCGGTTTTAAAAAACCCCATTGTTCTTAAGGCCCTCTCTTGAGTAGACTTTTTCTTGAGTTCAAGTTGCAATATTTTGTAATTCATCCATGGACCTTTGACTTATTTGTCACTATAAAAGTCCTTCGCCTTTTTTACAAGTTCTATTAAAAAAGGTCTCATCCTTATTCTTACTTCACGGGAAGATGCCTCAAGAAGCTGAACATGATCTTCTTTTATATAGAGGAGTTTTTGTGAATGAGAATCCCATTTAATGACCTCACTATCACTCACCTCCATATTAATATCAGGTATACCATCACAAAACATGAGAGTCAGATATCTGATATCCCTCTGTGCTTCAAAAGCTTTTTGAGTTAATATTTTCTCTTCCCTTAATCTGGTTTTCTTCATATCAAATAAAGAAACCAATTCATTGGTCAGAGAGTTATTTTCTTCGCCCATACATACTCCTTCAATGTGAACAGAACAAATTTTGCCATGGCGACAGGGCGAGTAAAAGAGATAATGGTCCCATCTTTAAATCAAATAATTTTTCTCATCTATTTTTTTAAATAAAATTATCAAACTTGCGGAAATCTCATTCATTTAGAATTCCGACAAAAAAAACAAGTTTAAGATGCCAAATAATAAATATTCTTACTGGCATTAATCTTTCTTTCCGCATCGATTGTTAAATTTTATAATTTTAAAATGTATAGTTTCATTCTTTTTTTTATTTCAATTTTTGCAGGATTACTAGGGTCTCTTTTAGGTCTAGGAGGTGGAATTATAATTGTTCCAGCCCTCACTTTGTTGTTTAAGGTTGATATTAGATATGCGGTGGCCGCTAGCCTGATTTCTATCATTGCTACCTCTTCCACTGGAGCAGGTAACTTCATTAAAGAGAAACTCACCAACATTAGAGTTGCCGTTTTACTGGAACTTGGCACTGTAGCGGGAGCTTTAACAGGTTACTTTATCTCATCTGAAATTAATGCCAAATGGCTCTATTTAATTTTTGGTTTTTTTCTTATTTTCTCAGCTCTGATGATGATAAGAAGACGTGGTGATCAAATCTTAAGTCATCCTCATCCCTGGTCATTAAAGCTAGGTCTTTCTGGAACCTACTCTGATGGAAAAGAAGAACCTACTCCCTATCATGTTGCTAATGTACCCTTCGGACTTTTTAGTATGTATTTTGCAGGAATTCTATCTGCCCTCTTAGGAATTGGAAGTGGCATTTTTAAAGTCATGGCGATGGACAGTGCCATGAAACTCCCCATCAAGGTTTCAACAGCAACTTCAAATTTCATGATCGGAGTTACTGCCGCCGCCAGTGCAGGGGCCTATTTCCTTAAGGGGGATATGAGACCTGAAATCACCTCTCCCGTTGCCCTTGGTATTTTTCTAGGCTCCTGGGTAGGAGGTAGGATGATGACAAAAATTCAAATATCACATCTCAGAAAATTATTTGTCGTCATCCTCTTAGTTGTTTCTTTCCAAATGATTTTAAAAGGAATCAAACTATGAACGGACGGGAAATTTTTATAGCCCGATTTTTGAAATGGGGAGTCCTTATTTCAGGCTTTCTGATGTTTGTAGGTCTATTAAAATCTATTAAGATTTCAGGGAATCCATTTTTTAATTTTCAGACCTACGATCAAATTCCTCTCTCTGAATTAATCACCTATTACACTAAAATCCAAGATTGGGGCACCCTTTGTTCTTACGTTGGTCTTGGTCTTCTAATTCTTCTTCCCTTCATAAGGGTCTGTATAACCATTTTTATTTTTTTTAAGAATAAAGAATATGCTCTCTCAGGAATTGCCTTCACCGTTTTCATGGGTCTCATTTTTGGACTGTATCTGGGATTTAAGAGCTACTAATTCTAGAAGCTCATTTTCACTATGCCCTGGAGAACTTTTTCATCTTTATGGGAGAACTGAAACCTGTTTAAGGCATAAGAGTACTCCACACCAATTTCTAAAGTATCTTTTTTATTTCTTAGTAGGTGACCTAAGTCATATAAGAGCTGAGGCTGAGTGATTAAAAATCTCCCCTTCGGGTCCAGAGCTGAAAGATTTTTATTATTGTTATTACCATCCCAAGGGGAGGTGGCAAGGAATCCGGTAAACTTAAACCGATTTTTCTCAAGAAATTCATAAGTCATTTGCCAAAACAACCCAATCTGAAACCCTACTCCCGCAACATCGGGATTATCTCTTAAAACAGTATTAATACTTAAAAAATCAAATCCTGGAACAGAAAGATCGTACTGAAGACCATAAAAATAATTTTGAAAGTTCGCAAATCCCAAGGCAGAACCATTTTCTATTTCTCCCCTCAGAGAGATGTCTCGAACAATTCCAAAGTTTAAATTTTTGCCCGTTAATCTACTTAAACTTAGCGTGGGGGCCAGTCCGCCAAAAAATTGATTGGAATAATAATTTGGTCCACTATCATCGCCGGTTGGTTCTGTAATATCATAGTAAAAAAAGACAGTACCATATTCCCAGACAGAAAAATTCTCTAAGGTCATAGTGGTTCTTGAAGCGCGATACCCCTGGTCATCTGTGAAATTGTCACCTTTTAAAACTGATATACTTGCGGCCTGTACACCGGCACATAAAAAGATACCGATGAAAACGGTTCCAAGATGCTTAAGCATATGTAAACTCCAAAAGTTATAAATCCCATTAAAAAGTTTATGTACACTATAAGGAATTTTTTATCCTTATAGGGGCGATATTAGTTTTTATGGTAAAATTTCCATACAGACGCCTCCAGGAGGGAGCATGAAATTCTTACCTATAACATGCCTACTGATCCTTTTAAGCTGTGCCCATGATCGTCAACCGGCTTCAAGTGAAAATTCAGTCATTGCCCATAGTTCTATGGCCCTAGGGAACATAAAGGCCAGTGCCGTAAAGGTCAGGGAAAATAAAGACGTATGTTTTGATATCAGTCTAAAAATGAAAGGGGTAGAGCAACGGGACGCCTCTTCGGCCAATTGGACACTGGCCTGGGTGGATAAAGATTCTCGGTACCACCTTTTAAATCTTAGTCAAAGGGACCCTGCCTCAGTACCAGTTGGTGGTCAAAAAATTGCTCCTTATGGAGCCTATGAAGAATGGACAAATGATTTTAGAACCTGTGCCCCGAATGCCCGTATTGAGGATATAAAATCCATCGTCCTGACACCCAGGTCTCTACCCTATAAAAAACATGAGGGAATGGTTCTGGAGTGGAGGTAAAAAAAGGGCCCAAAGGGCCCTTAGGTCATTATTTAATAACTTTCAGTTTTTTTCGGTTACTGATAATGGAAGCCAGAACAGAAATCAAAAGCACTATGAATATGACTGCCATGGTGAAATATACCGGCATATGATACCAATGGATAATGAGCATCTTAAATCCAATAAACATCAAAATCACGGCAAGCCCATACTTAAGATAATGAAACATATCTGCAAAACCCTTTAAGGCAAAGTACAAAGACCTAAGACCCAAGATGGCAAAAACGTTAGACGTAAAAACCAGGAATGGATCACTGGTGATACCAATAATCGCAGGGATTGAGTCAATGGCAAAAACCAGGTCAGAGAATTCTACAAAAATCAAGGTGATGAATAAGGGAGTAATCATCCAAACACCATTTTGTTTAACAAAAAATTTGTCCTCATGAAAATGAGGAGTTGTAGGAAAAATCTTTTTTGTCCATGCAATAACCCAACTTTTTTCCAGATCATGTTCATCCGACTGTGGCATGAGCATTTTGATTCCAGAAAAGACTAAGAAAGCACCAAAGATATAAATCACCCATGTGAAATTTTTGAGAATCGCAATACCCGCCCAAATAAAGAGAGCGCGCATAATGAGGGCACCAAGGATCCCATAGAATAAGACTTTATGCTGATATTGATTAGGAATTTTGAAATAACTAAAAATAAGAAGAAACACAAACAGATTATCCACAGAAAGTGATTTTTCAATGACATAGCCCGTGAGAAAGAGCATGAAATCTTCCTGCCCCCTCCAGTAAAGAATGATCACATTAAAGGCCAATGCCAATGCAATCCAGACCCCGGACCAAATAATTGATTCTTTAAATCCCACAGAATGGGATTTTTTATGAAAGACTCCCAGGTCTAAAAGGAGAACAACTAGAATAAAAAGAACAAATCCAATCCAAACCGCAAGTGAAGTCTCATGATGCATATAATTTACCCCAGACTAATTTTTGTGGTATTGTAATCTCCAATTTAAATAGTTGTCATTGAAATTGAAATGTCGACTTTACGGATAAAAGCATCATGAGTGTTCGTCTTATCAAAGCGTTAGATAATTTAAAAGGTTTGCCAGAAATAACGCTAGGGCGAATTGTTGAGCATGTTGAGGGCGAAGCCATCCTGATTCTGTGCTTAATCAGCATCCTTCCATTTATGCAGCCCATTCCAGTTCCAGGGCTTTCAAGCATCCTAGGGCTAATCGTTCTCCTTCAAGGTATGGGACTCATGCTAAAAAGTAGACCTGTCCTGACTAAAAGAATGAAGAGTGTGGTGATTCCTCCTGAAAAATTCGAAATCATCTACAAGGCGGCGGTTAAATTTAGTAACTTTACATCCAAAATATCTGCCTTCAAGCATCCCATCACTAACACCAGAGGCTCACACATCTTATGTGGGTTGGCGATTGTCCTATCATCAGCTTTTTTATCACTACCCCTTCCAATTCCCTTTTCAAATCTCATACCTGCCCTCAGTATCTTCTTAATTTGCCTGGGCCTCTTGGAAGAAGACATCCTTCTCATCCTCATGGGATTGGGTATGACTTTGACAGTTTTTGGAATGGCGGTATTTTCTTACCAGATTATGTCAGAACAATTTCAACATTGGTTTTAATGAGCATCGTCCAGAGAACAACCCGTATTTCCTGAAAGAGAAATTGATTCTGGCTTTATTTCTACCGGTTTTTTCGCCTTCTCGTCACAATCTTCTTTTTCAATAATTTTAAGTTTCTCAAGCGCCAATTTATCTTTCTTAACTTCTTTTTTATTCGCGACCGTTGGATTTGCCTGAGTTAGTGTCGAAAACATCAAAGTAAAGATTAAAAATTTCATCATCAATCCTTGCTATAGTTAAAAGATTTAATATTCATAAAGGTCCTGTACCAGGTCCTGGGGATGATACTTAAAACCCGGACTATGCCGGAGAGGATAAAAGGAAAGGAATAGGTCATTTTTTTCTTCTCTATGGCCTTTACAATAAGTTCTGCCGCTTTAGGTGCCTTAATAATAAAGGGCATGGAGTGGGGATTTCTTGCTGTCAAAGGCGTTTCCACAAATCCCGGACAAATACTAGTTACATTTATATTAAACTGCCTAAGATCCAAGTGAAGAGATTCGCAATACTTTATCACCGCTGCCTTCGTAGCTGAGTAAGCAGAAACCCCAGGAAGGCCATTGTATCCAGCAATGGAGGAAATCGCCACAAGATGCCCCTTTCCCCTTGGAATCATGAGATCTAGTGCCGCCTCAAAGGTATACATCACCCCGAGAAGATTCACATGAACCATCCGGTAACTCCAATCAAAATCCGGAACCTTCGTCTTAGACTTGTGACTAATCCCCGCATTAGCTATCACCAGGTCAAGTCCATCCCCCTGAGAAAAACTGAGTATCGAAGACTTCATGCCGTCCCTGTCAGATACATCCACCTGGTAGAACGTAATGTTATGTGAACCTTTTCCGAAATTTTCCTCAAATTTATTAAGTTCCCGGCCACATACACCAACTCTCCAACCTTTACTCATATAGGCCCTGGCCAGCTCCAAACCAATCCCCGTTGTACCGCCAGTAATAAAAACAGATTTCATGAAAAGTCCTTTATGAAGAAAATCCTATCACAAGAATCTTACCAAGAGCTATTTCTTACCACGCGCACTATTTTAGATTTTTTGAGGATTTATTCTTGACTAGGGAACAACTGGTCTTTATATTGAGTGGACATTCACACTCCGGGGGAGTAGTTAAGTTGGTTATAACGTCTGCCTGTCACGCAGAAGGCCGCGGGTTCGAGTCCCGTCTCTCCCGCCATTTTCAAACCTACATAGATATCTTGCCTTACACGATTTTTTCGAAAATTCTTAGTACATTTTGGTGAATCTGGGTGCGGTGAGGATTAGCTGAAATAAATAAAACGATTAGTCCGATGTTGCATCATAAAAAAAGAGCACCCCGAAAGGTGCTCAATAATTTGCAATTAATTTTAGCCACCCTGTACATTCGGTAAAATAAAACCAGATCAAAAGAAAAATATAGCTCAAAATATTAGCCGTTAGAGTCCAACGAAACGGGATTTCAAGTTCTCGCCATTGCTTGAGTTTCTTGCCCCGCCAATGCTCAAGCCACGCAGAAAACAAACAGTTAAGCATCAAAAACAAAACTGTTGATCCAATCATTTTATAGATAAGAGGTGCTGGGTTCGTTCCGCGTTCTTCCATATACTTTTGAAGAAAGTATGAAGACTCAATTACAATTCCGTATTTTTTATAAAGAATTATTCCCGGAATAAAGAAAATTATAAGCCCAGCAAAAGTAGAAAAGAGGTTCACCTTAAATGCAAAGCTAAATGATTTGGGGATTCCTCGTTTCCTGTAATAAATTCCTTCGATTATCACAATTACAGGCAAGAGCAAAATTCCCATTAAAGAGACTACAGGAAGTAAAGGTGCTGCTGAATTGGCAAAAGCCGCCAGAGGAACGAATAGAAATCCAAATAAAATTAAGATCACATGCATTTTAGTATCGTAACAACAGTATCGGGAACCTGTCCATCAATCCAATGGTTTTGATTTTTATATCCGTACGTTACTTTCCACTTCCAAACCAACGATGAAAAATTCTGACAACTTTTTCATCAGCATTAACAGAGAACATCTCGACTATCGTTCTGTTTTTAAACAATCCAAGAATAATTATGAATACGATACAGATGCTTGTTGTTAATAAATTCTGCCAACTATCTAACTCCCATTGGAATGGATATGAGAACTCAAACATGACATTATTGACAGGCCAAAAAAAGGGTATACCCCAACCTGCGCCGCTACCGAATAAATCGCTAACAATATGAGAATTAAATGAAATAAACACGAGTATGGCCGTATTTTTTTTATCAATCCCATATTTCAAAGTAATAAAAAAAAGAAGTAAGCCAAAAAAGATATTGTGCCCAAAGGTATGGTGATACTGAGCATAATAATCAATATTTATAATTGCTCCGGCTCCATCAAAGTCTGGTAAGAGTGAAGCGACTGTAACGAATAAACGATCTCTTCGTTTCTCTAAGGGTTGTGAAATTATCCAACCTATCATTCCATGTGTAATTGGACTCATAATTTAATGATATTTCGAAGTTGATATTTATACTAGTAATAAATCCTAAGAAATCACCCAGCTTACATCCCAAGCTCATGTTTTAAATCCAAAATTTGAACTTGTTTACTTCACATTCATTAATAAGAAAACGGGATGATGAATAACTGCCAATATTTATTGGGATAAAGACTTTCTTGTTTGATGGCTGTGCTAACTCATGCTTAATACTGGGAATTGACGAAAGAAGATTGGGATATGTTCCTTAAGATTTAATACGTTTTCTATAATAACCTCTAATCGCACCAATCTGTGATTCACTCAGGCCCGTAACATAAGTTTTAAGAACAAAGAAACGATAAAGAATTTCTGCGGATATCTGTCTTGCCTTGGGACTATTTAAATACAAAAGTAGCAAGACTAGACCAAATTCAGTGATGTCGACCTTGCGTGTTTTCTTTTCTCTTCCCAATGGCCCTGCCATATAATGACTTTCGATAAAGTTATCATCAATTTTTAATTTACTATTATCATCTAATTCATCATGAACTTTTGAAATTGCTCGAAGAACGTTGTGATGGGTCAGTCCAAATTTGTTTGCCACAATCATTGAATCAGTGACTGGTCCGAACGGAGTATCGCGAATCCAAACCTCACCCATTAAAGCCTTGTTAACTAATTCTTTCAGTCTGGGTGGTTTTGTATCAAAAGGAATATCAATTTTAAAATCTGAGCTCATACTATCTCCATGATTTGAGTTTTTAGAAACTCATTCATTTACTCGAGACGTTTTTCTTCGTTAACTTCCGGCAGAATAAAAGAACACAATTTTCCAATGTAGAAATAAATTTGAAGACACAATACTTACTAAATAAAATTACTCGCTACACAACTCAATATTGAGTTGTGTAGATAAGTATTCGAAATTAATACATATTTCAAGAAATGGAGAAGTTCCGAGCGGGCCCTCTCCCGCCATTTCCAAACCTACATATATATCTAGGACATTTTGGACTCGCCTTAAATTCTTTTCCATCTTTAGTAGGTAAGTAACAGCTAAAAACAAATGAGCTACTTTTGATTTCAGGTTTTAATTCCAGACCTGAACTTGCATCCACCACGTTGATCAACTCGCGACATAAAATACCTTCCATAAAACCCCTAATCCCTGAAATTTATTATATTAAGAAACTAAGCTATTTTTATTGAATAGGACATAATCGCTGGGAAATAAGAATAGGAAATAATCGCTGTGCTAATACAGCAAATATAAAAAACCTAAAGTAATTCATCAAGTTTCCGAGCAGAATAAAATGGTACCTTTAGGTCTCGGGCTCCCCATACACAGAGTCCCGATCGTAACGTTAACCTTGGTAATTGCCTGTACGGTGAAATTTTTTACCAATGATGTTTATTTGCTCAAAAAATTAGAAAAAAAAACAGTCTTACTCCATCAAGATATCGAAAAATCATCTGAGTTTAAAAACTTAAAAAGTGAATACTGTCATAAGTATGGAAATAAAAAAATCAGGTGTGAAGTATTCACTCAATACGATGACAAATCCTACATAAAAAATAAAAAAAATAATAATGATCATTATTTTTTTCAAAATAAATTCGAATCAGATTTCTATGGAAAAACAAAAAAAATTACAAACTTAAAATCCTATATAATATATGAAAGAATGTTATTGGAACAAAAAATAAAACTGTTACCATTTTTTGAATCAAACAACCTTCTTACATTTAAAACACAAAGTATTTTAAATTATTTCCTTGGAATGTTTACTCATTCAAGTGTTAGTCACCTCATTGGCAACATGCTGACTCTTTTAGCTTTTGGTATTTATGTAGAGGCAAAAATAGGTGTACTAGCAATGACAATAAGTTATTTTTTAACAGGCTTCATAAGTTTTTATATGTATGTGCATTTCTTTGCGGATGAAACCACCCCATTAATGGGAGCTTCTGGTGCTATTTGTGGAATTATGGGAATGTTTTACGTGGGCTTTTTCAAGCACTATTTAAGATTTTGGCTTTGGTTTAAAACATTCTTACTCCCTGTTAATACTTACTTCCCTTTTCTTTTTATTTTAACTGATTTTTTAACTCATTTTGGCGCTCCAACAAATGTTGCAGCCATGGCTCACATTGCTGGAATGTTTTCAGGAATAGGTATCATGTTATTTCTATCGGCATATCAACAAACTCCTTATCCTTTCATTTACAAAGAGGAATTGCATTTTTTCAAGGCTGTAAAAAATAAAATTATTGATCGAGAAGATGTCTTGAAGGCATGCTATTGGCTTAGAATAAATCCGATAAATTTTTTACTCAGAGAAAAACTTATTATTAGTCTTTGGAACAATATTGAACCCAGTAAAGGGATTAAAAGATCAGAAATTGAAATTCTTAAAGAGAACACCCGTAAATTCATAGGTAGGTCTCTCCACTACAAAAACCATAAAGCAATCCTAAAAGCGATAGATTTGGTTCCGACTACGTTTTCACTTGCTCCATTCTTGAATGATTTTAATATTTCGGAATTGGTAAATATTTATAACCTTTGTTTAAAAAAAGAAGCCCTAATTTCAAGTATAAGAGTTGCAATAGTTCTCTTAGAAAGACCAATAGATCCCAGACTAAATAAAACACTCATCGCTAATATAAAATCATCCTTTCCTATGACAGATCCAAAAACAATGGACATCCTGATTTCGACTAGTAATAACATTCAACTCAGGATGGAGGTTTCTGATTATTTTGGCTCAAAAAATTCAAAGGGAGCAGCATAAAAAATGGGGCAAGCTAGAACGAATATCGATGAAAAATTTTGTCTAATTAACTGCAAGACTCAGGAAGTATATGAGTTATATGATGGTATAACATTTGGGAGAGGGAGTAATGCTAATGTGATTATTTTGGACAAACGTATCAGTCGTATCCACCTAACTTTATTCTTAGAGAAAAATGGTAGCATCTGGCTTGAAGACTCTTCAAGTAATGGAACATATTTTGACGGAGTGAGGGTTTCAGGAAAAATAAAATTGACCAAGAATTTAAGAATCAAAATAGGTGATACCGAATTTGATTTTATTATGCCGGCGAAACATCGATATGAAACAGAAAGTAACTATGACTCAAAGTTGAACATTCCTAAAAACAAAAACCATGAATTGAAAATAGTAACACAATACGATGAAAACTACTCCCTCTATCCGCCAGCCTCAATGTTAAAGCGGTTTGTTGCCAATGCTATCGACTCAATCCTACTGGGTTTAGCAAATAATATACCCTCTGTTTTATTTAAAAACTTCAATCTACCGGATCTGATCAAAAATAATTTGATCTTTTTTAGCATCTTGCTTATTTCTTTTTTTTACTATCAAAAAACAATGGCAAAAGACGGTCAAACCATAGGTAAAAAGGTGATGAAAATCATGGTTATTCCCACGAATGGGAAGAAAAGAATCTCAGTTCTTATGATTTTCCTAAGAGAAGCAATCTTTAAACCATTATTTATTGTATTTTCTTTTTTCTCAGCTCTGTTATCAAAGAAAAATCTTGCTATTCATGATTATCTTTCAAAAACCAGAGTGATCGATTTATCTGAAAAATAAAAAGGGTTTTTATGAAATATTTAATTTTTTTCCACTTTATATCTCTTATAGTCTCTGCTCAAAATCTTTCTCCAGAAGAACAAAAAAAACTTATCGAAGAAAATAAAATATTAAAAGATCAGTTACAAAAATCTAAGAATCCTGCGCCAGACTCAGTTAAAATAATGGAGGCGCTCAAACGTGGTGAAAAATTTCAGAAAGAACAAAATCAAATGCTCGAAGAATTAGATAAAGAAGACTAGAAATTCATAAGCTACTAAAATCACAATTACGTTTTCAAAAAAAAATGACATTTTTTTACATCCTCCCTTACAAAGATGACTTTTTCTGATTCTTTCGGTGAGAATAAAAAAAGTTCTATTAATGGGAGTGTGTTCATGAAACTTATCAGTTTTTTTATTCTACTTTCGGTTTCATTTTCTGCATTATCACAGGAAATTCTTTTGAAAAACTATAATTGGTTTCTCACTGACATTAGTGAACTTAATTTAAGCAAAGAAGAAGTTTTTCACGACTTGGATAGGTCATTTATTAAAACAGACAGTGCCATCTGCTCAAATAGTGCTCATATGTGGGCCAACGACTTGAAGATAAAGTATGATATCCAAAGCGGAAAAATTTTTGTTTTTTTCACAAAGATAAATAGTGATGATGGACTCAAAACTTGGTGGTACCACGCTTCCCCGCTCATTAACGAAAATGGAGCTATGTGGGTTTTAGATGCAGGATACCCTTACTCCATAAAAAGCCCCTTATCATTAGAGGGATGGTTTTCCTTTTTTGCTAAAACCACAAGTTGTAAGGAAATCAATTTAGGTGAGATTGAACTCATTGAGTTCATGTTTAAAGGTCAGGTTTTTCCTCAAACAACAAAATTTGGAAAATATGACTGCTATTATAAGATCACTCCTCACACTATCTGGACACCAACCTCCATTGCGAAGAGCCTTTTAGGGAAGGATCAAAACGGGAGATCTGTAAAAGTGGATTGGCAGGAAATCAATAAGAGTGAACTTTTTCAGGCCTGTCTTGAATCAACGACAACAAAACTAACTTATCATCTGAATTCCAGTAAATACCGCTGCAGAAAATATGTTGAAGAAAAAGGGGAAGCAATGCCTCCCCTTTAAATTTGGACTAAGCTGCTTTCTTGTTTTCCTGATCTCTGTGCGCATTAATATCTACGACATTTGTATGTTGTGATTTGGTCCCCATAAGTTTGGCGTGATTAATGGCCTTAATTTCTTTTTTAGTTAGTTTTTTCTTGTTTCCATTTGCATTGCCCTTCTGACTCATAGAACCTCCAAAAATTTAAATGGTCTCAAAAATGAGAGTCTTAAATCTTTTTCGGCTCAAAACAGAAAAAACTTGAGCTAAAAAATCAGCCTAATCCATGGTTTATCAATGAATTCAAGAGATTATATTTTTTCACAAGCTTAATTCTGAGTACTTACAACTCTTCCAATCCAACCAAGGAAGGGTTTTAGGCACATGATACTCTCGGTTGACTCCAGGGAGAGAAAGCCAAATTCTGGTCTCTTTACCTAACTCTACTATCATTCTCATGGAAGCACCTGAGCTTTGCTGATAAGTGCCCAACTCCTCATTCCAGCTTGCAGTCCCTGGATCAACAGAGTGAGTATCTCCAACTCCAGCTATCTCCGGAGAAAATTTCCAATCAGGATTTCCTGACATATGAGGAAAATTTAACTTATGAATTGTCCCCCAATCTCTTCCCTTAATCTCTGAGATGAGTTTAGATTTTAGTTCCATTAAGTTCTTTTTTTGTTCATGACTCAAATCATCCAATAACCTATAAAGTCCATTCTCATTGACCTCCCACTCTTCCATCATAAGATCCATGAGACGACGGTAGTAAGGGAGAGATCTTGATGAATCCTCTGCTATCATGTTGGAGTTGCTAAATTCAGGAAGATCTAGGTATTTTTTTATTTTAGGGAGGAAAAATTTTGCGTCCACAACTCGCCGATCGCACTGAATCTTTTTAAAACTCTCCACATCCTGCTCCTCCTTTAAAAGCTCATCGATCCTAAATCCCCGGTAGGATTGGCTATAGCCCCTCCCTCCATAAAATTTTGAATCCAAAGGCCAGTGACGGTTATTGGCCGTATAGATGTATCCACGGCTTGGGTTTAACAAATGTGGCCGGTACTCTTTTTCTAAATAGCGAGGATTCGTAAATTCCTCACGGGTCATGACAGGAATTCCTGGAGAGGTCTTGTTCACTTCTTTAAACGTTTTTCCGACAAGCCTGTAACCAATATCTCCATGAATATCTGAAAAAACAAAATTCCATGAAGGTAACCCTATGCTTGAAAGAAATTGATCCATCTCTTTCACATGACTAACTTTAAAAATATCAAGCATGGGAGAAATTTCATGAGGATCAAGATGAAAACCACTCCACCTTAAGACAAGCTTATGAGGACTCTTGACCTCTAAAGGTAAAATTTTGTGACCGGATTTTAACTTTTCAAAACTTTTAAAGAAAAAGGGGATTTTAAATTTCCACCACTTTACATAAACCACAGGCCTAAAGGTCTCTATTTCACTGGATTTAAGATCACTGACAAAAATTGCATCTGCGGAATTAAGATAGGAATTGGTGAGACCCCAGGCCACCTTACCATTTGTTCCACTTACAATAATCGGCACTCCAGGTAATGTGGCGCCTATGACTTTAAAGTCAGGGGACTTTAGAGAAATCCAGTACCAAAAAAGAGGTGTCTTCAAATCTAAATGAGGATCATTGGCCAGGAGGGAGTAACCATTTTTAGATTTACTTTTACTTACGACCCAGTTGTTTGATCCACTCTCCAATCCAAAAACAGAGGGAAAATTGGCCCATAATCGGGTCCTTGAGGAGTGATGGTAGGAAGTGGTTTTAACAACCTCTGGTTTCTTTTCATACTCACCATCTTTCAGGATAGTGTTCTCCCAAGGCAAATGATCTTCTTCAAACAAAATGGCTGCCCTCTTCCCCCATTTCTCTTTTTGCCTCTCCTCCTCATAATCTTTAAAAAATGTTCTTCTGGTTTGGTCAAAGGATTGTAACAAGAGGATCATAACAGTGTGCGAAGGTAACCACTTCTCTGGTGTATAATCTGAATCAATAAACTCCTTGGATTTTTTCCCCCTTTGAAAGCCTTTGTTAACACCAAGGGCATAAGACTCAAGCCACTCCTTGGAGGTTAGTGGAAATTTTGACCAGAGTTTTTCAGCCTCTGAGGGTAAATCCAGGAGTCTCATCATGAGGTCTGACTTTAAGTGAGAAAACCCTAGGACTTCTGCGTTCCTCCCCATGGCAACCCGTCGAAAATAATCCATCTGCCAGGCCCTGTCCTCCCCATGATGAAGTCCTATGCAATAATAAAAATCCTTGATTGATTGAACCTCAACATGGGGAATGTCCAATTGATCATAACTTGTCTGGCAATTTGGTTTTCCTTTCGAAAAGGAGACAAGCGAGAAAAAAAGTAAAAAAATGTTAAGCATGTAATGGCCTTAAAAATTTATTCGATTTCAAAAGAATATATCCAGAAAGTTCATCAGAAGGAAGATTTCAATAAGAAGATCAAACCAGTCAAGAACCAAGACCGGCAAGATTTGAAACTTTCCTTCCCTTCCATCTTAAGGGACACTTGAATAATGAAATCATTTTATTTAAACATGCTTCTCTTAAATCTTCTCTTTGGCTGTGCTCATAAGAAAAATGAGGAGGAATTGGTTTCTGTTTCAGTTGCCCTTGATCAAGCCCAGGCTTCCTACCTCAGAGGTTGTGTTGATGCTTTAAAAAGTATGGGTGTACCCAGTGCTTTCCCCGGTTGTAAGAATTTATCCAGCATCCATAGAAAGGAAATTGAAAGCATCATGAACATTGTTATAGAATAAGATATCTGAAATGAGGAGAAAGACATGAGAACTTTTAATCAATGGATGGATGAGTATGGTGTCAGTCATAAAAATCCAACAAATCAATTAGTTCATAAAATTTGTGTCCCTTTGATTATGCTAACCGTGATCGGTTTTTTATGGGCCATACCTAGACCAGATATTTTTCAAATGATTCCCTTTATTAATTGGGCAACCCTCTTTGTAGCTGGCTGTCTTGTTTTTTATTTCTCATTAAATGTTGTGATGTTTATTGGAATGCTTATTCAGACCACCATCATGTGTGTCATTATTCAATACATTCAGACCACTGGATACTTATTACAGTTTAGTTTAATTGTCTTCATCCTCGCCTGGATTGCACAATTTTGGGGACACAAAATTGAAGGGAAAAAGCCATCTTTTCTTCAGGATATTATCTTCCTTCTTATTGGACCTCTTTGGGTCACAAGATTTTTGTATAAAAAATTAGGAATAAATATTTAATCTACCTATTGGTAACAGCTTACTTTAAGAGTGCCAGTGCCTTATTTATCCTTTCAACGGCCTTTCTAATGTTTTCTTCAGAAGTGGCATAACTTAATCTTATGTACTCAGGGGCCCCAAAAGCACCTCCGGGAGTCAGGGCCACATGCCCTACATTGAGAAGATACATACAGAGGTCTTTGGCATCCTTTATGACCACATCGCCATACTTTTTACCAAAATAATGTGAAACCTCTGGAAACAAGTAAAAGGCCCCTCCAGGATGATTCAAGTGAACATGAGGTATTTCTTTAAAAAGTGTTATCAAAAGGTCTCTTCTCTTTTTAAAAGCCTGCTGCATTTCTTTAATACAAATGGGATCGGCTTCAACAGCAGCAATGGCCGCACGTTGTGAGATGGAGCTTGCTCCAGAAGTAAACTGCCCCTGAATTTTTACACAGGCCTTGGCAATTTCTAAAGGTGCACCAAGATAACCCAAACGCCAACCAGTCATGGCAAAATTTTTAGAAAGACCATTTACCGTAACAGTTCTTTCAGACAATTCAGGTATGGAACCAATTGAGAACATTTTTTCTTCAAATGTTATGTGCTCATATATTTCATCTGACAAAATAAGAACTTGTGGATGCTTTTTAAAAACCTCACCTAAAGCACGCAGCTCGTCCTCGCTATACATGGAGCCCGTCGGATTACTGGGGTTTGAAAAGAGAAACATTTTTGTTCTTGAGGTTATGGCGCCCTCAAGTTGAGAAGGAGTGATTTTAAAATCAGTTTTATAATCAGTATTGATCTGTGTAACGACTCCCTCATTGAGTTGAATCATTTCAGAGTAGCTCACCCAGTAAGGTGCCGGAAGAATCACTTCATCCCCTGGATTAATGGTGGCCATGATGACATTAATAATGGATTGCTTAGCACCAGTGGAAACAACGATCTGAGAGGGAGCATAATTTAAATGATTGTCTCGCTTGAACTTTCTCGATATCGCTTCAAGCAACTCTTTGTAACCCGGAACTGGTGTGTAATAAGAAAAGTTTTTATCTATCGCATCCTTTGCCGCAGTTTTAATAAAGTCAGGAGTCGCAAAATCTGGCTCACCTAAACTCATGTTGATGACATTAACACCCTTCTCTTTTAATTCATTTCCAAGCCTTGCCATTGCAAGAGTTTCTGATTCACTTAATTTTTGAACTCTTTGAGAAAGGAAATTCATAATGATTGTGTCCTAAATGTATAATTTTGATAAAAAAATTGTAGCAGATAGTCACTTTCTTTTGGAATGTATTTTTATCTTTAGTTAATCAAGGGTCACCTTGACGGGACAGTGGTCAGAGACTGACTTAAAGCTTAAACCAAGTTCTTCCAAGGTAGCAGGCCTACATTCAAGTTGAGCACAATGAGTAAGAGACTTCACAGATTGAACTTTTGTAAGATTTTTATCCTGAATCACAATGTGATCCAGAATGGAGGGTATAAAGTCGTTTCCAGCAGGTAATCCTGTCCAGTAATTTGTGCAGTTTAATTGTTCCGAAGTTGTCGTCATCCCGAGTACCTTCAGCATGCCATAAAATTGTCTAAAATCTTCATCTTTTGAAAGATGGCCTGTGGTATTGAAATCACCCAAAAGAATGACCTGGTGATTCTGAAACGTTTCAGTCAGCTTTTGGATTTTTTTGTATTGCTGCCATCTTTGCTCCATCGCCGAAGCCGATGACCCAGCCTTTAAATGAACTACGCCAAATGTGTATTTATCACCAGTCATTTTTAATTTTAGAGTAACAAAGAGGGCCGGTCTTAAATTTGAGCATTTTCCTTCACTGCCAGAGAGGTCAAGTGCCTCAGAATGCGTGAGATATTCAAATTTTTTTGTATCATAAACGAGTGCCAGATGCTGTTTTCCAAAACCTCCACAGTTCGAAATAACATTCAGATGATCAGGGAGATTTTTTTTCATCAATTCAACAAAGGCACTTTTGTTAACCACTTCTTGAAATGCCATCACATCACTTTTAACCTCTTTAATGATGCGAGATAATTCATGAATGTTTGTTGCACCTGAGGAATAATCTTTATCAAAGTTTCTAATATTGTAAGTTGAAACAGTCCACTTAGACCATGCAGGAAGACCAAAAATCAAAAAGAGCATAAGAAACTTCATTTGCACATCCATGTCAAAAAGTTCATGCACTTAAATTGAATCTTGTCTCACACTCCTTTGGCAATCATTATTTATATTTTATGAACACAGGTACCTATGAAGGCTTAAATTCCTTTTGGATCTTAAAAATCCTTTCACCTGCAAAATTGGGATTAATCTTTGCCTCATGGAACCAGTGCATTTGAAGCCAGGGAGGATTTTTAAAATTTGGATCATCTTCATATCGAGGAAAGAAATGCCAATGAATATGATCCACCACATTTCCCAAACTACACATGTTCATTTTCTTTGGTTGGAAAACTTTTTGAATAACGTCATGAGATTTCATCATTTCCTGAAAAAATTCACCTCTTATTTCTTCGGGGATGTCAGTCATTTCACGATAATGTCCTTTTGTCACAAGTACTGAGTAGCCCTTGTAATATTGATGATCACCCAAGTAAAGGTAGCTGTGTTTAAACTCATGAATAAGGTAAGGGGAATTATTATTTAAGCTCTGCTGGTTCTTTTCACACAATGGACAACTCATGGTTTCTCCTCAGTACAGAATTTTATTATGCATCCAACCCGTTAAACTTCTTCTTTCTTTCCTGGAGGATTTGACCTCGTGGGGAAATTCATCACTCAAGAAGCAAAGAAATGCCCCAGGAAGTGGTGCAAAGGAGTTTAACTCCACCCCACTCTTATCATAGATCACTATCTCTCCTCCATCAGAAGCATCCCAATTTTCATTGAGATAAAACACAAAGGAAACTTTACGGGATGAATCTTTTTCAAATCTATCAAGATGCTTGTGATAAAAAGTTCCCTGGGGATAGTAAGCCAGGTGACACTCAAATTCTTTAATTCCAAAGAAGAAACTCTTATTTAGCTCATGACTTAAATTTGATAAAAAATTAAAAATTTCATCGAAAGGAGAAAGTGATTTCAATGGGTTTAACCAGTAGGTATAATCTCCTCTGATGGATTCAATCCTTTGAAGGGAGTTTTTCATTCCAATCCGTGCAGGTTGGAATTCTTGTCGGTGTTCATCAAAAAAAAGATTTAATTTCGTGATTTGAATTTTCTCTAAAAGTTGAGGATCGTAGAAGTATCCAGTTATTTCTAAGTCCTTGAGAATCTTTTCAAACATCATTTGACCTTATTGAAAATGACCTATGAAAGGTTAAAAGAAAGTTCTTTGAATTTACGATGTAACACCACACCAAGCATCAAGGCCACCACTGCCAAAGAAATTGCAAGCCCAATCCAAAAGCCCTGTGCCTCAAGGCCAGTGTAAAAACCAAGAAAATAACCTAAGGGAATCCCTATAATCCAGTAACCAATAAAAATAGAGATAAAAGCTGGTCTGGTAACAGAAAGTCCTCTTAATATGCCCGCAATCGTTACTTGTGCCCCGTCAAATAGTTGAAAGCAAGCAACCCAAAATAAAAGTTTTTTTGCCCAGTTTAAAACCAATACATCATGAGTATATAAAGAGAGTATCCAATCAGGGACAAAGTAAAAAATGGACCCAGTAAGAAGTGTAAAGACAAAAGAGGTCCATAAGCTCAGCTGGGAAAAGATTTTAATCACCTTTTTATTTTTTTCACCATAAGCATGGCCCACTTTAACGGCAACTGCAGCTGATATAGATAATGGAACCATAAAGGCGAGGGATCCAATATTTAACGCCAAATTGTTGGCGGCAGTTTGAATTTCCTCAAATTTACCTACAAAAAGAGTAACAGAACAAAACGCCATAATTTCAAAAAACAGAGACACAGATATGGGTAATCCTAAAGACCACAGCTCTCTCATGAATGACCAGTCAATTTTGAGTGGACTTTTCCACCACTTCATCGCTACAAAAAATAAACCACTCCCCATTAATCCCCGAACGATGAGACTTGCCCAGGCAAGTCCACTTTCTCTTAGCTCTGGCATTCCGAATTCCCCAAAAACTAAAAGATAATTAAGTCCAACATTAAAAAGAGCCAGGACTAAAGCAATCGAATTAGCGGCAAGAGTTTTTTCAAAGGATTGAAAAAATTCTTTCATCCCCTGATAAAGGCATAACCCAAAGGAAGAAAAACTCGTAATAATGAGGTATTCCTCAATGAGAGTATTCATCTTTACACCATAGCCCAGAAGCGGAACTATTTTGAAACTTAAAAAAGTAAGAACGCAAGAGACCAGTGAAATAAAAAAACTGTATAAAGTCACAGTCCAGAAATAAGTATCGAGCTTTTCTCCATTCCCTCTTTTTTGAGCAAGCAAAGGAGAAATTGAAAATTGAAGTCCTAAAAGAGAAATTTGAATAGGGTTAGCAATGGAAATGGCCAATCCTATGGCGGCAAGACACTCTCTAGAATATCTTCCCGCAATAATCATGTCCCCAGTGCCAATAAGCATAAGACCAATTTGCCCTATAATTATGGGGAGAGAAAATTTTAGAAGTTCTTTAAGTGCACTAACTTTAGTTAAGGTCGTTCTATTCAATCTAATGTCCGTTCCATGATAAATTGATCAAATTCTTCCTGATAAGAGATTAAGCGGGTATCCTTGATTCGGTCAATATAGAGAATTCCATCAAGGTGATCAAGCTCATGTTGGATCACTGTCGCTAAGAATCCTTCGGCGATGAGTTCTTTTTCCTGGCCTTTGTAATCAAGATAATTCACTCTGATTTTTTTAGGTCTTTCAACAAATCCACGAAGTCCTGGAACAGACAAACACCCCTCCCAAAAACCTTGTTTTTCCTCTGTTAAAAAAGTGATCTTTGGGTTCACAAAAACAGTCATAGGGAAATTGATATCTTCCCCATATCTGTTAAATCCTATCAATTCTATAATCGCAACCTGATAATCCACTCCAATCTGTGGAGCAGCGATTCCGATCCCACCATAGTGCTTCATTGAATCTTTGAGATCCAGAATTAACTGACTAAAAGAATCCGAAAAAATCAGTTCATGAGGGGTTAACTGGGCCCTCTTTCTAAGAACAGGGTGACCCATCCGACAAATCGCTTTAATCATGCATACCCTCCTCGAATTTTGCGTTCATGGTTCCTTTTGGTTCAGCCGATAATAATTTCATAAAAAGAGAACCCCTTTATGCCCATTTCATCCTGCAGAATCTTTCTTTTTTTCATTTTAAATCTTATCACCCCTTTCACTGCGTCTGCAAAGACCGTTGAGCAACAAAAACCTGACTTCCCAATAAAATCTCAGGAAATTTATAGTGGCGAGATACACTTCTATTTTAGTACCTTCAATCCCAAAGAGATAACGGGTAAGCAAAGTGAATTATTGAAACTAGACTCAATAGGGATAACCAAGATCGCTGATACTCAAATCGAAGTGGCCAAGGCCATTTATGTGGTAAATCTGCCGGTAGGATTTTTTGATGATAAAGAATTAACAGGATTTAAATTTTTATCTTATTTAATGAAACCAGATAAATTAAAAGATAAAGGAAACGGTCTATTTGAGGTGTTTCACCATGGAAAAAACAGTTATTCCTATGAAATGAGATCTTTTTTTGATGCCGACGATATCAGCACTCTTCCAAGCTCAAAAATCAGCAGATCAGTGTTGGCCGCAAAAGAGCTCGATGTCATTTCAAAAAGTGCCTCAACTATAATGGTTACGGAAAAAACAAAATTCTCAAACTCCTGGCCTGGCTCTGTGGTCGTGACTTCTTTTATTCCCATAAAGGAGAATAAAACCCTGGTTGTGTCCTATCATTTAACAGGAAGGAAAAAAAATTCAGAATCAAATGAAAAGCTTAAAGAAGACTTTATAAAAGAAATCGAAAGAACCCAAAATTCACAAAACACTTTTATCATACCTCAGGATTGATTAAACATTGGACATGTGTTGACAGATTCTTAAAAGCCAACATGTTAACTTATCGAAACTTCTCACCTCGTCTTGGCACTCACCTTGTAAATACCTGGACTACGAGATGGGAGAAAAAGATGAAAACTAAAACACTTTCACTATCAACAATACTTGGATTTCTGGGACTATTAATTATTATTCATTCTATGAAGGCTCATAGTGAAACACCAAAAATCAGTTGTTCAACGGCCTTTGG
The DNA here is from genome assembly GCA_947461175.1 of Bacteriovoracaceae bacterium. Lineage (GTDB taxonomy): Bacteria > Bdellovibrionota > Bacteriovoracia > Bacteriovoracales > Bacteriovoracaceae > Peredibacter. The sequence continues at coordinate 49,274 of CANHIY010000001.1, forward strand.
CGCGAAAAAATTTACTATTCATGAAAGTCACATCTCCTTTGACAAGGAAGACCCCTCTGGAGTGAACAGGTCCATATCCTCAATTGAGAACAGCTCAATACGGACCCAAAAAGAACACACTGGTTTTAGCAAAACCCTATATATAGAAGGAAACAAGTACTTCATAAGAATTCAAAATATTAGCCAACTCTCTGAAATAAATGATTATCTTTCCATCACCAGTTCAAGAGGACATGTGATGACTTACCCACTCACCTGCCAATCAGTTTAAAAAGGCCTGAAACTTCAACAAGAACTAGAGGCGATAGACCTCTAGTTCTTGTTGAAATTTCCATAAATGACTGATTTTTTTATCGTAACCTAAATTCACTTCTCAGTTGAGGCTTATGTTAAATTAAGGGATTGCCAAAGCTTTTTGCATCGGGATATTTTCCCTGGAATGAAGATACTTCTAGGTCTCATCCTCATAACTTTTACGCTAAAATCTTACTCCGAAAGTATGCCTGACCATTATGAGGAACTCCTCGATTATGTTCAAGAATCTCCGGATCAAGGTGAGGCCAACACGTGTCTTTTTATGGCCAACACTGGCGCCATGGAATTACTGGCCAATAAGAAATCTGGTCTTAAACATCCTGTGAGCTACGGTACTTATGATCTGGCGGAGTCCTATCTTATGTGGGCAAAGGATTCAGGTGACTCTAACTCGTTTTATGATGCTCCCGTCCTGCGTTTTAATGGTCTGGGGGTCCACACCTCCCACTGGCCTTTCGAGGCTTGGGTAAACGGAAGAGTGAACCGTTCCGTATGGAACAAGCACTCTGAGTTTGACACCCTCCCTAAAATCAAACTTCCCCTCGTTGAAACCATAAAGCTTTTTCAATTCGGTGGGAAGTGGACCACGAAAGTTCTTGATAAGTCCCATATTAAGGCGATTAAAGAGGCCCTCTGGAAATATAAAAGTCCTGTCCTTGTCAATTATAACGATGAAGGATTTTGGCATGTTGTTTTAATTGTGGGTTATGATGATAGGCTCCCTGGTCCCTGTTATGATAATGACCCTAAGGACTGCAGCGGAAAGGGTTCCTTTTATGTCCGAGATTCCTTTGGAGTAAAAACCGAAATCCGAGATTATGATTGGTTCAAAATCAAAGGGAATGCTGCTTTCGTTGTAAAATTAAAGTAAGAACTTTAATTATGACTTAAATTCCATTAAGCTGAAAACACTTGCGGATCTGCAAAGTGAGGAAACTAATGGAATACAATTTTTCAGTCATAGAACCTAAATGGCAACATTACTGGGATCACCACAAAACATTTAAAACAACCGAAGACCCCACTAAACCAAAATATTATGTGTTGGATATGTTTCCTTATCCCTCAGGTGCTGGGCTCCATGTAGGGCACCCTGAAGGTTATACGGCCACAGATATTATGGCCCGCTACAAAAGGATGAAAGGCTTTAATGTTCTTCACCCCATGGGCTGGGATTCATTTGGTCTACCTGCAGAAAATCACGCCATAAAAACGGGGATTCATCCAAATATTACCACTCAGGAAAATATCAAAACGTTCAAGCGCCAATTAAAAATGCTTGGCTTTTCCTATGACTGGGACAGGGAAGTTGCAACATCGAATGTAGATTACTACAAGTGGACTCAGTGGATATTCGTTCAGCTTTTTAATAAGGGGCTTGCCTACGAATCTCATATGATGGTGAATTGGTGTCCTAACCTTAAAACGGTTCTTGCGAATGAAGAAGTTATAAATGGGAAATCTGAGGTGGGAGGCCATCCTGTCATCAGAAAACCCATGAAGCAGTGGATGTTAAAGATTACTGAATATGCTGAACGCCTCTTGGAAGATCTTGACTTGTTGGATTGGCCGGACTCGGTTAAGGAAATGCAAAGAACCTGGATCGGAAAGTCTGAGGGTGCTCTGATAAAATTTCAAGTGGACGGAATAAGTGAAACCATAGAAGTATTCACTTCACGGCCTGATACACTTTTTGGAGCCACATACATGGTTTTAGCTCCTGAGCACCGTTTGGTTGAAACTCTCACCACTGAAGCTCAGAAGAAGGAAGTGACAAATTACCAGGAAGTTACGGCCTTAAAATCAGACCTCGAAAGAACTGAACTCAATAAAGATAAAACCGGGGCCTTCACTGGGGCCTATGCCATAAATCCTGCCAATGGAAATAAAATCCCTGTCTATATCGCTGACTATGTTCTGAATACTTATGGAACCGGAGCGATCATGTCCGTACCTGCTCATGATGAGAGAGATTATGAGTTTGCTCGGAAATTTAATCTCCCTCTTATTGAAGTAGTAAGAGGTGGAAATATAGCTGATTCTGCTTACACGGAAGATGGGGAACACATCAATTCAGGTTTTCTAGATGGACTCAACAAAAGTGACGCCATAAAAAAAATGATTTCGTGGCTTGAAGATCAAAAAATTGGATCAAAAAAAATAAACTATAAACTTCGGGATTGGTTATTTTCCAGACAAAGATACTGGGGAGAACCTTTTCCCATTTTAAAATTTGAAGACGGAACCATCCGCTGTCTCGAGGTTGATGAACTTCCTGTAGTTCTTCCTGAAGTAGAAAAATATGAACCCTCCGGAACTGGCGAATCCCCTCTTGCCACCATCGATGAGTGGTTAAATGTTATTGATCCTAAAACCGGTAAAAAAGCTAAACGTGAAACCAATACAATGCCTCAGTGGGCCGGGTCTTGTTGGTATTATCTTCGATTTTGTGACCCCAAAAATACAAAAGAACCATGGAATTCAAAAATTGAAAATTACTGGATGCCAGTGGATCTTTATGTAGGTGGTGCTGAGCACGCAGTTCTTCACCTCCTTTATTCCAGATTCTGGCACAAAGTTCTTTATGACCTTGACTTAGTTACTACTAAAGAGCCCTTCCATAAACTCGTTAATCAGGGAATGATTCTGGGTGAAGACGGTGAGAAGATGTCAAAATCCAGGGGCAATGTCATTAATCCTGATCTCGTGGTTAAAGAATATGGTGCGGATACCTTAAGACTTTATGAAATGTTCATGGGACCTTTAGAAAAAACCAAACCTTGGTCTATGAACGGAGTCAAAGGGGTTTATAACTTTTTAACCAGAGTTTTTAGGTTTCTTCTTGATAAAAATAATTATGTGGATGAAGTTTCCGAAGACGTCACAAACATAAGAGAGCTCCATAAACTCATTAAAAAAGTTACTGAAGACATTGAGAACATGCGCTTTAACACGGCCATTTCTCAGATGATGATCTTTACGAACCACATTTATAAAACAGGGAAAATTTCAAGAATGAGCGCGGAAAAATTTGCCCTCATCTTAAATCCTTTTGCTCCTCATTTAGCTGAAGAAATTTGGTCCTTCCTTGGGCACAACGAAACCCTTAGTACTGAAAAATGGCCTGAATTTAATGTTGAACTTGCAAAAGATGACATGATCACTGTGGCCGTTCAAATCAATGGTAAAACCAGAGGAACTTTTGAAGTGAACCCAGAAATTTCTAAAGACGAACTGTTTGCCCTGGTAAAATCAGATGATAAAATCGCAAAGTACCTTGCAGGCACCATTGTTAAAGAAATTTATGTGCCAGGAAAAATCTGCAATTTTGTGGTAAAAGAATAATTTTAATAATTGTCTGCTGGCCCGGTAGAAAAGGTCAGCAGACACTTTTCAATGGCACAATTAAAACTAAATCGAAAATGCCTGGAGTACTGACCATTTAGGGCAACTCCATAAACCCTCTCGAGAGAGTAGAGCTTTTTAGTGTCCTGGGTGTAGCTTAAGGAATTCATAATGCTTTTTATCAATTCTTTATCCTTAAGTTCAATTTTATGCTCGTCATATCTTTGATTAACTGATTTTGAGACCTCAAGTTTACAAGTGGAAAATGAGGGCAAGGAAGTATCTAAGTAATAATCCGCTTCGCACTGAATTTTAAAATCCTGATCTGAATTTCGAGGGAATTCATAATATTTTTTTTTAACACCGCTTTTTTCTTCTACTTTCACCAAGGACTCAGGAATTTTTCTCACCAAAAATTCCAATTTTTGTTGGTCAAACAACGTTAGAGGTACAGAAAACATCAACACTTCAAACATAAATTCCTTACGGGAACACTTTTAAAAAATAGTTAAGTAAAGTCATGCCAAGACCAGAGATCACCGGAATAGTTAGGTTGTCATCGATATTAAAAGCTGAAACCAACTCTGAGAGGGCGCCAATAAGTCCAGCCACTATGGAAAAGACCAATAAATGAGTTCCCAAGGTAGAAGAATTAATCACATAAAACAAAGTGATAAGGTAGCAGGTGAAAAATCCAGCCACCGCTCCCTGGAGAGACTTATTTGGTAAAATCTTATCCTTACCGTACAAGACTCCAAAAAAAGAAGAAAGAGGGTCAGAGAAGACCAAAAACATGGTGGAAAGAATGGCCACGTCCCTTGAATAGAAAAATAGCGCCATGGACACCCCTAGGGCATAGAAGGGCAATCCGGTAAAGCCATTCTTTTCAGAACGACGCATTACAGGTCCCATGAGCTTTACCACGAGGTTATTTACTCCCTGGGACCTTCCACGGATGACATCAATGGTGAAACCAAAAATCGAAATACATAAAACAATTTTCGCCCAGGAGATTTGAGAAAGACTGGACTGATAAAATAAAAAGAGACCAAGGCTTCCTGTTGAAATATGCCAAAGTTTTCTAAGTATATGAAGATCCGAACGTTTATGCAGAATTGTCTCAAACGAGGAATCATACTTTTGACCATGAGAGGTGGCCATCTCCGCTCCTTTCAGAAAGGACTTTAAACAAAATCCGTCTATGTCCGATCATTCTTAAGGTTAAATAAAGTCCACTCAATTTAATGGATTCAACTACCATCGTCAAAGTTTTGGGGTAAAAATTCCTGACTAATGATGACCCCCTATGCCGTAAGTTTATTAAGGAACATCCTTAGACTTCAATAACGGTCTTGGCGCCAAGAAGAAAATAACCTTCCCAAAGCCTAAATTTGGTTCATATAATTTCAGAATATGAATTTTGAGACAGAAACAGATGCTGCAATCCAGAATGTGAAAAAAATCTGGGCGATAGGTGGCGGGAAGGGTGGAGTTGGAAAGAGCTTAGTGTCTGCTAATGTAGCCATTTGTCTCGCCCTCATGGGTAATAAGGTGGTTGCAGTAGATTTAGATCTGGGTGGGGCCAACCTGCATACTTGCTTGGGACTTCCCATTCCCACAATGACGCTCTCTGACTATATTTCAAAAAAGGTAACCAATTTTGAGGACCTCTTAGTTTCCACTCCCATCCATAATTTAAAAATTATATCTGGGGCCCAGGATGAATTGGGCATGGCTAATTTAAAGCACATGCACAAAAATCAAATCATCCGAAAACTCCATGAGCTAGATGCTGACTATATTCTTTTTGACCTCGGTGCTGGCACGGCCTTTAATACCATCGATTTCTTCATCACGGCAGATAAAGGAATCCTAGTGGTGCTTCCGGAGCCAACTTCCATTGAAAATACTTATCGTTTTATTAAATCTGTTTTTTACCGCAGATTAAAAATGATTGATGGTATTGCTGATTTGGAGCCCCTCATTGAAGAGGCCATGAAGTCCAAAATCACAGCATCAGGTGGATCAACATCTCCTTCAGATCTCATCAAAAAAATTTGTGAAATAAACCCAGACGTAGGTCTTAAAGTGAAGAATGAAATGGGTCATTTCAGACCTAATTTGATCATCAACCAGGTTAGGTCTCAGGCAGACATCGATATTGGGTACTCTATTCAAAGTATTTGTCGAAAATATTTTGGTATTGAAATGACCTTCCCCGGATACCTAGACTATGACCAGTCCGTCTGGCAAAGTGTCCGTAAGCGAAAACCACTCCTAATAGAATATCCCAACTCAAAACTGGTGAATAATTTTGACCGGATCGTCAACAGGCTCGTTGAATCTTAGAGGTACAGGCATGGATGCAGAAAAGAAGAATTACTATGAGGTTCTGGAGATTGAGGTTAATGCAAATCCTCAGCAAATTGAAAGCGCCTACATTAGGTCCAAAAATGCCTATTCAGGAGACAGTGTTGCTCTTTATTCTCTCATGACCAAAGACGAGTGCAATTTTATTTTAGACCAAGTTGAAGAAGCTTACTCCGTTTTGGGTTTTCCGGAAAAAAGAAGAGAATATGACCGGTTGAGAGGATTTAACCAACATGGAACAATCAAGGTCAGAAATACCAATCAGATGCATACTATCACCACCATTGATGACCGATCAAAAGATGCCATCGTATATGAAAACTATGGATCAAACCTCATAGAAGCTAAGGTCTCAAAAATTACGGCACAAAAAAAGTTCTCTCTTGATTTTTCTGAGAATCCTGAAATGGAAAGAAGGATCATAAATTGTATCGATTTTTCCGGAACTTTTCTGAAAGAAGTACGTGAATATAAAAATGTAACCATTGAACGAATGGCCGACATGACTAGAATTTCTAAAACACACATCACAGCCCTAGAAAATGAGGATGTAAAAAAACTACCGGCGGATGTTTATGTAAGGGGCTACGTTTATCAATATGCCAAGGTTTTAAAACTTAATCCTGAGCAGGTAGCAACAAGTTATTTGTCTCATTTAAAAAAATTAAAAAACCAAAAATAATGGTTTCAGACACAGAATCAGAATTGACTGAAAATTTTGTCCTGAAAGTTGAATTGAAGGACAGGGATCAGTTCAAACGGCTGGATGTGTTTCTGGCAGACAAGCTTCCCTTTTCCAGATCCACTATCAAAAGAATGTTTGAGGATGAAAACATTTCTAGTGACTGCAACTTATCTATAAACAAGATGCCTCCTGCAGGAACGTTAATAGAGGTTGAAGTACCTCCACCTGTACCAACGGATCTTGTCCCTGAAAATATTCCTTTGGAAATTCTCTTTGAGGATGAGCACTTAATCATCATCAATAAATCACCTGGAATGGTTGTTCACCCCGCTCCTGGTCACTACTCGGGAACTCTTGTAAATGCCATCCTTCATCACTGCCCGGACCTTAAAGGGATTGGGTCAGAAAAAAGACCTGGGATTGTTCATCGTCTGGACATGGGAACATCCGGTGTGATGGTGGTTGCCAAGGATCATAAAACCCATGAAGGACTGGTTTCACTTTTTTCAGTCCATGCCATAGAAAGGAAATATGAGGCGATTATTGCCGGTCGTCCTGCCGTACACTCCGGAACCATTACTTCAACAATTGGAAGACACCCCACCCATCGTCAAAAAATGGCCGCCAATGTAAAGAATGGTAAAAGGGCCGTGACACATTACAAGACCCTTAAGCAATTTGACCATGCCGCTCATGTTGAACTGCGACTTGAAACGGGTCGAACTCACCAAATAAGAGTTCACATGTCTCAACTTCTTCACACACCTATTATTTGTGATCCAGTCTATGGGGGAAGTGATTCTCATCTAAAAAAGATTCCAGAAGGTATACAAAAAAGACTCCAAAATTATCCCTATCAGCTTTTGCATGCTAAGGAACTTGGGTTTATTCATCCTATCACACACAAGGAAATTCATTTCACCTCCTCCCCTCCTGAAATCTTCAAAGATGCACTTGAGGCATTAAAGCTCTCTTCTCATCAAAGTTAGGCCCTTAAATTTCAAGTGTGACGGGTAAAAATTTTAACTATATAATAAATCCTCATGAAAGCAGTATATTCTGAAGGTCTACATAAAGGTCGCTTTGAAACCTGGCCCAATAAACCAGACATAAGTCTCTTGCACGCTATGCAAGTGCATGGAATAGATATTGTTCCACCCAAAAATCTTCCTTGTGAGGCAGATGGGATTATCGTCCTGTGGGAAGATTTTAATACTGCCCTGGCCATAAAAACTGCTGATTGTCTCCCTATTGTCATTGAAGGAGAAAAAGGTGTTGTCGTTGCTCATGCTGGGTGGCGAGGTCTTAGGGATGGAATACTGGAGCGATCAGAGATTAAAAAAATTTACCCTCAAAGAGTTTTCATCGGCCCAAGTATTCATGAGTGCTGTTTTGAGGTTTCTCAAGATTTCTTACTCCATTTCCCAGATAGTCCTTTTTTTCGAAAAGTTGAAGATAAGCACTATTTCAATCTTCAAGCAGAAGCAAAAAGAATTTTAAATCAAAGTTTTACTTCTCTACAGGTTCAAATAGCTCCTGTATGCACATGTTGCCAAACCAGTTTGCATAGTTACCGAAGAGATAAAACGTCAGAGAGAAACTGGAATATTTACATCAAAGGATAAATAAGATGGACGCTAGAAAAAATCTTACTCTCGAAGGAATGACTGGAAAAAATTTTTTTTTCATCATTAATGCCGTTGGGATCATTGCAGTCTGCACCTACCTGACGACTCATTTTTATGAAGTCCTCTACCCTACGAAACTTGGTGGGGCCAGTAGCCTTTGTAACATCTCGGACCTTTTTAACTGTGATGCCGCAACTTATTCTAAACTCTCAAATATTGCTGGAATTCCCATTTCCTTTTTTGGAATTATTGTGGGCGTTTTTTTTGTTTTCACGAGCCTCATGCCTAGTGAGGCCATGGAAAAAACCGCAAGTGCTCTCTCAAAGTACAATTTCATCGGCTGTATCATTCTTTTCATCTTTTCCATCGGAGTTCTTGGAAGCTTATGCCCCTTTTGTACTCTTTACTATGCTCTCTCTGGGATTGCAGCACTCCTCTTGTGGAGAGAGGGTATTCACTCCTGGTTACCTGATATGAAAATTTCATCCCTTTGGAGTGTCCTACTTATTGCCGGTTCATTTTTTATGTATCAGACGACCCAAGGTAAAGAAGAGCTCAGCACAAAAATGAGCGAAAGTGTCGTAAGTCAGTACAAGAATCTTCCAAACCTCGGGGAACTTGATGTTGAATCTCCTTACAAAATACACAAGGCTTCGGAAAAATGGATGGATGCTCCCATAAGAATCACCGTTTTTTCAGACTTTGAGTGTCCATTCTGTAAAGTAGTGGCCGAACAAATTCCGGAGCTCATTAGGCGCTATAAAGGAAAGATAAATGTTCAGTATGTCTTTTATCCACTGGATGCTAAATGTAATTCCAACATGAAAAGCAATTTCCACAAAAATGCCTGTGATGCTGCGGCCCTGGCGGCCTGTAGCGAAGAAAAATTTCTGGAAATTCATGATGAAATTTTTAATTCTCAGGACCAACTTAAAGATGGCATTTTAGCGGAACTGGCAACAAAGCATGGTCTTACCAATTGCATCGATAATGAAAATATTAAAAACAAAGTTATTCAGGCCATCAATCAGGGCACAAAATACAACTTAAAATCAACTCCTACTCTCATCGTGAATGGTAAAAAAATTGAGGGAACAATCCCGAATAATCAGTTTTTTGCCATTTTTGAAGATATTCTAAAAGAAAAATAATGTTTATAGAAACCCACTGCCACCTAGACTACTTAAAGGCCGAGCCTCTGGAAGAGATCAGGAAAAAGATTTCAGAGGCAGGAATTACCAAAGTCATTACTATTGGTGTCGATCCTCAAAATCTGGACAAGGTGAAAGAGCTCTCAGAAAACTATGACGAGGTGTATTTCACTCAAGGCATCCACCCTCATGATGCTAAAGAGGCCACTGATCTTGAATTTGAAAAGATATCAACGAGAGCAGCTTTAAAAAAGATGGTTGCCGTTGGGGAAATTGGTCTGGATTATCATTATAATAATTCACCACCAGACATTCAGAGGAAACAATTTGAAAGACAGCTCCAAATTGCTGTTGATCAGGATCTTCCTGTGGTTATTCACACCCGAGACGCTGAAGAAGACACGAAGAGCATCCTAAAAAACTTCTCCGCCCATTTGAAAAAAAAAGGTGTGATCCACAGTTTTACTTCAAGAATTGATCTTGCTGAATTTGTCCTAAGTGAAGGCTTCTACATTGGTTTTAATGGAATTATTACTTTTAAAAAAGCTGAAAATGTTCAAGAGGTGGTCAGAATCACTCCTACAAACCGCCTCCTTTTTGAAACTGATTCTCCCTTCCTTACTCCTGTTCCACATCGAGGGAAAGAAAATGCACCCTACTATTTACCTCTTGTGGCCTCCAAAATTGCCGAACTAAAATCTTGTGACCTGGAAGCTTTAACGAAAGAGGTTTTTGACAATTCCCTGAAGTGTTTTTCAAAACTCTCCCCGTAACACTTCTCATCCTAAATAAGATTTAACATTCTCTGAAGAATCTCATCCGCCGGTTTTTGATTTGATAAAAAGTTTTTTATCACATGAAGCTCAAGAGAATGAAGTTGATCTGAGCTGGTTAAAGTGGAATGGGATGGATGATCCATCAGCTTATTAAAATAAAAAGCTATTAAGTCATTTTTCTCATAGCTTTCGAGAAGCTCTTTGGTATCGCAGGAAAGTTCAGTAAAATCAGCTAGCATAAAATCCTCACGGGGATCTTTCTACAGCAATAATTTAGTTTTCAAAACTATGTCTTAATCTTGTCAAAAGATCTTAAGCTGGGATTAAGGTTGTGGGCCTAAGTCTCATCAAGTTTTAGATGACCCAACATTTTTCCTAAATTAGTTTTAGGTTCAGGTTGAATTTTTGGCCCTTTGGGGGGTTCTTGCTTTTTATATTCTCCTCTCTCCTGTACTTCTTCTTCCTGAATGTATTCAGGATAATAAGGAAGATCAGATTTATAAATAATCCGGTCTAAATGCTTCACAAACCCAGACCAGTGGCCGGTGGTCGAATCAGTTTTTCTGATCATCTCAAGGCTTCCCATTTTAGAATCCATGAGGTCAATCAAGTGAACAAGATAGGCCTCAGAAGTTTGTGGAATCTTAGGAGATCCATATTCATATTCCCCATGGTGAGACAGGAGGATGTGTTTTAGGTGCATTTTTAAGTAATGAGGGAAATTTTTTATTTTGTAAGAAAACCGATCAACAATTTCAAGTCCTTTTACCAAGTGACCTACGAGTTTCCCCTCTTCAGTGTAATCCACATTAATGCCGTCAGTGAGTTCGTAAATTTTGCACATATCATGAAGGATACAGCCTGCTACCACATAGTTTTCGTTAACCTTGTAATGCTTGGAAAGGATTAAGGCCAGTTCACTACAAGAGAGAATATGTTCTAAAAGACCTGATTGATAGGCGTGGTGAATAGACTTTCCGGCCTGCCAGGTTTTAAGTCTCCTGGCGATCTCTCCATCAGTTACGATATTTCTCAGAAGGTCTCTTATGTAAACATCCGAAAGACCATCAATGATTTTTAAAAGCTTTTTATACATCACTTCAGGATCTTCAAAAGCTTTCATGATAAAGTCATCCAGATTAACTTCGGATTGATCAACTTTTTGAATATGGTTGATGATAAACTGTTTTCTACCCTGATAAAAATTGAGCTTCCCCTTCACTCTGACAAAAGAATTTTTAATGATCGTATTTTCAACTTCCGTTGAATAATTCCAGAGCCTTGATTCCAAATCACCACTGGAGTCAGTCAGGATTATATTAAAGTATTTCTTCCCACTCTTATCCTCCATGGCATTGATGATTTTTACCAGGAAAGTGGTCTCTAATTCTTCCTTACCTTGTAATTGTGAAACAAAAATTTTTTTCATATTCTGACTCATGCGTTAAGTGCTTAAAATTCGAACTTCAGGGTACACTGATCTCCCTGAAATCGCTACACAAAACCTCTTCCTTGGAGTATCTTCTATAGCCATCACACTTGATTTTTCAGGGTTGAAGTCCGGAATGCCTAAAATAACTTAGTTTTTTAAATATGTTTTAAGTCACCTATTGTGACGTGAGGAGTCTTATGAAAACAGTAAAAGTTGGAGTTAATGGTGTTGGTCGCATTGGTCGCACAATCCTACGTGTTTATTTTGAGCGGTTGAAAAAGAATTCAAATACAAATATTGAGATTGTGGCCATCAACAATCCCGGTGAACCAAAGCCCTATCTTCACCTTATTAAGCATGACTCTCTCCATGGAAAACTAGAGGGAGATTTTTCATTTGATCCAGAAAAAAGAGAAATTCATTACGAAGGGAAAAAAATAAAATTCTTTAACTTCAAAGATCCTGAAGAGATTGACTGGTCTTCCCTTGGAGCGCAAATTGTTATCGACTGTACAGGAAAATTTAAGGACAAGGCAAAACTTGGTCTTCACATGAAAGGATCAGTTAAAAAAGTCATCATGTGTGCCCCTGGAAAAGATCTGGATGGAACTTTTGTGGTTGGAATCAATCATGAAACTTATGATCACTCCAAACATCACATTATCTCGAATGCTTCATGTACCACAAACTGTCTGGCACCTGTGGTGAAAGTTCTTATGGAAAACTTTGGGATTGTAAATGGTCTCATGACAACAGTTCACTCTTATACCTCAGACCAAAACCTACTGGATAATGCCCACGAGGACTTACGAAGGGCAAGGGCCGCTAACCTTTCCATGATCCCCACTTCTACTGGTGCCGCCAAGGCATTGGGCGAAGTTATTCCTGAAGCCAAAGGTAAACTTGATGGGTATGCAGTCCGAGTTCCAACACCGGATGTGTCCATGGTTGACTTAACAGTTGTTTTAGAAAAAAAGGCCTCTAAGGATGAGATCAATATGGCCATGAAAAAAGCCTCAGAAACTCATTTGAAGGACATCCTCGGTTACACCGAAGAAGAACTCGTGTCCCAGGACTTCATGGGGGCCAGCGAGTCGTCCTACTTTGATGCAAAATTAACGAATGTTATTGGGAACACAGCAAAGATTGTGAGCTGGTATGACAATGAGGTTGGTTTTTCTAACAGAGTTGTTGATCTCGCCCACTACATTGGACAAAAACTTTAATTCCACCTAAGGGGAGCATGTATGCAACTTAAGTCTATACAGGACGCTGATCTAAAAGGAAAAAGAGTTGTTGCTCGTTTTGACTTCAACGTGCCTCTCACGAAAACTGAACCTAGAACAATCACTGATACAAGCCGTATTGATCTTGCGATCCCAACAATCAGATTGATCCTTGAAAAAGGAGCCTCTAAGCTCGTGATGATTAGTCACCTTGGACGTCCGGATGGCCAGGTTAATCCCAAGTACTCCCTCGAACCAGTTGCCGAATATTTGGCGAAAAAGCTTGGCTCAGATGTGATTCTTTCTGAATCAGCTGTTGATAACGGATTAAAAAATCTTTTACAACTTCCAGAGACCAAGATCGTTCTACTGGAGAACGTGCGTTTTCTTCCGGGTGAAGAAAAAAATGATCAAGAACTAGCTGAGAAACTCTCTCAATACGGAGACGTTTACGTTAATGATGCTTTTGGAGCTGCCCACAGAAAGCACTCCTCTACTTATGCCATTAACACTTTTTTCAAGAACCGCTCCTATGCAGGTCTTTTAATGAAAAAAGAAATTGAGTCTCTTGGCACTCTTCTTGAAAAACCTTCCAAACCATTTATTGCCATCATCGGTGGAGCAAAAGTTTCTGATAAAATTAAAACCATCGAAAAAATGCTCGTCCTCGTTGACACCCTTCTCATTGGTGGGGCCATGGCCTATCCCTTCCTTAAGGCGAAGGGATCTAGTGTGGGTAAATCTCTTTGTTCAGATGAGGATGTGAACCTCGCCAAACATCTTCTTCAGGCAGACAGGGGGCAAAAGATTAAACTTCCCGTGGACCACATCATGGCGGACTCTCCCGAGGGCCTTCCTGAAACTTGTCACAGTGTGAATATTCCCGAAGATAAAATGGGACTAGATATTGGACCAGAAACGATTAAATCTTTCTCCCTTCACCTAAAGACAGCCAAGACCATTTTCTGGAATGGGCCCATGGGGTTATTTGAATCTAAAAGCTTCTCCAACGGAACTATGTCCATGGCCCACACGATTGCTGGCACAAATGCCTTCTCTGTGGTGGGAGGCGGTGATTCTGTGGCCGCAGTTCAACAGTCCGGTGAAGCTGAAAAATTCTCCCACGTTTCCTCTGGTGGAGGAGCATCCCTTGAATACATTGAAAAGGGTGAACTTCCTGGGGTTCAGGCCTTAAAATACGGAGTGTAGTCATGAATAAACTGATGATCGCAAACTGGAAAATGAACAAGAACTCTCACGAAGTTGCTGCTTTTTTTAGCCTTTTCAATGAAAAGTATTCCGGTAAGCGTGATGCCTGGATTGCCTCCCAATCACTTCATTTCCCCTTAGTGGAAGAATTAAAAACTTCTACCATTAAAGCTGGTCTTCAAAATTGTTCTGAACACACTGAAGGGGCCTACACCGGTGAGGTTTCTTCAAGGGCCTTAAAAGACATGAACGGACATTTTGTTCTTTTAGGCCACTCTGAAAGAAGACAGTATTTCCAAGAAACTTCAAAAAATCTTAACTCCAAAATCCGCACAGCTATTCAAGAAGGACTGGTGGCGGTTTATTGTGTTGGGGAAACTCTTAAAGAGCGTGAATCTGGTCAGACTTTGACTATAATTGAGGATCAAATTCATCAGGCCCTAAATGATCAATCTAAAATCAATTCAGAAAATCTAGTCATCGCTTATGAGCCGGTTTGGGCCATTGGAACCGGTAAAACCGCTACCCCTCTTATGGCACAGGAAGTTCATGCCCATATTAGAAAAGTCCTGAAAACAAAATTTCCAGCCTTTGGAGAAAAGATTAAGATCCTTTATGGAGGATCCATAAAGCCAGATAATGTTGAAGAATTACTGGCCCAGAAAGACATTGATGGCGGTTTAGTGGGTGGGGCAAGCCTAAAGGCTTCAGACTTTTTAGCACTGTGTGGCGACAAGTAAGTAAAAATCTTGTTTTGCAAGTCATCAAAATTCTGTTAAAAAGTAGTACTAATTTGGAGACTCTATGATTACATTTCTTATCGTTTTACATGTCATTATTTGTATCTTGCTCGTAGTGGCAGTCCTCCTTCAATTTGGTAAAGGTGCAGAGATGGGGGCCGTCATGGGCAGTGGAGCTTCTCAAGCTGTCTTCTCTAGTTCAGCTAAGGGAAATTTCATGACAAAACTCACCAGCTTCCTGGCGATTGGCTTCATGGTAAATTCCATCGTCCTCACAACTCTGAAATCCAGAGAGGCCAAAAAGTCACTCTTTGATTCTGAAGCACCTGTGGCACAACCCCTTAATTCTGATGTTCAAGATCTAAATAAAAAAGAACAGGATACAACTCCAGCTCCAGCTCCAGCTCAAACTGAAACTGCCAAGGAATCTTCTTCTCCTGCAGCTGAAACGAATACTAAGAAATAATTTTTATGATTTTAGGGATAAGTCCTCTTATCCCTGTTTTTTTTTCTTTGTTTCAACGACTTTAACTTTCCCGAAATTAACCTGTTCACTCCTCTCCACCTCCGTAATTGGAAGTTTAGCGTAGGGAAGTGCTGGATCAAATGAGTCTGAGAGGATCAACTCTCTTCTCATCTCAGTTTTCACATACCTGACCTGACGGTGAAACGTTTCAAAAATTTCTGGATCAATTTTTGCCCCACTAGATTTTTTCATAATGGTCATTGCATCTTGAAGAGTAAGGACTTCGTTATAAGACCTTTTCGTTGTGATGGCGTCGAAAAAATCAGCGATGGTACAAACCCGGGCAAAAAGATGGATTTCTTCTTTTCCCTTAAGCCTTCTTGGATACCCACTTCCATCAAAATTCTCATGATGCTCATGAATAACTCTGGCTATGATTTTAAGGTCTATGTCTTCATGAACATCAGGCAGTCCATTTAACAATAAACCCAATCCATAATCCGGATGGGCCTTCATCATTTCATACTCCTCTTTTGAAAGGCCTTCCGGCTTGTTCAAAATTTGAGTGGGAATTTTTATTTTACCAAGATCATGGAGAAGACCACCAAGTCCTGCGTGCATGAGCTCTTTTCGGGATGCACCAGGGTTTATTAAACGGTAAATCTGAATACAGTACATAGAAACATTGATGGAGTGGTCATAAGTGTAAAAATCATGAAATGAAAGATTCCCTAAAAGCCCTCTTAAGGAATCAATATTGTGATCTTCGAGAACATCCATCATGGATTCCACCACGTCTCTACAGGCATTAATGTTTTTTGCCAGAAGTTCCGTGGAGAACTCTTTTTCCTTATCAAAAATATTATGAAGATACTCTAGGGCCGATTCTTTTATTACTTCCGCCTTTTGAACATCATCGGCTTTAGATTTAACGAGGCTTTTTAAGTAAAGCTTTCGCTGATCCTCAGGGACAAAAAGAAGAACGTATTTTTTATGAAAACTTTCCACCTCATCTTTTTTAAGCACCCCTCCCGAGGAAAAGATTTTCACAAATTTCTCTTTTCCAGTGATAACAGAAGAATTCACATAAAGATCAAATGGAAGAGGTTTTTCAGTCTCAATAAGATCGTAGCGGATTGAAAAAAAGCTAGGTCGTTTTGTCATGACCATCATTTTATCACTTTTAAGGGAGAGCGTAGGGGGGCAAATTTAACCCTAAAATTTTAATTGTGACGGGAATAAAAAAGGCCCGCCTAAGGCGGGCCCATGACCTACTGATAAATCTGATTTTAATTAAAAGGGAATATCATCCGCTGCAAAAGAAGCATCAGAAGAAATCTGATAATCCTGAGCAGGTGCTGATTGAGCGTAAGATGAGTCTACAGCTCCCGTGTTAGTAGCATTAGTGGTTGCCGAAGGACCACCAATAAACTGGACAGTTGAAGCAAGGATTTCAGTTGTGTAACGTTTGTTCCCATCCTTATCATCCCAAGATCTGGTTTGAAGACGACCTTCAAGGAATGCCTGACGGCCCTTCGCCAGGTACTGATTGCATAGCTCAGCTAATTTTCCCCAAACAACGATCCGGTGCCATTCTGTTTTTTCTTGTTTTTGCCCTGATTTGTCGGTCCAAGATTCAGTGGTGGCCAGAGAAAAATTACAAACCGGTGATCCACCTGGTGTGTATTTTAATTCTGGATCTTGGCCAAGTCTTCCAAGTAAAATAACTTTGTTTACGCTCATGAGTGCTCCTTTTTTAATCGCATAGGACGCGAATGAAAGATCATAGTTTTCCTATAACTACTTCATACCCTAGCTTGTTAATAAGTGTGAAAAGATTTTTCCTTTCCTTTTCTGACTCAATGAAATTTTTGGGCCAAGTCCACAGATAGATAAGTGGTTGAGATGAGAACAATTTAACTCATGGCAAAATATGGATAATTACCAAGTTCAGGTGCCCTAAACTGGGCTCAAACTTTTTTGAATTTGGGTCCCCCAGGATTTTGCCTCAAAAACTCCTCGACTTTTTCTCGAGCAAGCTTCACATCTTTTTTATACCAAGTGGGATCAAATCCACAGAAGGGACACTTTAAATCCTTTCGGTAGAGAGATTTATGGATGCCCTCAAACAAGACCCAAATCATAGGGAGTGACATGAATCCTCTCCACCCAAGCCAAGAAAAGGTCAGGGCCATAAAAGAAACTGTGAGGATTAAAATTTGAAAGTAGTGAAGAGAAGATAAGTGTCTTGAGTAACGAAGCTTTCGGGGAGTGCTACATAAGGCGCAAAAACATTCTCTCATGGATTTTTTCATTTAAACTCTCCTCCATAAAATATTAGACCACACTTAAGGATTTAACTTCCCCACTGCAGTTTTTTCCCTTTAATAACTTCCTAACAAAAAAAGAGGAAACCCGATCAGGACGATCAGTCGTCACTAAGAAAAAAGGCCTCTGGGCATCCCGCGATGCCCAGGGTGGTGAATTTTTTGGTAGGCTGTGTGTGTGGTAGGAAGCAAGGAAAGGCTTACCGAATTCTTCTAACGTACAACTTCCAAAGATCGGCACCCTTTGGATTGCTTTACACATGGCAAGTCCCATACCAAAATAAGAGAACGTAATATTAACAACTTTAACTGACTAAATCTGACCCTAGGGGCAAAACGAAACCACTCTATGTCTCTCCCAAGAAATGAACGGGGACAAATCAGCATCTTTTTTTCCGCTTCTTTGGTGGTGATCGTCACTGTTATAGCCTTTGTCATCAATATCGGCTTATTTGTAAAAGCTAAGATTAACCTTCAAAATGCCACCGATGCAGCAGCTTTTTCCGGTGCTTCCGTTCAGGCAAGACAACTCACAAAAATTGCTTATCTTAACTGGGAGATGAGAAATATTTATAAAGAATGGCTTTATAAATACTATGTGATCGGGAACCTTAACATTGAAGATGTAAGAGACTCAAAATCCTCAAAATCAGATGTCATGCAGTTTAAACTTCTTCCAGAGACTGATCTTCTTAAAAATAATGAAATTGTCCAGGAAGATTTGTTCAATATTCCAGCAGTTTGTATTCACATCGGTGAGACCAATATCTGCAGAAGATATTCCATATTTGGTTTTCCTGAATTTCAGTCATCTGGAGTTTCAGGGGCAGAAGAAGCTTCCCGTGTATTCATGGATACACTCATTAGACAAAAGATCGATGACTGTAATGAGCGTTCTAAATTAAATATGATGGTGGCCAATAACTGGACCTACAATGTTTTGGGTAAAAGCGTCGGGAACTCCCTTGCCGCTCAAGCTCCTCCCATTCTTGCTGACCGACAGGGTGCCTGGCCTAAGGCCGTGGAGTTAGCATTAAGAATTAGAAATCTTGAATACGTGATGAACACTAAAGCTAATTCTGGTGGCATCAATATTGGTAATATTGATGAAATCAAAAATGAGAAGAAACTTGGAAATGAAAGAATCGTAAAAGCCTTCTATTCTGCTTATCGAAACCTCGGGAACGAGGTGGATAATGAAATGAAAATGAGCTTTACGTTAACCGAACTTCCACCTAAAAAATATAGTGAGAAGAATGATTACAGTGCCAGTAATCTTCTGATCCCCAAACCATATGAAAAGCAGTGGGTGGATTTAAAACTCATGATGGTTAATTACGCGATTTTTTTTGCGGCGATGGTTCCCACTGCTAATACAAATAAATCTGGGAGTGTTCTAGGGTTTTCAGCACCCTGCGACATTTCAAAAGTGGCCATTCCAGTTCCAGGCTATCCCTTGGGTTTTTATAAAAACCCTGATGTCGTTACTTACTACGCAGTAAAAGGAGAAGCTGAATTTGAGGGAATGTTCAACCCGTTTAGCGAAGAGAAAATAATCCTCACTGCTTATGCCGCCGCCAAACCCATGGGAGGGCGGATTGGGCCTATGCTCTTTACTCAAAGATCTGGTGAAAATTATATCCGAGGAAGAACAGATGCCCTAAAATATCGCTCCGTCCCCTATTTAACTTCCTATAAGTTTGAAGGAGTCACTATTAAAGGGATTGAATACAATGAAACAAATGGTGCAAAATTTATTCCAGGTCTTCCCATCCCCACAAATTCACGAGATAAACCCGGGCCATTTTGGCTAGAGAGTCCTGAAAGAGCTGTTGGGGGACAGTTCAATGAGAAAGAGATTCAATTTGGAGTGCCAAATTTGGTTTATGATTATGAGGAAAAATTTAAAAGCACTGGCTATACTGAGGATTCACAAAGGATTCATATTATAAATGCTAAAGTTCCCAATTCCGAGAAACCTGTGGGACTATTTTCCAAAATTCAGTTTGATAAATTTAAAGGCAGTCTTGATCCAACGAAACCCATCACCGATGAGGATTTAAAGGCTGAAATAGCTAGAATCAGGGCCCCGACTCTTTATGAAGCTGCCAATTACCTTATTCCTACTCATCATGAATTTAATAACCAGAAAAATCTGGATTCATTTGGATTCATCACATCCCCTTCAACACCGGAAAAGAAGAAGAATGGAATTGAAATCTATCAATCCCAGGTTTATGCTCCCCTCTACGGACCCAATGATCAAAGTGACTTATTATTTGAAAATCAGAGCGTTGTTACAAATACAATTTTTAAGTTCATGAAACTTCAAGAGCCAGGTATGGAAAAGTATTTAATGGCCATGAATAAAGTGGCAAAAAATATTTTTGATACTAAACCTCCTGAATCGGCTAAGGGCTCACAAGAAGGATATAAAAAAGCCGCTGAAAGTATTTCAAACATAAAGGACTTTAATGATCAAAATTATCTAAATAGTCGTCCCATGTCCTGTAAAAGTCTCGCTGGTCGATTTCTTTTCTTTTATTTTGGTGGACCTACCAATTCTAACCTTCTGCCCCAAGATTCCTATGGCTGTCCGGTGTCTCTAGGGCAATTACTCCAAGAATACTACTCAAAAGCAACCAATGATCCCAATTATGACCCAAATTATTACGCGTTAGATTATTCATTTAATCCTAATAACTCTGAATTTATTAACTATATGACGGCCTATATGCCTGGCCCCTACACAGGAGCAAATCCATATGGAGATTATACTAATCCCTTAAACCGCAATATATATAGCAAAATGCGGCGAAATTTTTACTCTACAAAATTCATCTCCCTTAACTCAGTGCAAAACAAAGACTCAAACTCAAGGAATTATGGGAATCCGAAATTTGATATCTTTTCAGAAGGAGCATCATCTGGACAAGATCAGGATACCCACCCAAGAGGCTTTATGAATGTTTTAGATACTAATGATCCAGGTCTTGATTCCATCGAACATTAGTGTTTCCTCTCTTGAAAAGAGCATGAATCAAATCATATAATGTTAGAGTCTTATAACTTATAATCAATTCAGCAAAAGGATCTTTTGTGGCAAAGAAAAAGACCAAAAAAGTAGTAAAAAAGTCACCTCCTAAGACGAAAAAAGTGGCTCCTAAAAAAGCGACAAAAAAAGTAGCTCCTAAGAAGGCGACAAAAAAAGTGGCCCCAAAGAAGGCGACAAAAAAAGTGGCCCCAAAGAAGGCGACAAAAAAAGTCGCCCCTAAGAAGGCGACAAAAAAAGTAGCTCCTAAGAAGGCGACAAAAAAAGTGGCTCCCAAGAAAGCGACAAAAAAAGTGGTTACAGCGGTAAGTAAAAAAGCAGAAAAGCCTAAAAAAGATAAGAAGGTGATTGTTCCAGAGGTGGTTTCACCAAAAGCCCCTGCCCACGCTGCCACTTCTTTTAATGATGACTATACGGCAGACACTCTTAGTGATGAATTTGACGATGAGTTTGATACAGATGAGGAAGAGGGTGATGTGAAGCCTCAGGATGAGGTTACTGAAGATGAAGAAGACAGCTACGGATACGGTTGGGGCTATGAAGAAGGCCTTGATTCACCGGAAGAGGAAGAAGAGGATAGTGAACTTGATGAGGACGTTGAGTATGTGAAAGGTCCGAAGAAGAAGTCTGAGGACGAAGAAGAAGAAGACGAAGACTACTAAGTCTTGACTATAAAAATGGCCCCGAGAATGGGGCCATTTTATTAAAAGGCCCTATGAAAAAACTAGAACTGTATTACTTTCCGGAATGTCCTTACTGCCAAATTGTTCAAGAAGCCCTTCGAGAAACTGGTCTGGAAAAAAGTGTCACCTTAAAAAATATCAGAAAAAATCCAGAGGACAGGGATTTTTTAGTGAAAACCACGGGGCGTGGGACAGTACCTTGTCTATTTATAGATGGAAAACCCATGCACGAATCCAGAGACATCTCTCTATGGTTGAAAAATTATTCTAAAGAACTTGGGCTTTAACGGAGAAACATTCTGTGGAAATTAGAGACCCGGTCCATGGCTCCATTGCCATTCATGATGCTGAGATAGAAATACTAGAGCATCCCTTTTTTCAGCGCTTAAGAAACATCAAGCAACTTGGTTTTTCTGAGTATGTTTTTCCTGGTGCCAGCCATACGAGATACCTGCACTCTATTGGGGTGATGCATGTGGCGACCATGGTGTTTGATAGCCTCTTTAAGGACCAGAGCTCCAAGGAGATTTTAAGGCTTAAGGAAAGCTTGAGGCTTGCCTGCCTCCTCCATGATATTGGCCATGCTCCCCTGAGCCACTCCACTGAATCAGTTATGCCAGGAGTGAGTGCCTTAAAACTTCCTCCTCAATTTATGGAGAAGGAAAGACAGGCCACTCATGAGGATTACACGATAAAGTCCATTACTGATTCCTCGTTTACAAAATCCTTTAAGGGTGTGATTGATGAATTTGGAATCTCTCCCACGGCCATCGCTGAACTGGTTGTTGGTGAGACGAGAGATCCTTCTTATTTTACTTATAAAAGTATTAATTATTTTCCACTCCTCCATCAACTTGTTTCCAGTGAGATGGACTGTGACAGGATGGACTATCTTTTAAGGGATAGCTATTTCTGTGGCGTGAGCTACGGAAAATTTGACCTGGACTGGATTATTGATAATCTTAAAATTTGCCCGGAAAACAGCGAAGCCTACTTAGGTATTTCTGAGAGGGCCATCTCAACTTTTGATGATTTTCTTCTGTCACGTTTTCATATGTTTATGATGGTGTACTTTCATTACCGCGCCGTCTGTCTTGAGCAAATGCTTCAGAGGTATTTTGATAGCTCAGTTCATGAATATTCCATTCCTGGAGATATTGAGGCCTACCTAGAGCATGATGATGCCTACTTGTATCGGATTTTGAAAAAATCTCAAAATGTCTGGGCCAGAAGAATTTCTATGAATAATATTCCCAAGAAGATCCTGGAGACTTTCGGATCAGTTCATTTAAACCAGATGCAGGAACTGGAAAGCTATCTGAAATCTGAAAACATAGATTACATCAAATGTTCCTCCACCGGGAGACTTTCAAAGTACTACAGCGCAAACTCTCCTCAGAATATTTATCCGATGAAAGTGATGCGGGAATCATCCTTGTCAAAAAATCACAAGACATTAAAAAATATTCAGGAGGCGACGGATTTATTTTTAAAATATAGTGAATCCCATGCCGTGAACAGGATCCATTGTGATTATGATGACCTGAGCTTAGTTCAACAAAACCATATTTTAAAAATCATCCAGGCCTAGCATGTATAAGTTTTTTCTCTACTGTATGTTGGTTATTTTTTATCTGGGACTGGCAAAAACACTCTCTCCCTCTGAGGTAGGAGTTCAGTATCTACAAAATGAAAAAGGTTTTTCCAAACTCATCAAGGGAGATACTGTAACAGCAATTCTTATAGATACTCATGCGACAGGATTTTTAATAAAGACTTATTATCAAAAATACAGGGTGCTTACTGGTTTCGATGTGGTTGAAGAACTTATCGTAAGAACTAGCAAAGAATTTGCCAAAAGAAATCTTGGCCATATTGGTTTATCCATTTATAGAAAAGTGAGTGACAAGGAAGAGTTCGTACCGGTTCCACCGGGATCCATTTATCTTAACAAAAGAGAATTTGGTGATTGGAAATTAAATAAGAAAGGTGAGATTAAGTGGAGGTTTAATAAATCTCTTAAAAACTTCCCTCGGTATTTGGGCTGGGGCAAATTCAGGCCGGATCAAAAATTTTATCAGGAAATGAAAAACAACATTTCTCTAAACAAAGCATATTTTGGAACGAATAATGAATTTGGACCTGACGGATTTGTGACCAGAGAAAATTTTCCCCAGTTTTTTAAAGGGGAGAGAAAAAAGAAAGTTGATGTAAAAACGATGATGATTGAATACCTGAAAAATAACTTTTAAGGAACAATATGGCAGAAATAGTTGACCGGCTGGTCATAAGAATCCTTTTAGCAGGCTTTGTTTGCCTCATGATTTACTTATATCGGTATGCACATGTGGTATTTTATCCATCGGTGAAAAGGCAGGTGTTAAAAAAAATAAGGCCAGCGGAAAATGCTCCAGACACACTTCACCTTTGTTCAAGAATTGTGGGAATTGCGATCATTTTTTCTTCCGTCACCTTCAATGAAACCTCAGGATTAATGCTTAGTTTATTTCATTTTTCTGTTTGGGGTACCATCGCTATTGTCCTCTACCTCCTCTCACTTTATATTATTGAATCCATTGTTTTTTATAATTTTGAATACACAGATGAAATTCTAAAAAGAAAAAACATGAGCTACGCCATGATAAGTTTTTGTCATGCCTTAGTTATTGCCTACCTAACCCGTACTGTAATGATAGAATCTGAAAACTCTTTAATCATTCTTCTGGTCTTGTGGCTTTACATGCTTGTGATTGTGGGCTTTTCCGTTAAGTACTACACATTTATCAGCAAACTGAGCTTTAATCGCCTCCTCATACAAAAAAATTTATCCCTTTGTTTTTCCTATGGTGGGTTTATTATCGGCGCAGGTTTTGTCATAGCCAGCTGTTTTGATCAGGAACACTATGAACTTACCTTGTACTGTATTCAGGTTCTTCTTAAGACCATTTTGGCCCTAATTATTTTTCCTATTTTTAAGAAGGGTTTATTCAAAATTTTTCCCATGAAGATTGGGGAAGAAAAAGGCTCTGAGGGGCAGATCGATAATGATATGCAAAGTCTTGGTTATGGATTTTTTGAAGGATGTGTTTTTATTGCAGGTGCCATCCTGACAACAATGATCGTTAATCGGATTCAGTTTGGTACAATTTACCCGTTTTTTTAAAAAACCATTACTCTGATAAGATCATTATCAAGGGTCATTTATGGAATTAAAAGTTAACAATGTTTTTATACAGCTTCAGGAATTTGAGGTGAGCATCTCAAAACTTGAAGAAAAAATTCTTCAGCTTGAAAAAAGAGTGGAAGAACTGGTTCAAATTGAGAGGAATCATCTCATTAGAATTAAGAATCATGAAGAACTCACTGATGAATTTATCTATCATGGTGGGAAATATTTGGACCTCTCTCCTGAGAAGGCCTGGAATCTTTATACAAACCGGGACTATAATTTTATTGTCGTTGATGTATGTTCTAAAGACTTTAAACCTGGATTTGAAATCACTGAGGCCCTTCGCATTCCCTGGGAAGAATTTCCAGATCGCTTCATGGAAATAAATACCAGGACATCACCTATTCTCATCATCTCTGAAGACGGAACAACTTCAATTCTCGCCTGTGAGTTCCTAGTTAAACTTGGGTACTATAATTGCAATAATATTTCTGGTGGATATCTACACTGGCCAGGTTCAAAAAAAGCTTAAGATCCTGCACTTAATTGAGAAGAGTTTCGAAGAATCTCTTGATACAAATTATCGAGCATTAACTCCACCCTATCCAACTCAACCTCACCGATCTTTGAGGTATATTGCCGTTCAAGATTGTTCGTAACCTGCAATAAGTTAAGTTTAAACTTTTCTCCGTAATCAGTTAAAAAAACCAGCTGTTCTCGCTTATCAACCTCGGAATTGGTGCGTTTGATGTAACCACGCTTTTCAAGTTCATTTAGGTGAGAGGTCATAGTTTGTTTTTTAAGACCGCAAACTTTACCTATCATTTTGATGGAGGGCCCATCGGTCTCTGACAGGTACATAAGTATTTCCAAAAAACTAGGCCGAAGGTCATTAAACCCATTTGATTGAAGCTCTTTAATAAGTTCAACACTGTAAACCCTGTAAATTTTTTTAAGCAAGTTTCCAATGTTGGCAATTCTCTTCATAAGTACCTTTCAAATGTAAAAATTGTGGGTATAGTATCACTATCATACTATCTTTCACAACCTTCACGATGAAGATGTTTGAATTATGGCTGTTTTTTAGTCGTAACTTCCTGATCCTGAATCCCAAAAATCCATAAATGAAGCCTCACCTGCTCCCTTGTGCTCAAAATTTGGCCTTTGGTCTTCGCCTGGCTGGGAAATGAAGACAACAAGAGGACAAGAAAAAGAGGAAAAGAAAATTTCATTGAAAATCCTTTATCATTTTTCAATATATGGCAAAAGGCAGGCCAGATCCTGGCCCCAAACATAGTGAATTTATACCAATGAACTTGGTTAAACCTGGCCAGTTGTTTAAACGTTTTACATCGAACCTGAATTTAATTAAAAAAGTTTCGGGAATTTGAAATTGAAGTGGCCATGCCTACCCCTACCCCAAATGTTAACATGCTCGATCCTCCGTAACTCATCAGAGGAAGGGGAATTCCTACGATCGGAAGAAGCCCTGAAACCATGGCCATGTTAATAAAGGCATGACAGAAGAAAATCGCCATAATCCCAACAATCAGAACAGAATCAAAAAACCTCTGGACTGAGGTCGCAAGCCAAATCATTCTCATAAAAAAAACAAGATAAAGAATGATGAGAAAGACTGAACCAAAGAAGCCATGCTCCTCATTGAAAATAGCAAAAACAAAATCGGTGTGGTTTTCAGGAAGATAATTTAAGGATGCCTGGGAAGAATTTTTGAATCCTTTACCGAACAACCTTCCTGATCCAATGGCTATTTCAGATTGGATGGCATTATAACCAGACCCCTTGGCGTCCTCATAGGGATCGATGAAAGTATGAATGCGCTTCTTTTGATATTCTCGTAATCCGAAATTATACATAAGAATGCCTGAGAACACTCCAATGAGACCCAAAGTTGCAATTGTCTTCCACTTTAGTCTTTTAAAGAAAATCATGGCACAGAAAATGAAAACTAAGAGCATACCAGTCCCAAGATCTGGTTGAACAATGACCATAACCGCAGGAATACCTGTTATGAGTCCAGGAAGGATTAAATCCTTAAAACCCAGCTCCCTCTCAGGATAAACTCGGGTAAAATACCGGGCCAGGGCAAGCACTAATCCCATCTTCATAAATTCCGAGGGCTGCATGCGAATAGGGCCAAGAACCAACCAACGTTGGGCACCCATTCCTACCTTTCCCATGAGAAGAACAAGGAGGACTAAAAAAAGTGTCAGCATATATCCAAAATAAGCAAAGCGCTCAAAAGTTTTAGGATTCAAAAAGCTAATCCCAATCGCCACAAAAGAAGAAAGAAAGAACCAACCAATTTGTGATT
The DNA here is from genome assembly GCA_947461175.1 of Bacteriovoracaceae bacterium. Classification (GTDB taxonomy): domain Bacteria; phylum Bdellovibrionota; class Bacteriovoracia; order Bacteriovoracales; family Bacteriovoracaceae; genus Peredibacter. The sequence continues at coordinate 76,183 of CANHIY010000001.1, forward strand.
TATATAAAGAATCAAGACCTTCGTGAGACTGTGAATGAGTGGCAGAGTAGAGATTTAAAACTCCTACGAGGAAAATGGCGGCCATACTTCCGAGGAAGCTAAAATCATATCTTTTTAAAAACTGAATGATTGTCTGATTCAAATCGAGCTCCGTTAAAATGCTGTCCCAACATAATTATAAATTAATTTTCTTCCGTTTTCTTTTCCTCTGGCGCACTCAC
>CANHIY010000002.1 GCA_947461175.1 Bacteriovoracaceae bacterium
GTTAAAGAGGAAAAAATTCAGGCGATCACTATTGAAGCTCCAAAGTTTTGGGAGACTAATAAACTCCTTGATTTTTGTTGTCACTATCTCAAACTACGTTTAAGTCATGATTCTAGGACTTGGATTCTGGAAGTTTTAGAAAATAATTTACCAACTTTTTATAATGCTTGTTTTTTACTGAAATTAAACCATCCAGGTCCTTATGAGTTAGGAATAGCTGAGGTTCAAAAGCTTCTCTCCTCAGAAAAAGTTGATCACTTTGTGATGGCGTCACTTTTTTCCAAGAAAAAGAAGAGAGAATTCTATCGAAAATTAACCTCATTCCAAAGTGACTTTGATAAAATGAGAAGCTTGTTTTTATTCATGCAGTCTCATCTTTTAAAAATGGCAGATCCTAGCTACCTTTCTTTAAAATCAAAGCTAACAAATTATGATAAGGAAATTCAAACCACGAGTAAGCTTTGGACCGTGGATGATTTACTTTCAGAAATTGCTCGTTTTAATAAGCTAGAAATACTATCAAAAAAGAAAGATTCAAATCTTTGGCATGAACTAAAAGTAGATTATTTTCGTTGCTCTTGACCAATCTTTGATCACTTTAAATCTAGTGTTTAAAAAATTGACACATTTCTAAGGCGAATCTGTATAGAAAGATGACTCTCTTTGGCCTGGAATTTGCTGATATTCCTTTAAATTAATTTTGAGGGGACAGTGATGAGGCTGGTATTTCAATTCATTATGGCACTAGTTTTAGTTCCCTTGCCAGGTCTTTATGCTCAGGACCAGTTGTTGTTAAGAGTAAACGAAAAAGGGATTTTGAATATTCTCAAATTGGCCATTCAGTATAATACCAGTTCGAAAGGAAGTCATAGGGTAGTCATCCCAAGAGACATTTATAAATTTTCTGTTAAAAAGGAAAAGCTTCTTTCAAATCCCTTTGTTCCTGTTTTAAATGAAATTAGTGATTTGAATTTTACCAAGGACCTTGATTTCTATCTGTATACCTCAGATGTTAGTATTACTGGTTATTTAGACTCATCTAGCTTAAAGTCTGAAATACTCAATCCTAGAGACAATGGTTTTGATCTTAAACTTTCTCTTAAATTTCCAAAATTAGAAATAGGTGCCGATAGCCTATCAATATGTGAAAAAAGTAAGAAAGAAGGTCTTGGTTGCGGGCCAGGGCTTAAAGCATCCCTTACACAACTCAAAATCATCACACAATCAAAACCTCTTTTAATTTCTGTGATTCTAAGAGTTAGGACCGATGGAAACTATGCAAGAGTTTTTGTCAGATCAGTAAAGTCTAATCTTGAAGACGCAACTTCACCGGAAATTGATGTAAATTTTAAAAATTTGGACGTCCCTGAAGTCGTAGTAAGTGTTGATAATCAAGATATACCTCTTGATACTTCGAACCTTAAAGATGAAGTCCTGAAACGTAAGAAATACTTTGCCAGGAATCTATTAAGCTTTGCAGGTGAGTTTATGGCAAACGATCTTGCGGAGATGATGAACGTTTATTTAATTAATAAAAAAGTTAACACTAATCATGAAATATTTCGCAGGGACTATAAAGTTCCTCGATTTAATGATTATACCACCCATGGATTGAGCGAAGTTCAGATTGATAATACATACGTGAGAACCAACTTCAGCAAAAATGAAACAGTTGTTGCTCCGAATCCATTTGATCAGATAATGAAGGAATTATCACAGATCATAAAAACAGCACGTTTTGGCATTTCATTAAGTAAGATATCAACACCTTTGAAAAAAGATATCGAGTTAGCTGGTCTATTAAATTTATCTCTCAATGGAGAGAGTCTTAAATTCCAAAATACCCTTCGTAACAGTAATACTCCTCTTCCTTTACAGGATTTAAATCATCTTAGGGGGCACGATATTTCGATGGCGATTTCAGAGCCTTTATTAAATTCAATCCTGGATGTTGCAAATGCAACTGATTTATTTCAGGACGTCCTTGATAAAATATCCTACATCTCAGGATTTAAAATAAAAAACACAAGAATTCATTTTAAGGGTAATGATAATTTAATCGCAGTTGTGAATGTGGAGATCGATCTAAAAAAACTCTCACCACAAAACTTAAAGAGCTGGTTTAAATACAATATTGCTTCATGGATCGAGAGAAATAACAATAATGCAATTATTTATTTTCCGGTTGAAATTCCGATCACTCCTATTTTTAAAATGTTACCAGATAATAGCTCTGCAATTGACTTGAGGATAGGGTCTCCATTTAACTCAAAATCCCTTCCTAATACATTTAAATATCCATCTAATGTGTCAGAGATGACTTCCACAGTAAGAGAAGGTGTTATGGAAGAACTTCGTGAAGAGATAGAACCTTTTTTAAATAAAAAATATCAGATAGATGTTTCGAGATTTTTAAACCGTTCAGGAGTTGTCTTTGTCCCAAGATCCTTTGCGATCAGGCAAGAAGCATACTTTATGATGAGTTTGGATATTTTAGATATCAATTTTAATTCTATGAAAAGGACGACTAGATAAGGTCTTCTATGATGAAATTAAAAGCCTTTTTTTGTATTTTGACTCTTCTCTCTAGTCTTTCCTTTGCAGGAAATTTTGTAACTCCAGATATATTAGTGGATTCAAAACTTAATTACGATTGGTCTAATGTTTTGATTACGAAGTTTAGAAAACTTTTGAAAAACTTCCAAATGAACGATCCCTTTTCTCTCCGTTATACTCAACCCTTACTGTTAAACGAATCAGCCTTAGGAGATCTTCTGCCGGAAAAGTCAAAGTTGTTTACTCATGACTTTGGCAAGGCCGTTGGACTTGATTTTCTCAAAGCCGAGACGAAAGTTTGGGTTCACGGATTTAATTATGATGTTAAGGGATTCAGAACTGATCTTAAAACAAGTGAGCATCAAGTTGATGGTTTAATTCTAGATACGGAGTTTAGTGCATCAGAAGTATTTATGAATGCAGAAAAACTATCGCTGAATTTAGTCATTCCAGGTAAGGCAGATGGCACACTTATTAAGGTGGAAATTGTTAACCCGACAATTAAGATTTCTCATGAGGCAATCATCAACTTTTTGGCAAAAATTAAAATTAAAGATAATCTGGATTCATATAAATTCATTATTCAGCAGGCCAATTTTGATAGAATGGCACATGGTCTTGTTGATAAGGCCCAAGAAGTTAAAATTACCTATGATCGGATTTTAATTCCCAAAACAAGCCTCAGGGTAGGAAGTAAAACGATAAATTTTTATCCAGAACGAATTGAGAAGATTATTAGGGACAACCATATTGCAATAAAAGGTCTTTTGTTGTCGCAAATGGCCGATATGCTTCGATCTAATACAACCCAGTCAGCTTTTAGAGTCTTGGAACAATATAAACTAAGTAAGGAATACTGGGTTTCTTCCTCTGCTCTTCAGAGTCAGTTTCTGATACATAATTTCAGAAGCTCTAATGGAAAAAACAACATAGAGATAGACATGCCCGGAGATTTTTGCACGAATGAAAAATTCAATCAGCTAAAATCTTTGTGCCTTAAAGATAAGAAGACAAAAACTTCCTTATCCCGACTAAAAATCCATCATTATATGAAGTCATTAAATGAGATAAATGAAGTTTTTGAAAACGGCGAAGCTAATATTATTGTCAGTGTATCTGAGGATTATGTGAATAAGCTTTTAGTCACGACCTATGATGCTGGACTCTGGAAAGAAAGCCTCGATGAGGCCGGTGTAGAATTAGGGCCAAATAAAGTGATTATGCGACTTGATAAAAAAGGTCAAACAGGGACTCTGGCCTTAGATGTGGTTTATAGGCCAACTAAAATGGAAAAAATTTTAACGGGTACTCAAACTATTAGATTTCCCCTCGTCCTGGATGTGTCTCTAAGGATTGAAAAAATTGATGAAGAGTCAGTTGTGATCATAAGGCTAAATGATGTTGATTCAACCGATGCCACTCTTATTTACGGTCGTGAGGATTTAAAGATGTATAGTACATTAAAGACGATTCCTCGTTTTAAAACTAAAGTTGCCAGTACGATTAGAGAGCGGTTAGGTGTTCTTAAAGATAAGGATATTATAGAGTTACGATACCCAGAGCTTAATGGACTCGGACTGGAAAAAGTTCATTTTCTTTCAGATGGTTCCGGAAGGATGAATGCCACCATGAGATTAGAGGATCTTTTGGAGTAAGTATGATTATGTATGTAAACGATTTTTAAGAGAAAAAGATTTTGCACTTACCAGCATCTCCCGCAGTGAAATACTACCCACATAGTTACCAAATATTGCCAGTCCTGATTCGTTTCTTAGTAGCTGATGAATCTTTTTAACACTTAAGTATCTTTGAAGATCGTAAACAGGAATAGCATTTTCCCAAAACTTGCTTTCCACATGCTCAACATCATCATTAGATAAATCACTTTGGAGGTATTGAATGTCAGTGAGGAAATCGTTCTTTCGAGATAATGACCTTGAGATAAATGTATATGAGTTTATATTCTCATGATTAGCAGGAAAGATGGCCTTGTTGTTTATTATACCTATTGAATTTAGGTTGCTTTCAAAGGGCATTAGTATTCCAAAAGCTTTATTAAGACATTTAATGTCTCGCTTTGTGAATACGGTTGTCGTTGATAAAGGCTGGTAATGGATGCGTTTAAGTTCTTCGCTGATTTCAGGTTTTACATGGGAGAGTAACCTAGAAGCTGTCTGTGCATCCGTACAAAGGATTGTATTTTTCTTAAGTTCAAATGGAGTCTTGTAATTTAGTTTAATCTCTTGTTTAAGATTTTCACCCAGGGTATTGATGAGGGTTTGCATCCCACCCTCAAAAGTTACAGATCCACTTATTTTTAGCTGCTCGTTCTTTTTAATTTTGTTCAAAACTTTTTTCAGAAATTCAAAATAAGAAGAATACTGTGTGGTTTCATCAACATGTCCAAAAACAGATTTAAAGTGAAGTTTTTCTGAAGCAGTTGCATAAACTCCCCCTAGTAAAGGAGAAACATACTTTTCAACATTTTCTTTACCCATGAGCGGATCAAAAAAATCTCCTACCGTCAAACCATCGGTTATGAGGGGAGGTCGCTTGTGAAGATTGAACATCAGTTTTGAGAGGATTGAGGGATGAAAAGGTCTTCGTACTTTACCGTCAATCAAGAGAAGTTTTTTCAGTTTTTTTGAGGCCGGGACAGGAGAAAGCTTTAGTTCATTGAAGAGTTCCAGTGCATCTTCGTTCATATAAAAGGCATTGGCACCCGTTTCCGCTGGTCCAGCAAATGTTTTATTTGTCCCAATTTTGCCCCCAATTTTATTGGAGATCTCATAAAGATGAACTTTATAACCCTGTTTTTTGAGGTAATAACCCAAGATGAGTCCCGAGTAGCCGGCTCCCCAAATGTGTACGTCCTTATCATGGGTATTTAACTTGCCAATGATATCTTTCATAGAAGCATTAATTTTTTAATACTTCCTGGAGTTCTCCGGATTGGTACATTTCGGTGATGATGTCGTTTCCACCGATGAGTTGATTATTTACATACAGCTGAGGGAATGTTGGCCAGTTAGAATATTCTTTTAGTCCCTGTCTTATTTCAGGGTCATTCAGGATGTTGAATGTTTTAAAGCTGACTCCAAGGGCCTTAAGTATCGCTACAGAATTGGCCGAGAAACCACACTGAGGCATTTGGGCATTACCTTTCATGAAGAGCACAACTTTAGAACTTTGAATAAGATTTTTAATCTGCTGATTGAGTTCAAGTGCTTTGTCGGCATTTTGAATTTCAGAGATTTCATTATTTAAGATGTTAAACGACATAGTCTATCCTTTGTTGATCATTTGAAATTTTTCTTTAGAATAGGTATTTAATTTTACGGCATGAATTCTTGATTTCAACTCTTCTTTTAATAGTTGCATAAGAATTTGGTGTTGCTTGAATAAGGGGATATTTTTAAATTCATCACTGACCACCGTAATCGCCAGGTGATCCTTTGTGCCAGTTAAATCTTCAACCATAACAACTGAATCTGGTAGTCCGGCCTTGATAATATCTTCCACAAATTTAAAGTCATTCATTTTAGGACTCCGTTTAGCTTTTAACTCTTTGGTGATACTGCCCAGAAACTGGTGACAAAAGTCAGTATCCTGAGTGAAAATGTAGTAAAACCAAGAATTTTATGTTTTTTCCTCAGATCTCCACGACCTTTAATGATTTGCCTTCCACTCTGAATCATGAATCCGTATAAAACAACAGTTAAGACAGCGATGGTAACATGAACATTAAGGGCAAAAGCATTGGACATGGCCTTTGAAGCTTTCAGGATAGCAGACCTACTAAGTTCAATTTGAAGAATTAAGATAACGTCCCAAATTATCGCCAGACTCATGACTTTGATATGTAGCTTTCTGTTACGCCTGACCATGATCCCAAAGGCCATGGTAAAAACGATACACAGTGATTGGAATTGCATTACAAAAGCTTCCATAATCCCTCGAATAAATTAATTAATGCAAGTTAGCATATTGCACCAAACTCTGCCTATAGATTTATGTTAGATTGATCCTTAATTCTTAGAATTTCATGAGCATTTCTCAATTTTTCAGGTTGAAAAAGAAAGGTGGTTTTTAAATTTTTGCAACTGAATTTCTTTGACATCCCGAGCTTAATCTTTCAACTTTCATTGTTGATATCACTTAATATGTCACAAAGCACAAAGGATTCGGATGTCATTAGGAAATTGGGCCTTATTAGATATTGAAACAACTGGAATAAACCCATCGACTGATGAGATTATTGATTTAGGTTATTTGCAGTTTGAGGGAACTAAGCTTGTGAGAACATATTCCTCACTGGTTAAACCTGAAAACCCAGTATCTTCGTTCATTACAAAACTTACTGGCATCACAAATCAACAGCTTCAAAAAGCCCCCCTTTGGTCAGAAGTCCAGACAGAGCTACTTCTTCTTGAATCTCACCAAATTCTGGCACATAACGCAGGCTTTGAAGAAAGTTTTTTGAAAAGGCATTTTGACAAACTTCCAACCACTTCAGAGAGAGAGAGTTATCATGATTCTATCCTCTATCTGGCTCTTCTATATCCTCAAACCAATACCCTAAATCTTGAATATTTTATTCAATATTTTGGTATTGCTGAAAAGGAGGAGCACAGAGGTTTCGCCGACTCACGGGATCTCTTAAAAGTTCTCTTGTTGGCAAGTTTTATCACTCACAATGATAAAGAACTAAGGTTAAAGTTATTTGAAGTCTTTCAGGAGTTTCCTTCGGATTTTTTTTACAAGAAATTTTTCATGCTTTCCACTTCTGAACTCCAGGAGATCGCAACTCAATTGGATTTTCATCTTGTTGAAGCAGCTGAAAAGATAAAAAGCCTTCAAATAACTGAAAAAAATCCTGCTGATGACCTGAAAAAATTTGAAAAAACATTTTCGGGAGAAAACATTCAAAAAATTTTAAGAGATGAAAAAAGTATTAATCAGATTTTACCAAATTATAAGCACCGGCAGTCCCAAGAGCAACTATCACTTAGGGTAGGTCAGGCCTTTAAAAATAAAATTCATGCCCTGATCCAGGCACCAACAGGTACAGGTAAAACCATGGGGTATCTGGTTCCATCCTTGCTTTTTTCCTTGAATGAAAAAGAGACGTGCCTTATTGCTACGGGGACTAAAACTCTTCAAGATCAAGCCTTAGAAAAAGATGTTCCTGAAACTTTAAGAGTATTGGGTCTTGCTAATGAGACCAAAGTTGTAAAACTTGTGGGATCATCAAATCATCTTTGTGAACTTCTTTTTCGTGAAATGGAAATGGAGAAAAGTTTTATTTCAACATTTAATGAAGTCTATTCAAAGGCATTTTTTGAAATGCTTTTTTTCTATAATTCGAGAGTATCTTATGAAAAGAAATTAACGAGAGAGGAAATACCCTTTATCTTAAAGAAATTGAACAGTGAACTAGCTGAGAAGGAATCTTCTCTGGCCGTGGATTATAGGGCCTGCGCCGGACAAAACTGTCCCCTTTCCTCACAATGCTCCTACATTCAGGGATTAAGAGAAGCAAAGGATGCCAAAATTATTTTAGGGAACCATGCTCTCATGCTCAACTGGCCTAGAAGTTTACCTCGCCCCCAATATGTAGTAGTTGATGAGGCCCACAGGCTCGAGCATGAGGCAACCAAGGCTTACTCGATTGAAATACAGCAAAGAAGTCTCGAAATGTTTCTTAAAACTTTCCCACAGGGAATGGGTGCCCTTATCTATCTTTTGTCCACAATAGATGATGAATTTTCAGCAGAGGATCTAATCCAAAAAATCAGGGAGGAGACTCAATTTAACTTAAAAATGCTTAGGGATCATATTGAATCTTTGCCAAAGATCATCGAATCTTGGTTTAAAAAGCTTCCTGGGTATAATCCAGCCTATTCAAATGAGCTGGCCTTTCCAAAAAAAGAAGAGCTTAAAGATCAACTGGCCGCAGCTATTCTGAATCATACCGAATCTATAGGTTTTATTTTTGATTCTTTGTATCATTTGTATTTGCCTTATTTTTCCAGGTGGCAGAGTAAAGATTTTAAAAATGAACCTCAGAAACTTAAGGCCTGGGCCTTATTGGAATCTCACTTCGCTACACTGGATAAAAATGTAGGATCCTTCAAGCACTTTCTTGAGAACCCTTCGGATTGGTGTAGTGTCCTGAATTATCAGGAGAGTGAGGGATATGCTTTCGAATCCTCCCCGGTTGACGTGGGAAGAAAAATCCATGATGAACTTCTTATGATGAGTTCTTCTGTTATTTTTACCTCGGCTACATTGGCCAATGGATCTGGAGATAGTGGAACTCGTGGAGTGGAGTGGATGACCGGATATTCCTACCTTGGTCATGAAAAAAGATTTAAATCAGGTCTCTATTTAGATGCTGTTTATGATTATAAAAATAAATGCAAAGTTTATCTTAGTGCCGATTCAAGGAACATTACGGATCCGTTATTTGTTCCGGATTTATTAAAAGAAGTTATTCCTCTGATAGACCGTTTGGAGGGGAGAACGCTTTTATTATTTTCTTCACGCCTGCGTTTCAATCAGGCCTCAGATATTTTGTTGCAGCACTTTGAGGGTAAAATCCCTGTATTTGTCCAAGGAATTGGAAAAAATATTATACAGGAGTTTAAAAAGGGATCTTCAGGTATTTTAGTTGGCATGGAAAGTTTTGGAGAAGGAATTGATGTCCCTGGGGAGAAATTGTCTTTCATTGTCATCGATAAAATCCCTGATGTCCGGCAGGAACTTATTATCCAGAAAAGACGGGATTTTTTTGATTTTAAATTTGGCAACGAATTCAATGATTATTTTTTTGCACATAGAACCAGGTCACTTCATCAAAAATTTGGTCGACTATTAAGGACCGAATCTGATCATGGTGCCATCCTGTTGGTTGATAATAGAGTCAAAAAGTGGAAAGGTAACACCTTAAAAACCTTTGAAAAGTTAATGGAGCCTTATCATATAGTTTCAAGCCCCTTAAAAAATGCCTGTCATGAGATAGCTGAGTATTTTAAAGTTTAAGTATCACTTTTCCTGAGGAATTTGATGATGATTTTTTGTCCTCCATGTATTAATTGATAGGGCACCCCAAAATGTTTACTCAAATGAATCTCAACTGGTGAGTCGGTGGAAGTGTTTATGAACGTGGAGTCATACTGATAAAGTTTCAAGACAGACGCATTTAAAAGATTGCCATTTATATTTATTTCTTGAACATCTCCAGTTTTATAATCCGCATAAATAATCTTATCCGAAGGGTGAGTTGTATAATTCCATTCGTTTTCTGAAGCAATCAAAAGGACTGAAGTTCGCCCCGCAGTTTCAATTCTTTTACTGAGTGTAAAAACACCATGCGTGCAGAACGCAGGGGAAGTCAGGTAGTGTTTGGGGGAAATATTCTTTTTAAACTCCTGTTTTTTTCCCGAACTCTCGAATGAATAATTCATCTCCATAGCAGAGGTATCTATTTGGAAGTTCTCTAAAGAATATTGATCACCAACCGATCTTTCAATCCTGACAGAAATGGGAAGAAAGTATTGGTTCATTTCGTATTTTACAAGAATCTTCAGGAACTCACCGGTTTTTAAACGAGAAAGAATTTCAGAATAGAAAGTGTAGTTTTGACTACCAAAGCTTTTCACCAGTTTGAAATTTTCATCTGCGTAGTGAGTTTCTTCCTGGTAGTAAAGATATGAACCTTCAAGAATAATTTCTGCATTTTGATACATGGTTTAACGGTAAGTGAGGTGATGGAGAGTTTCAAGTTCAGTTTGTGTTTTTGAAATGATTCGTTGAGGCAAAGAGGATATTTTTAGAAATTGATGAGAAAATCCTAGAAATCTAATGTTTGATATATCAAACATATCGGCCTTTTCGTTAGAATTATTGAGTTTATCTATTGGCCCTGTTAAATTAAACTATTCATTTTTCCTAAGGGTTTTATGTTTCTTCCAATTGAAGGTTCTTTAGATTATCTTGCGGTCCTCATTCTCATCTGCATAGCGCTTGTGATTGCTACGGCTGTTATTTCCATCAACAAAATATTTGGAACAAGTCCTAGGGAGATAACTCGTAAAAAATACGAGACCTATGAATGCGGTGTGGAGTATGTAGGGGACGCCCATCAACAGTTTTCCGTCCGGTATTATCTTGTGGGAATTATTTTTCTCATTTTTGACGTGGAAGTTGTGTTCATGTACCCTTGGACGCTTGTCTATCACACTTATTTAAAAACTGGCCCTCTCATCCTTCTCGAGATGGGATTATTTTTCATGCTTCTCTTGGGTGGATATTTTTATCTACGCTTAAGAGGTGCCTTGAGCTGGGATTAGGGAGATTAATATGTCTAAAGACGGAAGTTCATTTTTTTATCCGACTCTTCTTTCTGAGGCTGCCAAGTGGGCTCAAAAGAATTCCCTCTGGCCTATGCCTTTCGGGACCTCTTGCTGTGGAATTGAGATGATGTCCACTTTGTCATCTACCTACGACCTTTCAAGATTTGGAGCTGAGGTTGTCCGTTTTTCACCAAGACAGGCCGATATGCTCATTGTTGCTGGAACCATTACAACAAAAATGGCTCCCGTCCTTAGGACCATTTATGATCAGATGCTTGAACCTAAATGGGTTATCGCCATGGGGGCTTGCTCTTCTTCCGGTGGAATCTTTGATACCTATTCTGTGTTACAGGGGATTGACGAAATTATGCCTGTTGACGTCTATGTACCAGGGTGTCCTCCTATTCCCGAAGGCTTAATTCATGCCATTCTTTATCTTCAGAATAAAATTGAAAAAGGCATGGACCGTAAGCCTGCTGAACGCCCGTCTTATGATGATGCAATGAATGCTATGACTTACAGAAAGAGTGCTGGGGATATTAAGGCCGATTTTGTGATAACTCCCGAGTATTTAAAACAACAAGAAGAGCTAAAGACCAAGCAGGAGCAAAAATAATGACGACTTCAATTGCTCCCAAAGCCCCTTATCTTGCCGCCCAGGAAAATTTAAGCAAACGCCTTGTTGAAAAATATGGAACTGATCGGAAAGTTGAATTTGATAAATTAAATGAGCCCATCATTTGGGCAAAATCACCTGAAGATGCAAAAGTGTTATTCAAATCTTTTATGGTTGATGATGTTTTCAAGATGGATTTCCTCTCTGACATCACTGCCTACGATAATAAAGATCATGAGGATGGAAATAAACGTTTCGTTGTGGTCTACCAGCAGTATTCAACAACTCTTCATGTTCGTGTTCGAATTAAGTGTCTTCTTGATGAAAATGAAGAAGCTTTAACTTTAAGTGATGTGTTTAAGGGAGCAAATTGGCTTGAGAGGGAAGTTTTTGATATGTTTGGAATAACATTTAAGGGACACCCGAACATGCGAAGGATCTTAATGGATGAGAGATTTACCGGGCATCCTCTTCGTAAAGAATATCCTATTAAACAAAGAGAACCATTTAAGGACAATATAGCTTTTCACCTTGGAGCAAATCCTAAATCTATCGATACTCACATTTTAGAAGGTGAGGAGAATTAAAATGGCCGCACACGTTCAAGACCCACACCAGTTACAAGACTTCTATAATCCAAACGTCCTTATAAATTTGGGACCCTCTCACCCGGCCATGCACGGAACCCTTCGCGTTATGTGTCGAGTCAATGGAGAAACCATTGAGGATGCCAATTGTGAAATAGGTTATCTTCATAGGGCCATTGAGAAGCTTGGTGAAGAAAAAACTTATCATCAATGGATGGTTTATACTGACAGACTGAATTATTGCTCTGCTCTCAACAACAACATTGCTTACGCCATGGCCGTTGAGAATATTATGAATATTTCAATAACTGAAAGATGCATGTGGATTCGAGTCATGTGTATGGAGCTTTCCCGAATCATTGATCACATCATTTGTGTGGCCATCAATGCTCTTGACCTTGGTGCCATGACAGTCTTTTGGCTCCTTTATCACTGGCGAGAAGAAGCTTACACTATGATTGAATCTATGTGTGGCATGCGCCTAACAACAACTTATGCCCGAATTGGTGGGATGAGTTATGACATTCCAGATAATCTTCGGGAACGTCTTTGGAAATTTTGTGAAGATTTCCCTCGAGCACTGGATGAAGTGGAAGGTCTTTTAACTTCCAACCGAATCTGGATAGACCGGACTAAGGGCGTAGGAGTCATTTCAAAGGAAGATGCTCTTAAATTTTCCATTACTGGACCATGTCTAAGGGCATCAGGTGTAGATCATGATCTTCGAAGAGACCGTCCTTATTATGTTTACCCTGAGCTTGATTTTGATGTCGTAGTCGGCTCTAACGGAGATGTCTATGATCGTTACCTCATACGTTTAGAGGAGATGAGGCAGTCCATTCGCATCCTTAAGCAGTGTAATGACCGAATGCCTGAAGGTCCTTTATGGGTTGATGATAAGCGTGTGCAGATTCCTGAGAAAATAGATGTCTACACAAAAATGGAAGTCCTTATTCACCACTTTAAGATTTTTATGGAAGGAATTGATGTTCCAAAGGGTGAAGCTTTTACCTGTGTTGAAGGTCCAAACGGAGAGCTTGGTTTTTATATTGTTAGCCGCGGAGGACCCAAAGCTTGGAGAATGAGGGTCAAGTCGCCTTCATTCATGTTGTTCCAGAGCTTTGAAGCCTCTGTTAAAGGTGGAAAAATTCCAGATGCCGTGGCTCATTTAGGAAGTGTGAATATCATTGCCGGCGAATTAGATCGCTAGGAGTAAGAATATGTTGTCTGAAAGAATTAAAAATACAATCAATGGAATCCGTCATCAATTTCCAACAGAACAGGCCCTTCTACTGCCTCTTCTTCACGAAATCCAAGAAGAGCATGGTTGGCTATCCATAGATTCCATGAAAGCAGCGGGAGAATTTCTTAATCTTCCCTTATCAAAAGTTAGGGAAGTCGCAAGTTTTTATACCATGTATAAGCTTGAGCCCTGTGGAAAGGTGGACGTTCAAATTTGTACAAACATTTCATGTTGGCTCAACGGGTCCGATAAGCTTGTTTCATGTGCTGAAAAGAAATTAGGCATCAAAACTGGAGAAACAACTAAGGATGGCAAATTTACCCTAAGCCAAGTTGAATGTTTAGCATCGTGTGGGACAGCTCCCGTCGTGCAGATGAATCAAGACTACTTTGAGAATATTTCAACGGAAGAATTCTCAAAGCTTCTGGACGATGCCAGTCGAGACCTTGATCAGGGGAAAGTGGTAGGTAAAAGCACTCAAAAACCAGGAGTATGGCCATGATGTATAACAATGAGCACTTTGAGCCAGTCATTACAAAATTTGTCAATGAAGCTGGTTCCGAGACGATTGATTTCTATATCAATAAGGAAAACGGTTATAAGGCCTTGGAAAAAGCCCTGAAGATGAAGCCTGCTGAAGTGGTGGATGAAGTTAAAAAGTCCAACCTTCGTGGTAGAGGAGGAGCAGGGTTCCCAACAGGAATGAAATGGTCCTTTATGCCAGCTAATCCAGTGGATGCTAATGGCAATCCGAAGCCTAAATATCTTGTTTGCAATGCTGATGAAGGTGAGCCAGGAACATTCAAAGACCGCCTTATCATGACCAAAACTCCTCATAAAATGATTGAGGGTATGATCATTGGAGGCCATGCTATTGGATCAAATAAAGGTTTTGTTTATATCCGTGGTGAGTTTCATAAAGAGATCCGCCTTATGCAAAAGGCTATTGATGATGCCTATGCAAGAGGGTTTCTTGGAAAGAATATTCTTGGTTCTGATTTTCATTTTGATCTCGTGATTTATAAAGGTGCTGGTGCCTACATCTGTGGAGAAGAAACAGCACTTCTTAATTCATTAGAAGGTAAGCGAGGGGAACCAAGACTAAAGCCTCCTTTCCCTGCTCAAGTGGGGGCCTTCGGTATGCCTTCTTGCGTGAATAACGTAGAAACATTTGCAGCTGTTCCCTACATCATCTCTGAAGGGGCGGAAAAATATGCAAAGATGGGAACTGAACGAGCAGGTGGAACACGCTTGATCGGAGTCTCTGGTCACGTAAATAAACCTGGAGTTTATGAATTCCCCATGAACCTATCAATCAACGAAATCATAGAGATTGCTGGTGGAGTTAAGGGCGGGAAACTCAAAGCAGTGATTCCTGGAGGAGCATCTGCTCCCATGTTACGGGCCGATGAATGTGACGTGAAAACCGATTATGAATCCCTTGCCAAAGCAGGTACGATGGCCGGTTCGGGTGGTATCATCGTGATGAATGATACGGTTAATATCGTCGAGGCCACTTATACTCTTTTAAAATTTTATGAACACGAATCCTGTGGTCAATGTTCCCAGTGCCGTGAAGGTTCCCATTGGCTGGCCCGCATGTTTAAGCGGATTTTAGATGGAGGGGGAACCCAGGATGATCTTGATTATGTCGCAAAAATTTGTGGCAATATGGCCGGGCAAACAATTTGTGCCTTTGCTGATGCTGTCACTGGCCCAGCACTTTCCTCAGTGAAAAAATTTAGAAATGAGTTTGAAGAACTGATCCGAAACGGTGGGCTTCATGGAAATAAAAAACAAGTTAATGTAAATGAAGGTGTCCATGTCTAATAATGTTCATGAAATCATTAAACCTAAAGAAGATCTGAACTACTCTTCTGAAAAAAAGCCTATCCACTCAGATTCCTCAGTAGAGGCTAAGCCTCTACCGAAAGTGACAATAGACGGTAAAACCTATGAGTTCAAGCCTGGTGATACGATCATGCAGGTTGCAGAACGATATAAGGTCCATGAGGAAATACCTCGCTTCTGTTATCACCCGGCTATGCCCATTGCCGGAACCTGCCGTATGTGCACGGTGGAGGTAGAAAAAGCACCAAAGCTTATGACCTCTTGTTCAACACCGGCCGCAGACGGGATGATCGTTCATACTAAATCTGAAAAGGTCTTGAAGTCTCGAACAGGAGTGATGGACTTTCTTCTGACGAATCATCCTCTTGATTGCCCAGTTTGTGATAAAGCAGGGGAGTGTGAACTTCAAGATTATAACTTTGAATATGGTCCTTCACACTCAAACTTCAAAGAAGAAAAAAGAGTGTACGAGGATGCTACTACCAAGAAGCTATCCGATCAGGTCACTCTAAACATGAACCGATGTGTACATTGTGAAAGATGTGTCCGTTTTACTGATGATGTTACAAAAACAAATGACCTCGTTATGGTCAATCGTGGCTGGCACAAAGAACTTGATGTTGCTGATGAAAGAGGCCTTTTTAATGATTACCAGGGATGTTTAACTGATTTCTGTCCCGTGGGTGCTCTTACCTGGAATGATTTTCGTTTCAAAAAACGTTCGTGGTTTTTAGATAAAAAAGCCTCTGTCTGTGACAGATGCTCAAAAGGCTGTAACATTGAAGTTCATTCAGACCGGGATGTGGTTTACCGTTACATACCAGTTTACAACGAATTGGTGAATGGCCACTGGATGTGTGATGAGGGACGTTCTTCCTATAACGATCTTATGGATCCTCAGAGAATCATTTCTCCACTTTTAAATCACAACAACTCGATGACCTCAACATCCCTAGAGACTGTCATTGGTGAAGTAAAAAAAGTTCTCAAAACTGCTGCATCTATTCAGGTTGTCGTAGGTACAGATGCAACCCGTGAAGAGGCAGCACTTCTAAAAGAAAAATCAACGCTAGCTTTTGGTAAACCGGTCACAATTAACTTTTACAATGGTCATATTCAAACCTCTCAGGAGGATAAAAAGCTTGATCACATGCTGCGTATGACCGATAAAACACCAAACACCCGGGGTGTTGAGGAAACAGGTCTGGCACCTCTTCCGAATGGAGAGCTGTCATCTGAGGTTGCTATTATTTTCAGAAATGGTCGTGCTGGCATCCCAAAAATGAACCCACATCAAAAAGTGATTCTGTGGGGAGTTTGGAATATTGAAGAAGTTAAAAATCTTCCAACTAATAATATCATCGCCGTCATTCCTGGACTTGCTACCATTGAAAAAGAGGGAAGTTTTAAAAATACTGATGGAGTGGTTCAGAAGTTTCATCCGGCCATTCAACACCGCGGAGGAGCAGTCACTGTTCACCATGTTGTTGGTTTAATGACTAATAATAATTAAGAAGTGAGTATTATGGAATATTTTGATTTCATTCAGTTGATGGCAAAAATCCTCCTGGTGGTGGGGGTTAGTCTAGGTGTCGTTCCTGTCATGGTGTGGTTTGAACGAAGAGGTGCTGCTTGGATGCAGGGACGAGTTGGTCCTAACCGCGTTGGTCCCTTTGGTCTTCTTCAGCCTCTAGCGGATGTTGTGAAATTTATTATGAAAGAGGATTTTGTTCCAAAAAATGCGAACAAGTTTTACTACTATCTTGCCCCTCTCATTGCCTTGATTGCTCCGCTTTGTGCTCTGTCTGTGATTCCTTTTGGGTCCAAGGCGATTGTTAATGGTCAAGAAGTTGTCCTCCAAATTGCTCAAATGGATTCTGGTGTTATTTTTATTCTGGCATTTGCTGGTTTAGAAGTTTATCCCATCATTCTTGCTGGCTGGGCATCGAATAACAAGTACTCGGTTCTAGGAGCTCTTCGAGGCTCTTCGCAAATTGTTTCCTATGAAATTTCCATGGGACTAGCACTCCTCTCTATGTTGATTGTTTATGGAACTTTTAATCCCCATGAAATGGTCGCTTGGCAGTCTGAGAACTACTGGGGAGCCTTGATAAATCCTTTTGGAGCACTTGTTTTTCTTATCTCTATTTTTGCTGAAACTAACCGGCTTCCCTTTGATCTTCCGGAAGGAGAATCTGAAATCGTTGCGGGTTATCACCTTGAATATGGGGCCATGAAGTTTGCACTGTTCTTTATGGCGGAATATGTGGCCATGATTATGGCCTCAGCGCTTATTTCAACTCTGTTCTTTGGGGGTTACTCCCTTCTTCCTGGAATGGGCACTCTCGTTTCAATGATCTCATCTCAGTTTGGTTTTGGTGAAGTTGGTGTGACGAACGTCACAGCTGTCTTCCAATTCATATCTCTATGTTCGAAAGTTGGATTTTTCATGTTCCTCTTTGTATGGATCAGATGGACTCTACCGCGTTTCCGTTTTGACCAATTAATGGACCTTGGATGGAAAATACTGTTCCCACTTTCTCTTATTAACCTCGTCGTTGTAACCGTTATGGTTTACTTCCTTAATCAATAGAGAGGCACCATGGGAACTATAAACGTTTCTAAAAAGTATACGGCTAAAGAAAGAGCATACCTTCCTGCAATCCTTATCGGTATGAAAATTACGATGAAGAGATTCATAGAGGGATTCTTTTTTAGAAAGCACTTTACGATTCTTTATCCAGAAAAAAAGAGGGATTACTCTGATAGATTTAGAGGGGCCCATTTCATTTCAGTGGATGAAAACAAAACGGAGAATTGCACCGCATGCTTTCTTTGTGAGACTGTTTGCCCTGCTGAATGTATTCACATCGTGGCAGATGAGAGGGAAGAAGAAACAAACATTTATGGAGTCAAAAAAGAAAAGAAACCCTTGAGTTTTGATATTGATCTCTTGCGCTGCTGTTTTTGTGGTTTCTGCGAAGAGGCTTGTCCTAAAGACGCCATTAAACTTTCTACTAACTATGAAATGGCAACTTATTCTCGTGATGAGGCCATTGTTGATCTTGATCAGCTTAAACGTCCTATGAATGGCCGTCATGAAAAGAAGGATAACTAATGAGTCCAGTTATTTTAATTCTCGCTGTTATTTCTGTGATTCTTGCCATAACGATGCTTTTTGCCAAAAATCCTATCACTTCAGCTCTTTGTCTTTTGGGAGTGCTCCTAATGACAGCTGGTATTTATGGATTAATTGGAGAGCACCTCATCGCTACCATTCAGTTGGTTGTTTATGCTGGGGCCATCATGGTTCTTTTTATTTTCTCCATCATGCTTTTAAATCTCACTACTGAATCTGAAGATCATAAAAAAGAGCCACTTTTGTATGTCTCGGCCATTGCTTTAGGGGGGGGAGTCCTGACCTTCATCATTTTGGCCCTGAATGAGCATTTTCTAAAGCATCCGATGGATTATTCTTTCGGAAAATTTTCACCGGAAGTGATTGCTCAGCTTGGTGGAAATTCTAAAGTGCTCTCCCATGCCTTGTTCAGTCAATTTTATGTCTCTTTTGAAGTTATCTCTCTTGCCCTTTTAATTGCCATAGTGGGAGCTGTTGTTCTTGCTAAAAGAAAATTTGATTAAGGTATTTATATGACAAATGATGTACTGGTTCAGACACTTGCTGCGGTTCTTTTTACTATTGGAATCCTTGTGGTGCTTTTAAGAAGAGACACCATTATGGTTCTTATGGGTATAGAGCTGCTTCTTAATTCCGCTAACTTGTCTTTGGTTGCTTTTTCAAAGTCAGCAGCAATGATTGAAGGACAACTTCAAGTTTTCTTTGTCATCACCATTGCTGCAGCAGAGTCGGCCATTGGACTTTCAATCCTGATCAATCTCTACCGGAACTTTGGATCCATTAAAACTCAAAATGCTTCTACTCTTAAAGGATAATGAACGTGGAAACTATGCAATCTTCTCTCCCACTTCTCATCTTAATTTCCCCCTTGATCGGTTTTTTTATTAATGGGGTTATTTTGCCACTGAAACTAAAAGGATTTGCTAAAACTGATCCTCACACCGCAGGCTATACGGCAACCTTTTTTATTGGGCTTTCATTTGTTTTGGCCTGTGCTGCTTTCTCCAAATTAACTGGTGTAGGAGGGAATCCCTCCCTCGTTTCATTTTGTTTTGAGTGGTTTAACTTTGGTGGACTTAACATTCCCTTTGAACTCCGTATGGACAAGCTCTCTGGAATACTTGTGATGATTATCACAGGTATTGGAACCTTGATTCATCTTTACTCAACAAGTTATATGCATGATGAAGAGTGCGTAGGTCGTTATTTTTCCTACCTCAATCTTTTTTGCTTCAACATGCTTCTTCTTGTCCTAGGTAATAATTTGCCCCTCTTATTTTTTGGTTGGGAGGGAGTAGGTCTGTGCTCCTACCTCCTCATTGGCTTTTGGTATACTGATACTGAAAAGGCCAATGCCGGTAAGAAAGCTTTTATTGTGAACCGGGTAGGGGACCTTGGTTTTCTAATTGGGATGTTTCTTCTTTTTAGAGAACTTGGAACTTTAAATCTTGTTGAAATTAATACTCTTCTCTCTAATCCTGAGGTGACAACCAGGATCATGCCTTCAGTTACCCTTATCTGTCTTTCTCTTTTTGTGGGGGCAACGGGCAAGTCTGCTCAAATTCCTCTCTATGTCTGGCTTCCAGATGCCATGAGTGGTCCTACTCCAGTATCTGCTCTCATCCACGCCGCTACCATGGTGACGGCCGGTGTTTATATGATTGCTCGCCTAAATCCACTCTTTGAGCTTTCTCCAGTTGCTTTAAGCGTGATCGCTCATACTGGAGCCTTGACTGCCTTATTTGCTGGAACAATTGCTGTGGCCCAAACAGATATCAAGAAGGTTTTGGCCTATTCCACTGTTTCTCAATTAGGATTTATGTTCCTTGCCTGCGGAGTTGGTGCCTATCAGACTGCTGTCTTTCACCTCATGACCCATGCTTTTTTTAAAGCACTTCTCTTCCTAGGATCGGGTTCTGTGATCCATGCTTGTTCTGGTGAGCAAGATATGACAAAGATGGGTGGGCTTAAAAAGTATCTGCCTCACACTCACTCTACGATGCTTGTTGGATCCCTTGCTATCTCTGGGATCCCCTTCTTCTCAGGATTTTTTTCCAAAGACGAAATCCTTTACTCCACAATTGCACTTCCTGGTGGGGTTTCCTACCTTTTCGTCGTGGGAGTCCTAACTGCTATACTCACCGCTTTCTACACTGGTAGGATGATGAGCCTCACATTTTATGGACCTGAAAAAATGTCTCATGATGTAAAACATCATCTCCATGAATCTCCTGGGCTTATGACTTTTCCTCTTTATGTTCTGGCCTTTTTAGCAGCATTTGGTGGTTTTCTTGGAGTTCCTCACCTCATGGGAGATTTCTTGGGTCACATGCCGCATTTCCTCTCTGAGTGGCTAAACCCAGTTGTTCCGGCCAAGCATCTTCCTTTAGTGGGAGTAAAAATTCCTCTCCATGAAGGAGTGGTCATGGTGGGCTCATCAGTTATTGCCTTAGCTTCATTTATTGCAGGAATTAAGGTCTTTAAGAAAATTGAGTTCATCTCTGATGCTTTCTCAGGACTTCTTCCTTTGCAAAAACTCCTCTCACATAAATACTACATCGATGAACTCTATTCATTAGTTATTGTTACTCCCATCAAAAAGATCTCATCTTTTGCCGGAGAGGTTTTTGATAAACTTTTTATCGACGGAGCAGTGAATGGTCTAGGTCGTGGAGTACGTTTAGTGGGAGCGAGTTTACGTACTATTCAAACAGGTGATCTTCAGACCTATGGATTGCTTATGCTTGGTGGAGTTCTTCTCGTTGTTCTTTTTATTTTTAAAGTTTTGGCCTAAGGATTTGTACACATGGAAACTTCTTGCTTGTTGACCTGGATTATTTTTACACCGCTTATCTTCGGATTTATAGTGGCTCTCATGCCTCAGAGTCTTGAGTCAAAATTCAGAAAGCTTGCATTAGCACAAACGTTAGTCAATGCCTTATTGGCGACTTATCTCTATGTTCATTTTGATGGTAGTTCCTACGCTTCACAATTTGTTCACCTGGTTAGCTGGTTGCCAGATTGGGGAATTAATTATTCAGTTTCCATTGATGGAATAAGCCTTCCTCTTGTGATGCTTACGGCCTATGTGGCCCCAGTTGCCATTTTGGGAACTTGGCCTGATATCCACCACGGTGGTTTGAAAAAAGAAAAGTTTTTTGTCATATGTCTTATGGCCCTTCAGACTGGAATGTACGGAACTTTTTTATCATCCGATATTTTTCTTTTTTATTTTTTCTGGGAAGTTGTTCTTATCCCAATGTTCTTTATGATTGGAATTTGGGGTGGTAAGGACCGCATCTATGCCACTGTTAAGTTTTTTATCTACACAATGATTGGTTCTCTTCTTATGCTGGTTGCCATTTTCTGGATCCTTAAAACTGGTTCTGAGCAGTTTGGGGCCCCTACTGCAGATATGGGAAAGTTGTCTGAATTAGCATTTTCGTTTGACGGGACATCTCTTGGTTCTGCACTGATGTCACCCCAGTCCCTTTTATTCTTCGCTTTTGCTTTGGCCTTTGTGATTAAAGTTCCGATGGTTCCTTTTCATACATGGCTTCCGGATGCCCACGTTCAGGCACCAACAGTTGGTTCGGTTTTTCTAGCCGCAGTTCTTCTTAAAATGGGGACCTATGGTCTCATGAGAATAGCTATTCCGTTTTTTCCAGAAGCAGCTCATTATTTCTCGTCTGTCTTTATACTACTTGGAGTGATCGGTATTATTTATGGGGCTTTTTGTGCTCTCGCACAATCTGACTTTAAAAAGCTTGTTGCTTATTCCTCTGTTTCTCACATGGGATACATCATGGTCGGTCTTTTTGCTTTCCAAAAAGTCGCTATTGC
The DNA here is from genome assembly GCA_947461175.1 of Bacteriovoracaceae bacterium. Lineage (GTDB taxonomy): Bacteria > Bdellovibrionota > Bacteriovoracia > Bacteriovoracales > Bacteriovoracaceae > Peredibacter. Next base: position 22,193 of record CANHIY010000002.1, read on the forward strand.
TGGCTCACTTTACCAAATGATTAATCATGGTATTTCGGCTGGAGGATTATTTTTAATTGTTGGTTTTCTCTACGAAAGACTCCACACGAGGAATTTAAATGAATTTGGAGGACTTGCTAAGGTAGTACCTTTAATGGCCATAGGTTTTATGATCATGACCCTGTCTTCAGTGGCCCTTCCTGGATCCAATGGATTTGTTGGTGAATTTCCCATACTTCTTGGGGCTTTTCAGACTCAACCCACTTTTGTTCTGTTCGCTGGAACAGGAGTGATCCTTGGTGCAATTTATGCTCTTAAAGCTTATCAATTGGTTATGCTTGGACCTACAACCAGGTCTGATCTAGCCACCTTGAAAGACTTGAATTTAAAAGAAGTTATTTCTCTATCAATTCTTACGATTTTTGTTTTTGGGATTGGTTTCTTTCCTAAAACTTTCTTTTGGAAGTCTGATGCTTCTTTAGAAAACTACGCAAACACTCTAATTCAGAAAGTGAGTTCAAAATGAACCTGATTGATGTTTTTCCCTTAACAGCCCTTGGAGCTTCTGATTTTCTAAATCTTGGGCCAGTTTTGATTCTTACCTTTGGTGCAGTACTAAGTATTCTTTTGGGTACTCATAAAGATAAAGGTCATTATTTGGCTTTTGGGATGTCCCTTGCATCAGTTCTTGCTGCCTTTTTAGTCAATTACGCCATGGTTTTTTCAAGTGATGTAAGTATTTTGGGTGAAACACTTATTTTTAGTCCTTTTACGAAAACCCTCTCTCTTATGCTTTTAGTCTTTTCGGGAATTGCTATTTTTCTCACCTTTGGGCATGACAAGAAAGAAGGATTGTTAGCAGAAATTTATGGTTTGATTCTCTTCTCGGTGACAGGCATGATCCTTATGGTGAGCACTCAGCACCTTTTGTTCATGTTCATTGCCTTAGAGATAATGTCTCTTGCGATTTATGTCATGGTGGCCATGAGGCGAACCAGTCGTTTTTCTGCTGAGGCAGGTTTAAAGTATTTTATTCTTGGAGGCTTAGCCTCGGCCTTGTTTTTATATGGTTCATCCTTAGTTTTCGGAGCAACTGGATCTTTTCAACTTGAATCAATCAGCTACTTCCTCTCTTCTCATCCAAATCCGTCATACATTTACTACGTTGGTCTGGGTCTCATTTTAACGGCCATGCTTTTTAAGGTTGGAGCAGTCCCTTTTCATGGGTGGGTACCGGATGTTTATCAGGGTGCCTCCACCAATATAACTGGCTTCATGGGAGCAGCTGTTAAATTTACGGCTTTTATGGCCCTGACAAAAATTTCACAGCATTTAGTCTTTGTCCCTCAAGTCAGTGGCCTATCTTGGTTTCAAAATTATGTATGGCTGATTGCTGCTGCATCGATGATCTACGGAAACTTTGTTGCGATTTCACAAAATGAAATAAAGAGGATGCTCTCTTTTTCCACCATCGCTCACACAGGATATTTACTTCTCGGTCTTTGTGCTATGAATGTTGGGGAGACTTCTTCTGAAGATCTAATAATTTACTTGTTTTTTTATGCTCTCTCTAACCTTGGGGCCTTCGCAGTAATTTCACAGTTTGAAGAAAAAAATCAAAAAGATCTTACTCTTGACCAGATTGCTGGAATAGGACTTAAGCATCCTTTACTGGGAGCTTTCTTCACCTTGTTCCTTCTCTCTATGGCAGGTATTCCTCTTACTTCAGGATTTATAGGAAAGTACGGCCTTTTTAGCTCCGCCGTTAATTCTGGAGAGGTGCCACTTGTTGTCATTGCTGTCCTCACTTCCGTCGTTTCAGTGTATTATTATCTTAGAGTGATTATTTATATGTTCATGAAAGATAGTGCTGGTGAAGAGGTAACATTTCAGGGTTTAAAGGGTGCAGGGTTAGCAGCTTTCATCTCCGCCGTTGCAACACTTCAATTTGGACTATTTCCCCGTGCCATCATTTCGTTTGTTAAAATGATTTCAAAATAAGAGGACACATGATTGCTAGAAAAATTACATATCTTGGAAACTTTAACGATGACGTGTTTGGTACAATTTTTGACATTACAAGAAAGAATGAAATCACTGGTATTGTAAAAAAGATAAGTGAAAAACAGGTTGAGCTTAGTCTTGAGGGTGATCCCTCTCAAATTAAGCTTATTCAGCACCAGATTGAGAGGAAGGTTAAACCCTATATTCAAAATAAGAATGTGGAGCAAATTCCCTATCAATACTATCAAGGAATCAGCCTTTCCTTATAGTTGATAAGGACCAAACTTAAATGTTAAGACTGTCATCGAAAATTCCAAGTTTGTTATTTAAGCCTGTCATTTCCGTTTGTTCAATTCATTGAAATAAATGTAGAATTTTCAAAGATGAAATCTTTGGTGCCCAAGACGAGACTCGAACTCGTACGGGTTATTCACCCGAGGGATTTTAAATCCCTTGTGTCTACCATTCCACCACCCGGGCATGTAGAAAAGTAGGGTAATGATGTTATGTTATTGAGATTATGTCAATTGAAAAGCCTTGGGATTCTTTCACTGCTTGTTATTATTTTGCCGTCCTGTTCAATGTGGCGGGGAGAGAAGGGACAGAAGGAAATTTTAACCACTTACAATAATCTGTGGTTTAAAACAAACCTTCATCATGCTTTGGTTGATAGTCAAGGCCAGCCATTACCCCACTTATTTTTTGACCTGAACTCAGAGTATGTAGCTTCTCAAAATGAAGTGACTGTTCTTATTTCCACTCCTGAAGGTTCTAAGGATGGATACGACATTGACTTAAGTTCCGGCCAAAGATTCTATACTCATACTTACTGTAAACAGGATGATATTTGGAAATCCTATAGTGGACCACTTTATCGGCCCCCTTATTCAATTGGCTACATTCCCAAAGTTCTTGATCAATTAGGAGGACCTCAGAAGGTTATTGTATGGTCAACTTCTGATAGTATCCCAAAAACTTATAAAACTAATTATCAAAAAGTCCGTTTGGTGGGTGCTTTTGTTGAACAGAACTGTCTTATTGGTAATTGTATTGGAAAAAATAATTGGCTATCTCGGCTTGTATTTGTTGGTGTGGATGTAAATGATCCTGATTTAGCATTTGTTTCATCAACAACTGAATTTAAAAAAGTTATAGATTGGGAAAAATCAAAGGCGCATTTGGCAAATATTGATGGTCACAATACCATTGGAGAAAATTTTTATCCATCGAAACGAATCGGTGAATTATTGGATTTTCATGAGGCTTTTAAGTATTTCAAGAAAAGATCAATTATACTCACCAATAAGGAATTAAAAAACATTCAGAAAGGGTGTCACGATCTCTATGATCTTTTTCTGGAGGAGGTTGGTAAGACTTCACCCGAGGATCAACCAGCAACAAATATAGATGAATTAAAGGAAAAACTGAAACTTAGGGCCTTGATGAAAAAAAAGAAACTACCCGTTGGATTTGCACAAAGGCTAGCTCACTTTACGGGGAAGTATTTTAAAGAGATCACAACCTGTGAAAAATTCATCTACCACGGTAATATTAATAATAGTCAAGACAGCTATTGGTTTTTGAGTTATCTAGGGATTTATTTTAAATTACACAAAGAAGGTTTTTATTTCGATTGTAAAAACCAAAGTTGGCGAAAGAATGAACTCAATGAGGATGGGAAGCTTATTTTTAATTTACCAGAAGATATAAAAAAATGCAGCGAAAGAGATCTAGACCTCGCCATGAATTATCTTCCTAACTTTTTAGAAGGTTTAAAGAGCAGCGAGCATATGTATAAGTTTATAGATTATGATAATCAATCTTATGGGACTCATAATAAAATATACGCTTGGGTAAGAATAAAAAATCCTCGTTTTGATTGCAGAAAGAATCCTAACCAAGAGATTGTTAAGAAAATGTCTGTTGCACCTGAAGATGCCAACTGGAAACCAAGGCAAGTGAAAGATATAAGTGATGAACTAAAGATCATAGAATGAAAAAAGATAAAAAAATTATTTTGAATATATTTAACTTTTCCCATCCTCTTATGCATACCGAAGTTTTTTCACTACTTGGTAGTAAGTATGCTCATGCTCTACCTTTCGAATGGTGTTTGACTTCAGACTACCATGAAGCACATGTCATCCTTTGGGATGGAGTGATGACTCTTAAAAATAAATTATTTGTAGAAAAGATTATAGATGATATCAAGTCTGATAAGATTCTTCTTTTGATAGGTGAGTCTTGGACTCTTTTGAAAGATCGTTCTGTCATTAAACTTTTAGATTTTGAAAATTTAAATTATGTTAATCTTCCTGGATGGAATGTTTTACCGGAAGAGATTTTGGCTGCCTTAGAAACCTGCCATAAGAAGTTGAAAAATGTTTAAGTGGAAAGAATTTGATAAGACTAAAGAGATCCTTTCTCATTCAGCTCATAACCAATATAGAGATGAGTTAGGTCAGCATCATCTTTATTTAAGACCCAATGCTCTTTTAGAGTGGATCGAGTTTTTAAAAGATGATTTGGATTTTTTTACTCTTGTGGATCTTGCCGCTTTGAGTGTGAATCGGGATAAATTTGAAGTCATTTATCAGCTTCTCAATATGGGAACACATCAAAGGCTTAATATCCATATTGATCTTAACCGAGGGGAAATTCTCCCATCTCTTCAACACTTTTTTTTGAATGCAGATTGGATGGAACGAGAACAGGGTGAAATTCTTGGTCTGACATTTGATTTAAAAAAAGAACCCTTAATCTTACCAGAGCACTCTCATGAGACGTTGTGCCAGGCAGATGTATCTTTTGATGACTTTTATCAGGATGAGCCATACTCAGTACCTAAGCTACGGTTTAATCCCAATAAATCGGAGGCTCCTTACCCTGAGGAGAGTTACAAATGGCAAAGGTTTGATTTATTTTCGCCACAAAATCAAGGACATTTTGAATCATTCATTTGTTTTGATCCAGTTAAAGTTGTTGATTTAAAAATTAAAATTGGTTTTCATCATCAGGGCTTTGAGAAGCTTTTGCAATCGAAGGATATCTTTCAAGTATTACATCTTGTGGATAAGATTAATTTTACAAGTGCGCCAAGTCTTTCTATCGCCTGGGCGAAAACGATAGAGGAAATATTCCGAATCAAAATCCCAGAGAGGGCACAGGCGATTAGGATTGTCTTGCTCGAACTTGCCCGAATTTCAAACCATCTCACGGTTGTAGCTTCAATTTGTAAAGAGTTGGATCTTCCAGAGTCGATTCTGTTCTTAAATTTACGAGAGAAAATCTTCGAATTATTTGAAAAATACTCCGGTCATCGACATAGTGTAAATGTTGTCAAAATGGGAGGTATGAGAGAAGACTTGCCTCACGGATGGATCGTTGAATATCAAACAGTTTCAGGGATGATTCTTAAAAATCTGATAATTATTCATAATTCTCTCATTGGACAGAGAAAATTTAGATCATCCCTTGAGGGAGATTCTGTCAATGCTCAGTCAATATTACAATGGGGTGTAAGTGGCCCAGCCATGAGGGCCGCTGGACTGAATTTTGATCTTAGAAAATCTCAACCCTTTTATTTTTATCATGAGATTGATTTTGATATTCCAGTGGGGATAAACGGGACAGCCTATGACCGGTATCTCATTAGATACGAGGAAATTTGTCAAAGCTTAAGAATCACGACTCAAGTTATTGATAACTTACCGCTAGGAGAAATCATTCCACAATCGTTTAATGAGAATTATTTTGAACTCATTAAGGTTTTTAGTCACTTGGAGCAAACTGGAGTTTGGCATTATAATTCTATTGAATCTCCCTCTGGAGAAGCTGGATATTTGGTAAAAATAAATGAAGGAATTCTTTTGGAGAGGATTAAAATAAAAACACCAAGTTACTCTCTGGCCCAGGCATTACCAGTACTTCTTAAAGGCTTAAAGGAAGATCAGGTGGCAGCAAATATCGCAAGCTTAGGAATCTCTCGATGGGAAATGGATCGCTAGTATGATTTTGAATAGACGCTTTTATGCTAAAATATCTTTGTTCCGGAATTTATGGAACTCCCATAGGATGAGAAAACTTATTGGAAAGAATGTCTTTAAAGCTTTTCAACTTTCTAGGGTTCATTTGCCGAGTAACATCTATTCCTATTCTTCTCGCTTGAAAAGAATTCCTCAATTCACGGGGAACAAAGAACTTTTGGCAAACTGGAAAGATGCAAAAAAATGTGAGAGGATCTGTCCAACTGGTGCAATTACGATTACTACTGATTCATTTGAAATTGACCCAAATGGTTGTATTGCCTGTGGACTCTGCCTTGATTTTGCACCTCAAGGGATTCTGGAAGCTTCCCAGGAATTTTTGGGATGAATTTATTTGTGAGGACTTCTATTATGATTAAGCTTTTAACTTTTTTTCTTTTCCTTTATGTCATATCTTTCTTTTTAATTAACTCTACCTTGGGACACTATGGTTTATTTGGGGAGGTTATTATTAATCATCCCATCCTATTTTTTTCAATTTACTCTGTTTTAATGTCACACTTTACAATTACTTCTATGAGTTTATCATTTCATCGTTACCATACTCACAAAGGTGTTATCTTAAACAAGTGGATTGATATTCCGATGCAGGTCTGGCTCTGGATGGTGACCTCCTTGTCAAAAGTTGATTGGGTAGCTGTGCACATCTGGCATCATGCCCATTCTGACCAGGAAAAAGATCCTCACAGCCCTCTCCACAAAGGCATCTGGCACGCACTTTTCCTGGGAGTGTTTGATTACACAAAAGCAAAATCTAGCCCTGAAGTGATTAAGATAAAAAAAACCATTCCTGTTAATAAGATTGAGGCCTATATTTTAGATCACTCGTTTACAGGTCCAGTGATTTTAAGTGTAGTGACCTTAATTCTTTTTGGACCTATCTGGGGAGCATTAGTCGCTGTTTTGAATTTTATGATCTCACCAATTTTTGCAATAGGTGGAGTCAATGCTCTTGCACATTGGTATGGCTACCGAAATCACAGTACTTGCGATAATAGCAGGAACCTTGGTTTTGTCTTTCCATTGAATTTCATTATATGTGGCGAGCTTGACCATAATAACCATCATGCTCACATGCGTTCCTGTTCTTTTAGGCACCGTTGGTTTGAATTTGATATTGGGTTCATTTATTTAAAGATTCTTTCTTTCTTTAATCTTGCAACACTGAAAAATGTTTATTCTCCTGCCACCTTGAAACAAGAATTTGCTTTGAGGTTTATAGAATTAATTGAAAAAGACTATAGGTTTAAAAAGCGTGTAGAAGAACTTTCTCGTGAAATGAATCTTAATTATCTGGAGTTAAAAACTAAAATTGAAGAATATTACTGCGGAAAAAAGGTAAGGTTGGAAAAGTCTGTGCTTGAGTTCATGGAAGAGGTCAAAAGGACTTATCTTGCAAACCAAAAACTCAAACTTTCTTATGTTTGAAAATATTGATTACGGCTAAAACTCCAGTTGATTTCTTTGAGTCGGTTGGTGAATTCTCTGCGTGAAATGTATTTTCCTCCAAATTGCTCTACGACGGTTGTAACCATTTGTGTATCTATCCAGCTCAAGCCTTTACTCTCGAGGTGGCGAATTAAGTGATAGAGACCTAGCTTTGATGCATTGTCGGTGTGGGTGAACATAGATTCTCCTGAAATAAAACTTCCTATGGCAACTCCGTAAATTCCAGCGACAATTTTTTCATCCTCCCAGACCTCCACAGAATAGGCATAACCAGCATCATACAACTTAGTATAAGAATCTTTTATTTCTGAGGAAATCCAAGTCCCAGAATGATCTCTTCTTAATGTTTTGGCGCATTGATTGATCACATCTGAAAAGTTTTTATTGAAGGTGACCTTGAAAGGTGTGTTTTTTAAAAATTTTTTAAAAGACCTTGATAAGTGGAGATCTTTGAAATCAAGTACTCCGCGTGGGTCAGGAGAAAACCAGGTCATAGGGAGATTTTTATTCTTGTGGTCTATGGTGACCGGCCAGGGGAAAATGCCTTGTTGGTAAGCACGAAGGAGAGTGTCTATTTCCAGATCTCCTCCCACAGCAACAAGTCCATGTTCATTGGCCGTTTCAACTGGTGGGAATATAATTCTTCGTCTCATTTTGTTAAAACGCTTAAAAGTAATTGAGCAATTTGTGCCGCAACAGTGAGAGAGCTCTCATGGTCCCAGAGTTTCACATTTTCCTGCAAAACATAAGGTGCAACTTCCACTAAGTCTGCACCAGAAATGATAAAGTTATTTTTTAAAAGACCAATAATAACAGCACAATCAGGTGGTATGAGTCCTCCTGTTTCTGGTGTTCCTGTCGCACTTGCATATTTTATGTCTAAGGCGTCAATATCAAAACTTATATAAATCTCTTCAATATTTATTTTTTTAAAATATCTAAGTATTTTTTGATAAGTTTTCTCTGGGCCCCAGTTAACTACATCATTTGCCCAAAACTGCTCTACTCCAATTTCATTTTGCCAATATTTTCTGTTTTTTCCTGAGGAACGGATGCCAACTTGAAGAAGATGCTTTCTTGAAGAGAGGTCTTCTAAAATCTGATACGCCCAAGTTCCAAAACAAAGGTCAATGCCTAATCTTTTTTCAAGTAGATCTGTATGGGCATCGAAATGGAGGATGGCAACATTACGAAGATTCTTTCTGCTTTTGAGCCATGAACGAACCAGGGGGTAGCTTACAGAATGATCTCCACCAAGCCCTAGTATTCTTGAATCAGGATATTTCCTGTAAAGCTCATCAAGAACTTTTTCTGAAATGCTGAGAGGTGATACTGGAAGTTTATTTTTTTTCCCGTAAAGTGCTTTTTGACAATCAGTAATTGTTTTTTCATTGAGGTATTTATCATGTAGTAAATGCGGAATTACTTTAACATCACCTAGATCAACAAAATGATTTTGAGATAGATGGATGTGTTCTCGAATGGCGAGAGGCCCCCAATTGGCACCTCTATGAATCCCTCCTCCATTGTCAGAGGGGATGCCTAGAATCCAGGGGACTTTCGTGCTGGGATTTTTGATAGACTCAAGCCACTTCAAACGGGCATCTTCTATCTTACTTGTCTGGTAGTATTTTTTTAAAAGTCGCTCTCTTTTGTCCTTTCCTGTATGAATTGTGTAGACGCCGTCTCCGGGGAGAGTCAGGAGTTGATCTAAAATTTTCAAATAAGTACTCCTTGGATCCATTTATTTTGAATGAGCTGTTTCTCATACAGTTTGAGGAAGACCTCTCGGCCTAAGGTTAGAAAATCTTGAATCACTTTCTTTTCAAAATCTAATATCTTTGAGTCGAGATTTTTTTCAACTCCTGCGATATGACTTGTTTTCCAAATTTGAGGAAAACCATGCCACTCTTTCTCAAATGGCTCTTTTTCAAAAACATCCAGATAGGCAAAGGAATCGGGATTGGTAAGAAGATAATTTTTTAAACTAGACTCATCTACTAATTCTCCTCTTGCTCCGTTGATGAAGAGGACTTTCGTAGAAAGTGCCTTAAAAAATTTTTCATCAAAATAATGGAGAGTCGTTTGATTTAAACTAAGAGCAGAAATAATGACCCTAGCATCATTGATGTCATCCTCATGCCAGTGAGAAATAAGTTTATAAGGACAATTTTTCACAAAGGCATCCACCACAGTTACTTTTGTTCCAAGAACTGACAGAGCATCAGAAATAATCTTTCCAATGTGACCGTATCCAAAAACCCATACTTGAGTTTCTTTAAGAAGAGTTCTGTTCCATTTTCTTTCTTTGTTCCAGTTTAAGTGCTGGGGCATTTCAAGAAGATTCTCAAAAACAGCACCGAGGGAGTACTCAGCAACGGCCTGTGCCCTGATTTCATGACCAATAACTAAAGGAATATTTTCCCAAAAATGAATGTCCTTAGAAAAATTATCATAGCCAGAGTTAGGGTGGATGATGAGACAGGTTTGATCTAAAATTTTCTTAGGAATATTCACAAGCTTAGTATGAGTATTGGTGATAAGAATGGTAGGAAGTTCTGAAGCTTCTTTCAGACTCACATATTGAAGAACAGAAAAATCTTCTATTATTTTTCTTTCTAGTTCAAAAAAATCATCGTTTTGATAGGGTGATGAATGAGTTCTTATAACCTGATATTTTTTCATGTCCTTTTAATTATACTCCTCACAAGTAAGAGATTCGATAAGAAATTTCAAGTGTTGGGTATAGCGTAAATGAGGCTGAAAGTGTATAAGGTGCCTATGATAACTATTAAATCCAACAGAGAAATTGAAATCATGCGTGAAGTTTGCAAAATGGCGGCTAAAACGCTCCATTTTCTCGGACAGAATTTGCGAATAGGGATGACCACAGATGAGATTAACTCGATGTGTCACAGGTATACTGTGAACCGAGGAGGAATACCTGCAACTTTAGGTTATCATGGTTTTCCAAAATCCCTTTGTACTTCTAAAAATGAAGTTATTTGTCACGGCATACCCTCTGAAAAAGATATCCTGAATAATGGAGACATTATTAACTTGGATGTCACCACGATCCTAAAAGGATTTCATGGTGATACCAATCGAACCTTTTTGATAGGGGATGTAAAACCAGAGGTTAGAAAGCTTGTGGATGTTTCCCATCAGTGTCTAATGGCCGGAATCTCTGTGTGTAAACCAGGTGCTAGGGTGGGAGATATCGGAGCAATCATTGAAGAAATGGCCCATGATCATGGGTTTACGGTAGTGCATGAGTATTGCGGTCATGGAATCGGGAGAGTATTCCATGAGGAGCCACAGGTTGTTCATGTGGGTAAAAAAGGTACAGGGGTTGAGATGCGTCCAGGGATGACCTTTACTATTGAACCCATGATTAATTTAGGAAAAAGGCACTGTAAGTTGCTTGACGATGGTTGGACAGTGGTCACCAAGGACAAATCCTGGTCTGCTCAATTTGAGCATACGATTCTTATCACTGAGAGTGGCCATGAAATCCTGACTCAGTTTTCGCCAGAGGATTGGACGAGCGAAGATGAAAAAATTTAAGGATTTTTTTGTTGATCCTACCTTCAATAATTCTCTTGAGTTTTCTTCCGTTGATGTGACTTTTGGTGTCTATTCTCTGTCAGTTCGTTTTGATTCTAAGGATGTAGTACTCAGTGCACGTTATCAGGGACCACTGAATCCTTGGATGTCTTCGATGTGTTATCTCATTGAGGGAAAAAGTTTAGGTGAATTGGTTAGATTTACCTGGAAACAATGGGAACTTTTTTTTCAGAATGATCAAACTTTCTGGGATTATTACGACGAAGAAAGTCGAAAATTTATTTTTGAACCCTTAGAACTTCTTTTTGCTTCGTTAAATGTATATCAAGGAAGAGATTATCTTTATCAAGAAGAAAGTCCTTTGGTGTGCAGGTGTTTTGGAGTCAGAGAAAAAGAGATCAGAGATTTTCTTCAAACAGAAACTAATCCAACCCTGGAAAATTTGGTAAATAATTCGAAGGCTGGAATGGGGTGCAGGAGTTGTGTCCTTCAGCTCAAGAGGTGGTTAATGGTTGATAACGATAAAAAAAACAATCGTTATTTTAAAAGTCGACCAGCTGCAGATTGGCTTCTGGATATAGACCGGACACTTGCTGATTTTCCCAAGGCACTTGATTGGAAAATGGAAGTCTCTCTTCTTAAAGGGAATCAGGTCACCATTATTTTTGATAAAGAAGTTTCTCAAAGAGAAGAGGAATTAACAGGTAAGGAGCTTCAGGATTTTTTGGGTCGCTCTGTTGATTTGGATTTAAGTTTCTTTTTAAGACGGGCGCGGCATTTTTCAAACGCTAAGGGATAGTTTTTTAATTTTTCAAAAATCTTAGAATCTTTTCCTGAGAAGATAATTTGAGGGTCCACATCTTCCTGCAGATATTTAATTTCTGTAAAAAAATTATCAAGTTCAGGAATTTCTTCTTTTAGGCAGGTTGCAGTCGGGGCCTGTGTCTGTACTTGAGAAATGACATTGAGAAGGATTTCACGGCTGCTTTCGATATAATCTTCAATCATCCCTTCAATCATGCTTCTCTGAATGTCAGAGATGTTCTTAGGAATTATAAATAGGCTTTTTCTCTTTTTGATGGAGAGTTCGAGAAGATTCCAAGATTCAGAAAACTTTTCTCCTGTGCAAATAACCAAATAATCGGATGGATTAATCTCAACTTTTGGGATCTGTATAAGTTCGCTTATTAAGCGCTGATTCAGGTCATAGATTGGACTCAAGTCTTTTTTTAGATGAAGACGTTTTTCTTCATCTCCTAGGCATTTGAGTATTTCATGATCTTTACTAAAAACGGGAGCTAAAAATAGATAAATAAAGATCACAGATATGAAATTCATAAATTTATTGTAACGTAAGAATGATACTCAACAAATGACAATTTTCATGGGGCATAAAATATACAGGACAGAAAATGTCGTTTAAGGTTATGATCCCAAAATGAAAGAAATGAGCTTTATAGAACATCTGGAAGAACTACGTACCAGATTAATTCGTATCCTTATTATTCTATTTGCATCCTTTGGGATCTGTTATTATTTTTCCACCGAAATCCAGGAAATTTTATTGGCCCCATTGCGCCAGGCTATTGGAACAAATGGAAAAGTTATTTTTACTGGGCTTTTAGACAAAGTCTTGGCCGAGTTACAAATTGCTTTTTGGTCCTGTGTTTTTCTGGCAAGTCCATTGTGGTTTCGTGAAATCTGGTTATTTATTCGACCAGGTCTTTATGAGACTGAAGTGAAGGCAGTTCGCCCCTTTATTTTTGTTGGTTTTTTTCTTTTCCTAGTGGGTATTTCATTTGGATATTTTGTCATTTTTCCTTTCACATTTAAGACACTTATTTCTGCCGGGGTGACAAACGTAGAAGCCATGTTGAATCTTCAGGATTATCTGGTTCTGGCTTCAAAAGTCTTAATTTTCCTTGGTCTTTTATTTCAACTTCCAAATGTCATCGTGATTCTTGGGTTTATGGGACTTGTGACGAAGTATTCTTTACGAAATATGAGGCGTTATTTGGCCGTGGCATTTGCTGTTGCCGCCGCAGTGATTACGCCCACACCAGATATTCTCTCGATGATGTGTGTCTGGATTCCGATGATGATCCTCTATGAAATTGGAATCATTGCGGTGGCAGTGATTGTTCATCCATATTTAAAACGAAAGTATCTTCCAGAGTAATTTATTTGTTATTTCCATAGTCCACATCTGTGGGATCCTGGTTCAGAAGGATGGTTTCTTTCTCGTCCTGACCTGATTTTGGATCACCTAGATAGGTGATGTAGGTAATGGTAAATTTCCAATTATCCATGTCACCGGAAATAAAATAATTCGGTAGTCGTCTCTGAAAATCCTCTATAAGGTTCTCAATTCCAGATGCATTAAAAGCTGAGGTATCATTTTTAACCAGCCATCCGGTAATCCGAATCTCGTAACCAGAGACGCTATACTGAGCAAGACTCAAATCAATTTGGTGCCTGATGAGAATGCGTCTGACTTCTTTACTTGCTTCCATCCGACTTAGTTTTCTCATTTAATTCCCTCTGATCAGTATTTTACACCCATCCTAGGAATCCAATGAATTTATTTTTGCCCAGTACCTATTTGATCCTTAAGATTAAAATGGAGAGGTCATAAGTGGTCAAGATTTCAATGATTCATGGCGAGTATGACTTCTCTTGTGATTTTTGAAGCAAAACATGAGGAATTATTACTGGTATCAAGCATAGGTGCAAGCTCTACGATGTCTGCTCCCACTAAATTTTTTCGATTCAGAATTTTAAGAATTTTCATAAATCCATGAAAATCTTCACCTCCTGCCTCTGGGGTTCCTGTTCCAGGGAAAAATCCTGGGTCAAAAAAATCTAAATCCAAGGTGAGGTAGATGGGTCTGTCAGAGGAAATATTTTCTAACCACTCACAGCACTCTTTTAGGGAAGTGGCGAGGGTCTTATTTTCTTTCATCCATTGAAACTCTTGTTTGGGTCCAGAACGTATTCCATATTGAATCAGGCGATTTTTTTCTGTGAAATGATCTAGAACTCTGCGGATTATTGAGGCATGGGAATATTTTTCCCCCAAGTAACCATCTCGTAAATCCGTGTGGGCATCAAGGTGGAGAATAACAAGGTCAGGGTAGTTTTTAAGATAAGTCACAATCGGGCCGTAAGAGATGGAGTGCTCACCACCCAGAGTCACAAACTTGATAGCATCTTTTTTAAGATCCAAGTCCTTTGTCATTTCCATGAAAAAATCGTTGGTCAAGTGCCACTTGGAAGGAAAAACCGGTAAATCTCCCATCGTAATTATGCTGTAGTCCTGAGTGTCTTTGTCCAGATAGGGAGAGTAGTCTTCTAGGCCATAGGAGGCGTCTCTTATGGCCGGCGGAGCAAATCTTGCACCCGGACGAAAGCTGGTTGTACCATCAAAACAAAAACCAATGATGTGGGTTGTGTCTGAGAAAATAGCTTCCGCATATTTTGTACCAATGAAGGCCCTGGCGTGTTCTAGACCTTCAATTTCTTTAATAAGACGAGGTTCTTTCATCTTTCTACTCCTGGCCAATCATTTTTTTGTGAAAGTTTGAAATCGAAAATGTGCCTTTATGCCAATCCATGTTGTACCACTTAAGATTTCTTTGTAAGGAATTCATGTGTTGTATCTTGGAGGGGTTAAGATCTGTAGGGCGATATTTTTTGGATGAGAACCCAAAAGTCCAATAGACACCAGGATAAATGAGCATGGGGGCATTGAATGAATTTACTATAGGAAATATTTTTCTCATGTTGTTGTAGATGTTCTTAATACCCCATTCATCAAGAAAGGGATTTTCTGTTTGATTCATCATGATGCCCTCTTCTGAAAGAGCGTTGAATACATCTTGATAAAATTCATCCGTAAAGAGTCCAGAGGCAAAGTCCACAGGATCTGTTGAGTCCACTATAATGATGTCATATTCGTTGCGGGCTTTTTTAATGAAGGCAAACCCGTCCTGAGGTAAAACTCTTACTCTTGAATCGGAAAGACCAGAGGTGCAATCAGGAAAAAATTGCTTTGATACTTCTATAACTCTCTCATCAATTTCAACCAGGTCAATTCTCTCAATTTCAGGATGCTTAACAAACTCTCTGACCACTCCACCATCACCACCGCCAATGATCAGTACATTTTTGGTCTTTCTGGAAACCATGTAGGGGATATGAGACACAACTTCGTGATAAACAAATTCGTCCTTGTCAGAAACCATAGTCTTGCCATCAAGGAGAAGAAGCTTTCCCACAGAATCAGTGTCATAGACATCAATTTTTTGATAAGTAGACTGCTCCGAATGAAGATGGGTCTTGATTTTAAACCCCATAGCAAAAGTATTCCTAAAAGATTCCTCAATTTTCCATCCGTCAACCTTCATAATTCTCCCTTTAAAATGAGAGATTTATCTATCCTAAAAAGCACAGTTTTCCAAGAGGCATAATGCTTTGCATTTGACTCGTTTTTATCAGGAGTTAAGGTGACTAAAAATATGTTTTTGTTTATGATCAAAGAGTTTAATCAAGAGGGGAATGTTCATGATTTTAGTGACTGGGGCCGCAGGCTTTATTGGTAGCGTGATAGTCAAACAGTTAAATGATTTGGGCCTAGAGGATATTATTATTTGTGATAATTTTGAAAGTCAGGATAAATGGAAAAACCTCCGAGGTCTGAAATTTAACTCATTTATTCAAGTTCAAGATCTTTTTGATCATTCTATCTGGAGAGGGAAATCTTCCTTAAAGGCCATTTACCACATGGGTGCCTGTTCTGATACCACGGAGATGAACATGGACTTTTTGTATAAAAATAATACTTTGTTTACAAATAAACTTCTCTCTTTGGCGGCTACAAAAAATATTCCTATTGTTTACGCTTCAAGTGCGGCCACCTATGGTGCCGGAGAGAGTGGGTATTCTGATGATCATGAAGGAATTTCAGGTCTTAAACCTTTAAATAAATATGGTTACTCCAAACAGTTAAGTGATGAATGGATACTTAAGCAGAAGAAAAAACCCAAAGTTTGGTTTGGTGTGAAATTTTTTAATGTTTTTGGACCCCATGAATACCATAAAGGCAAAATGAGTTCTGTGGTTTATCAAGCCTTCAATCAAATACATGACGTAGGAGAAGTTAAATTATTTAAGTCCCACCGACCTGATTTTGGAGATGGTGAACAGCTAAGGGATTTTGTGTATGTGAAAGACGTTGTTAGGGCGATGATTGCATTAATTGAGAACGGAAAAAAACGTCCTGAAATTTCTGGAATCTATAATCTTGGCACTGGTGAGGCTAGAAGCTTTTATGATTTAGTTAAGGCAACTTTCGAGTCCCTTGATTTAAGGCCTAAGATTCATTTCATAGATATGCCTGAAGAACTTAGAAATCAGTATCAATACTTCACACAGGCCAGTATGAAAAAACTAAATAAGGCTCTTCCTAAATTTAAGTTTATGAAACTTGAAGATGCTATCGATGATTATGTGAGGAATCACTTAAGTAAAGATGACCCATATTTGAGTAAAAAATGAAAAAGAAAATAGACGGATTCAAACAAGCGATTGAAATGCTGAAAGGCTTAGATTTGGCCTCTCAACAATCCCTTTTGGCAGAAATGGCTCGAAAAGATCCTGAAATGGCCATAAAACTCAAGAAAAACCTCATTACTTTTGATGATCTTGAATTTTTAACTATAGATATGATGAAACGACTTCTCAAAGATATTCCTTTGGAAGTTTTTGGCCTTGCATTGAGAGGGGCGAGTAAGCAAACAGCTACTCATATCCTAAACATGTTCTCTACTAACATGAAAAATGACGTTGAAGAGATTTTAAAAGGTAAACCTCGTCCCCTGGATGAAGTTCTTGAGGCCCAGAACAAAATCATGAAAGTTGTTCAGGCCTTGGCAGAGAAAGGGGAAATCATCCTATCCAAAGATAAGTCTGAAAAATATGTCTAGTTAGGGTCTAAGTGACTCCAGGCAGTAGTAATAGTGTCCTCATTAAAAGTCAAAATAGCCCCTTTCATTTACCAATATTTTCTATAAGTCCCTTAAATTTCTAATGTAAGGCTTGGCATGATTCCTGCTCAATGGGTTCCAGCAGATAAGGAGGGCACTTAGGGATGAGTGTTCAAGAAAGGGATTTCACCTCCAGGGAAGTATGGATTTAAATTTATTTGAGTCATGTTATTTTTCTCATGCAAGAGAGTTCTAAGAGAAAAAGTAAGGAGAGCTTTATGGAAAAGACAGTTGTTGATCACTTTAAAAAAATTTTTTTGGAAATTCTTTCAGATCAAGAAGAATCTGACGGCCAGTTCTTACCTGCAAGTCGTGAAGGAGATGAAGTAGACCTCGTTTCAGCAGAAAAAGATAATCAAATGGATCTAAGGCTTAAGGCGAGAAATGCCATATACCTAAAAAAAGTAAGAAAATCTCTTCAGAAAATTGAAGATGGGACTTTTGGTGAATGTGAAAATTGTGGGGTTGAAATAACGTTTAATAGACTTAGTGCTCGTCCTACCGCAGCCTTGTGCATTCAATGCAAGGAGGCCGAGGAGAAGGAAGAGAATCAATTAATTCATAAAAATAGGAATTCTGTAAAAGTTGGTAGAAATCTTCCGGTTGAAAGCATTGATAAAAATTTCAAATCTGATGAAACGGGTACTTCTAACTTTAAAGTTTCGCACATGGATTATCAGGATATCGTTACTTAAGTTATAAAATGTCGGTCCTTGGTTAGGACCGACATGAAGAAAAATTAAACGATATATTGTGAAAGTTCCTGAACCAGATTTTGGGAACGACTAACAAATTTTTCCTTATCTTCCGAGCTAAGTCCCTCAGATGAAAGAGAAGCTAAGTCCTGAACGTGATGACAAATTTTTTCGGCCAATTCCTTTTTCTCCCCTTTTTCCCAAATTTTTAAAGCATTTTGAACGAGGGCGTTGTTAGGATTAATGATCAAGGTTTTTTTAAGTGGCATGCTAAATGACGTTTGCCCCATAGACTTGGTCATTTGCTGAAATCTTTTCATATTTTCATCAACTTTAAAATACGCACTTGAAGAGGAATTTTTAAGTCCTTTGACTTCTACATCAAGTTTATTTTCAAGGCTTTTATCGTCTCCTACCAAAACCATTTTAAAAAAATCTTTGATTTTAATGTCGTTCGGAGTTGTTTGTTCAGATTCAAGTAGAGTTTCAATCATGGAATCAATTGCAGAAAACTTAAAGCTTTGTTCTCCGATTTTTTTATACTCGGAATGTTGCATGAAGTGAGGGTCAATGTACTGGTCAGTTTCAATAACCTGGATGTTTTCCAATATGAGCTGTTTTCTAAGGGATTCATCACTCATATTTTTTTCAAAATAAACATACTTATCCTTGAGCTTTTCCTTGTAATTTTCTGGGATAGACTCTTGGTATTCGTCAAAAGTGATCAATTGCCCTGTCGTGTTTTTAAAGAGAACAAATTTTCTCATAACCTCATCAAATTTCTCATCCTGCATACAGCCGTATTTAACGAAAAGACCAATATCTTCCCAGGCCTTCTCAAAGCGGTCTCTGTCAGAGTTAAAGAGTTTTTTTAGTGACTCAGAAACTTTCTTAATAATGTAATTGGATATTTTTTTAATGTTAGGGTCACCCTGTAATGCAGACCTAGAAACATTAAGAGGGATGTCCACAGAATCAATGGCGCCCTTTAAAAGTCCTAAGAAATCAGGCACCACATTTTTTACATTATCGGAAACGAATACTTGCTTCGAATATAGCTTAATGCCATTTTCCTGAATGGGCTTGTTTTGGTTAAGCTTTGGAAAAAACAGGATCCCCTGGAGAGTAAAGGGGTGATCCACATTTAAGTGGAGCCAGAACAAAGGCTCAGGATCCATTGGAAACATTTTTCTGTAAAAGTTTTTATAGTCTTCGTCAGAAAGTGTTGTTGGATCCTTTTTCCAAAGTGGTTGAGTTTCGTTAACAATTGTTTCTGATGCCTCTTTTTCGTTTAAATCCACGAGTCCTATCTGGTAGGGCATGAAGTCACAGTAGCGTCCCAGAGTTTCTTCTAATTTGTATTTATCTAGAAATTCTTCCCCATCACTGCCTATGAATAAGGTAATCTTGGTTCCAACTTCATTTTTTGTTGAACCAGAAAATTCGTAGTCAGTGTCTCCATGGCATGTCCATTTTGTGGGAAGAGAGCCTGGATGCATGGAAAGAGACTCAACTTCAACTTTTTCCGCAACCATGAAAGCTGAGTAAAAACCTAGACCAAATTTCCCAATAATTTCATCCTTTGTGCTGGTGTTCCCAAGGTCATTCATCTTTTGAACAAATTCTTCGGCCCCGGAGAAAGCAAGCTGAGCAATGTATTTTTCAACCTCTGTCTCTGTCATTCCAATTCCATTGTCTTCTATAGTGATCATTCGCTCGGTTTTATTGACTTCAATCTTGATTTTCCCCTCAGGTGTTTCATGACCTTGGGAGCGAGCGATGGTGCTTCTTTTTGTAATTGCGTCAGATGCATTAGAAACAAGCTCTCTGATGAAAATATCGTGCTCCGAGTAAAGCCACTTCTTTATAATAGGAAAAATGTCGTTAGTTTTTACTGAAATTGAACCTTTACGGGTACTCATAAATCCTCCAAGTCTGGTAATATTGAGTAAATATTAATTAAAAATTAAATGCTCACTTAATATGGGTATGAAATGACGAACGTCAAGGGATGGGAATTAATATGTCTAATGAAATAATGCCACTTACGATTTTAACAACCGGAGGAACTATTGAGAAGGTCTATGATGAATTTGAGGGAGCGCTCACCAATAGGGAAACTATTGTAAAAAATAAAATCTTACAAAAGTTACGACTTCCTTACACCGATATTTCAGTCAAACAAATCATGGCGAAGGATTCACTCTACATGGACGATAGGGATAGGGAAACAATTCTAGAGGCCATAAAACTTCAGGAAAAGTTACATCACCCCATTGTTGTTCTCCATGGCACCGATACGATGGATGTGACCAGTCGGTACTGTCACAAAAATTATAAGGAAATTACGGTTCCTGTCGTATTCACTGGTGCTATGAAACCCTTGGGTTTTGATGATTCAGATGCCGCTCAAAATGTTATTGAAGCAATTTTTGCCGCTAGGATTTTAGACCCCGGTTACTATGTCACATTTCATGGCAGACTTTTTACCGTTCCAAATCTCAGAAAAAATAAAGAGAAATCTACTTTTGAAGATTGTGAGTAATCTTTTCGGTTATAAATAAAAGCCTTGTCATGCCAACAATTTAAGGCACCAAAACGAGATCACTATTAATGAAAACAACCTGTTAAGTATTGCTTGGGATAAAATAATTGAATCTTTCTTGTCTGTGTTAAAGTTGCATATGTGACCAAAGGTAAAGGCAATGAAATTTTATATATTTGTTTCAATTTTATTTTTAACTATTTCATGCAACTCATCTCAAAATTATTTCCAAAAAAATAATATGGATTCTTTGGGAGTCAACAATCCTGAGACAGATCCTGTTAATGGACCACCTATAGCCTTGGATTTTAATAAAACTATTAACAATGATTCTGATTACGTTCTTGAATTAGATTACTCTGATCCAGAAAAAGATCATGCTGTCTTTTGTGAACTGAATAATAAAAAAAGTATCAACACATCGGATTGTTTGTGCATCAATGGCAAGTGCTCTGTGAGTGTTTATAAAAATTTAAATTATAGTGGCGAAGGATCTTTTATTTTTACCTTAAAAACTTCTGATTCTCAGTCGACTACTGCCAGAGCAGTATTAACTATTTTAAATTCAGAAACATCGGTAGATATTGTGGATCCAAAGGATCCTAAAATTGACTGTGAAAAACTGAAGGTTTCAAATAAGGTTCACGAATTGGAATTAACTTTTACTGTTGATGATTTTGGGACTGCTTGGATTGATGGCAATCTGGTGGGGAGTAATACTCACTGGAAAAAATTGACAACCTATAAGACAACCATAAAGTCAGGTTGTCATTTGTTGGCCATTAAAGGTGAAGATAAGCTCAAATGGGTAAGTGGACTCATTGCATCTTTGAAAATTGATGGCAACCTTGTTTGGGTAAGTGGAGATAAGAATGATTTTTTAAAAGTTTATGGACCGGAAGATCCACCGATTAATTGGAATCAATTTGATTTTGATGATTCCATGTGGGGAGCTTCTTATAATTGTTCAAAGACATCTGACTGGATTTATTCCGATGCTTCTCAATTAAGCAATCTTGGTGCAAAGTGGATTTGGTGGACACCTTCTTGCAATAATCTTCAGAAGGCTTACTTTCGGCTAGGTTTTACTGTAAAGGACTAATCTGAAAAAAAGCGATATGAGATCAATTACAATCTTCTTTCTTCAGAGCTAAAGTGCAATGGTTGTCTTACATCCACAATTCCTCCTCCCTTTGGCTTAGGAAATGGAATAATTTGAAGAACTTTCCCCATGCAGTCTCTAAAATTTTTACTAATTTTATTTTCGGTTGATTCAATACTAAATTTTTTTAAATGACCGAGGGGAGAAATGGAAAAATTTAAATCAAAACTTCCACTTCTCATTTCCGAGTTTAAGACGAGTTCCTGCTGGTAACAATGTCTAAACTGCGGAATATATTCTTTTAGTATTTTTCGTAACAGTTCAGCATCCATGGACCCAAGGACGACTGTTTTGGTAGTAATGTTCATATTATCAAAAGTATTTTTTGAGGCGAGGCTCCTGAAGTTTACTTTTTGGTAGAGTCCACTTTTTGAAGCGTCACTTAGTTTAGTCATTTCTGAATTGGAAGATCTTATTGCGCCTGCACCATTAATTGATTCTGATACCATTAAGTCGGCATGGTTTCTTTGTCCAAAATGTTCTTTAGAGGATAGATTAATAGGTGTAGATTCGAGAGATAGATCATTAAGGTTGGTACTTGATTTGAAGGAATAGGTTTTTTTTACAACTTGAACTGGCTCTGCCTTGACATTTTTTTGAGGAATTTCAAATGTCTCAACTCTTTGAGGTGTCTGTTCTTTTTTTTGCAATGAATTTATGACAACTTCTTTTTTTATTTGAGGTTGGTCAAAAATTTTCGGTAAATTTTGAGGTGGCGGCGGAGGTGGTTCTGATGGAGATTCAGGAGAAGGGTCAGCCACAAGGCTTGGATTTTCTGGTAAAACCTCTTCCGTTATGTTCTCTGGTTGATTTTGTTTTGAATCGTTTGCTTCGGGTGTCTCGACGTTTGTTAAAATCTCTTCTGGGATATCTTCTTCTATTGTGATTTCTTTTTGAACCTCGACTTCTTTAGGGAGTTCATAAATAACGGCAATTTCATTTTTTTTCTCAAAAATTTTATTTGGTTTATAGAAAGAAAATAAAATAGAGGGGAGGAAAAGAAGAAAGGAGAAAATGAGAATGTTTCTTAAACTTTCAGGTTGAGAAACCTTTTGGGATGAGTGAATAAAATTAAATTTTTCCTCAGTTAATCTTATTGAGATTTGTTGTATCCCAAAAGTAATAAAAAGTGCTGAGGTGAGATTTATCCTGGAGCTTATTTTTTCTGAATATTCATAGTCTTTCAATTTGTATAATTGGAAGTTTTTACCATTGAATGACATGAATTTTTGCTTGGAGATAGTTTCGCCTGGAACAAATATGCAGTTTTTTTTATTTTTTGACTTTGAGAAGTATAAGTCACCATCAACGAGCTTTATATACTCAATGTTTGTTATTTTTGATGAAAGGTAGTAGATGACTTCAAGACGCTTCTCTTTTTTTGAGGAGAAGATTTTTTCAGATGAACCAGATGAGTCAAGATCAATAAAGTTACTAAAGTTTAATGAATTTAGAGGAATTTCTTTTGTAGATTCAAATCGAGAATCATTAAATTCAATGTCACACTCTTCACCATCAACGATGACGAGTTTCTTCCGAGGTAAAAGTGTCTTTCTTTTTTCTACCTTTAATTCGGGAGTATTAATCGCTTCTGGTATTTCCTTTAATTTAACAGAAGTTTCTATCACTGTGGTTTGAATTTCTCTATTTTCCTCTTGATCAGTGTTAATGACATTAAATTCAATTATGTAGGAACCTATCAAAACTGAATCATTTGGTTTTAAAGTATTATGTGAAATCTTTAGTCCATTTAACCAGGTTCCATTTTTCGATTTTAAATCAATAATCTCAACAGAGTTTTGCTCATTAACAAAAACGAGACAGTGTAGAGGAGATACTTGTGGATCATTGAGTCGAATTTTTAAATTTTCTGATGAGCCTATAAAAATTTTTTCATTTGGATCAGTTGATATTGATATAATATTTTGATCAGTTTCGTCTTTTATGTGGCGTATAGAAAACTTCAAATTCATAGAATCTCAAGCTGTTAATTTACTTAGGATTCTTTTCGGTTTGCAAAGATAACTCTTTAGATTTTATAAGCTTTAATAAAATTAAAGAGTCAGGTTGATGCGGATTGGTTTTGTCTGCAATGAGGGGCGCCAGGTTGTTTTTTGCCTGATTAAGATGGTTGGATAAGTAGAGGTAAGTGCTATAGGTTAGTAACCTATCAGAATTTTTCATTTCTTCCTGAGCGATTTTAGAAAAGACTCTTTCCGCTTCATTTAGGTTTTTACTGATAGTGTAGGCGAAACCCAAAGTGTACAAAATGAGTGGGTCTTTGTTTTCTTCTAATGGATTGAGTAAGTTTATTGCTTCCTGTGGTTGATTCATTCTTAGATGGAGTAGGGCTAAGTTATATCTTAATACCTTCGATTTAGGATTTATCTCAAGACCTTGATTAAATGAGTTTAAAGAAAGACCGAATCGATTTTGAATGAAGTAGATCATTCCTAGTAAATTAAGGGATGAAGATTTTTCAATCTTGTTTCTGCTTGAGCTTAAGACATATTTTGAAAAAAATACCGCTTTAGGGAAATCTTTTTTCATATAAAAGCAGTGTGCGACGTGATTATAGTATAACGAATGATCCTTCAATGTTTTAAATTTTTTTTCAAAAACCATTAGTGCATCATCAATGCTTCCTTGGTAGCAATGATCAAATGTTTGTTCTAGTGTGGGTATTTCCTTCGATGAACTCAGAAGAAAACTGTGGTAAGACTCATTTGCAAAAGCATTGAAATGAATGCTTTTATTTTTAGACTGCTCTTTCTTTGACGAGCATGAAGAAATAAAAATAAACAAAATGAGATTTAATGTTCTCAAAAGAAGAATTCGTTTCATTCAATAATATCCTCTTGCGTTCGATCAAGGAAAATGAGTGACTCATTTAGCTTTGAAAAACTAGAATTTAAAAAATCAAATTTGTTTTCCTCAACTAGGAAGCTACCACCGTTATTTAAATTTCTTAAAAATGTTTCCCGATCTTTTGTACACTTTAAGTGATTCTTCTGAATATTATCTGAAATTTTGAACATTTCTTTTAAGAAATCATCTTTAATTTCCTGGTCGAGACCCTGTGGATTGAGGGTAGAGATTTTTTGATGAGCGACGAAGGTAAGTTCGCACACAACATTTAGTCCTTGTAAAACAATTTCTGGTACCTCAGATTTCATGAGACTGTTTGAAAGTGAAATCTTTTGTGCTAGTTTTTTTAAATATGTTTCTAAACTGAAGTTGAATCTATCAGGATTGAATTCTTTCTCTTCCCAGATATTGTTATTTCGAAAATTTTTCGTTGCTTTTGTTAACTGTTCAAGACCAGTGAGGTCTATCAAGTTATTTCTTAATCCTAGGCCAGGTGAATTTAAGGATATTTTTTTTAGGTTATCTAAAGTAAGTATTTTAAGATAATAGTTTGTCATGATCTCTTTTCTTAGTGCTTTGACCAATTCTTCCTTAGGATTGAAGGACAATAGAGCGTTTACTTCTTGGTAGTTATCTAGATTAGAGAGGATGTAGTCACTTATGATCGTACTTATTTCATTCTGGAAAATCTCATTTTGTGAAAGGCATCCTTTTAAAACATTTAAGCTTTTAATCTTTTCAAGATTCAAAGAGTCTGCATTCAAGATATTTACATAAATTCTAAAAAGTGAGTCATTTAAACTGTCTCTATCGTCACAAACCTTCATTAAGAATTTTTTTGAATTTTTTTCTGAGAAAGGAAAATCTTGAATGAGAGCGTAAAGTAGTAATTGGTCTATGATTTTCTTTTTGTTTTCAAGAAGATCCTTTTTTTTCATGTTGTTGAGAGAAAATTCAAATATTTTTCTTGAGTTATTCGGATCATTTTTCAAGGAGTAATAGGAGGCAAGGTTGATTGCTGCAATTGACTTTATGCTGTTTGGAATACGACCATCTTTGAGAATTTTTAAGTTTATTTGATTATGTTCAGAATCTTTCGCGTTTTTTAAATCTGATTCTTTTCTTGAAAAGATGAGTTTTGAGAGGTTCTCGTCGATTTGCTCAGATTTATTTTTATCAAATCCTAAAAAACCAGTTCTTATTTTATACGCTTCCTGTATGAGTAGTGATAGCTGTTTTTTCTCAACCATTTTGTCTATGAGCTCAAGCTCAAGTATTTGTTGTGATTCAGTCTTAGATGGAGCCAATTTGGAAAATTGTTCAATTTGATATATAGCATCTTCAAATTTTTCATTTTTTATAAAACGAGAAATAATGCTAGGGAAAATATCAGAGGCATAATCTCCTTTAGGATTCAATTTAAGGTATAATTCAAAAGAGGCGTCTAAGTTTTTTTGCAGAGATGAGTCTTCAATATTTGAATCATTCGCAATTTTCGCGATATTAAATAGTGCATTAAAAGCTTTTACTTTTCTTTCCTCAGAATTTTTTTGAGATCCAGCAAGGAGAGAGCTCAGGTAGTATTTAGAGGCTAGGGTAAACATCTTCTTCATGAAATAGGATTCAGCAAGAAAATAATGGTATTCACTTTTGTTTTCAGGGTCTAAAAAAATAAGTTCCTTCAAGTAGCCATCATAAAGATTAAAAATATCAGGATTTTTTGTAAGATTATCCTGAAACTTATCCTTTTTGATTAAGGCATCAAGGTAATTCGTAATTTTTTTCAATGATGTTAAGACTTCATCCTTAATCTCTGTTGACACAGCCTTTAGTTTTTTGCCTGTTCCCCAAATATCACGTTGAAGCCTTAAGTATTCATCAAACATTTTAAACTCTTCAAATGCAAGAAGTGACTCTCTTTTTACTTCCATACTTCTTTGGTGGAAGCTGTTTTTTTCTATAGACTCATTTGCTAGGGTAAGGATTTTGAAAGTATCGTTTTTTTTTCCTGAAGTTCGGCATGCTTCTGCATAAAGGAGTAGAAAGGTGATTTTCTCTTGAGGATCTCTTATTCTATTAAAAAAATTAATTCCCTCTTGAATTTTATTGTTTGAAATATAAAGGATCATTTTAAGCCTCATGATTTGATCTTTAAACTGAGTGGATTCAGTTCGGATCATAAGACCATAGCCTCTTTCTAAAGAAGCTAGCGCCTCTTTAGGTTTCGAAGTTTTCAGATAGGCCCAGGCAAGCTGATAGTAATTCCTTACAACAAACTTATCTAAAGGTTTTTTATTAATAATGGAAGTAAAGTGTTTGATAGCTTGAGAAAACATCTTACTATTCATGTAATAATCTGCAAGCATTTCCTCTGCAAAGTATGAGGTGGATTTATTCACATTACTACAAGGTTCAATAGCTTTTAATAGATAACCTTCAATTGATCTTGAATTCCCATAATTCTTTGAGTTTACGGCAAGTCTGTAGAGGATTTGACTTCTAATCCCACAATCATTTATTCCCTCTGAAGCTTTCTTGCCAATTTTTTCAATCTTTTCAAATTCTTCTTGAGTATCTTTAAAAAAAAAGGACTTATCTTGATTATCACTCTTAGAAAGATAATTATTATTTTCTTTTTCAAAAATAAGCTTAAGCCGTTCAGAGTAAGCCTCAATTAGTCTTAAAGTGTTTTCTGGTTTTGCATCCTTTTTTTCGAGAAATTTGATTTCTTCATTTGTTAGGTCCAGAATCTTTTTCCACTTTTCTTCATCAAATGAGTGTGTTGGACTCGAAATAAGGATCATGCTCAAACAGATGATAAAAAATTTCCTAATTTTCATTTAGGACCTACAATAAATTTAAATTTTTCGAACCCACATAGTGCAGTTGTTGTCATGATCTGATTGACATGCTTTGATGCGACACTTTGATCAATGACCAGGTTTAAAACGATGTTTTTTGATTTAGAGCCTTTTAGAGTTTCATCAATTTTTATTTTCTCAAAATCTTTTTTTAAGTTTTTTTCTATTTTTTTCACGGTTTCTTCGTCATTTATATTTCCAATCAGTTTTGATTCATAAAAGATGTCTAATTCTTTATTTATTTGAATAACGGGCGCGAAAGTGGTGTGTTTCTTTGAAAGAGATTCTGCTAGTTTTAAGTTTGTGACTAGGTCGAGTTTTAAATCAGAAGGATTATAGCTGAATAATAAAAAAACTAATATAATACTTAGGACATCAAGAAGTGAGGTAATGTCAAGATCTATTGAGGTGTTTGATCTCTTGTTTTTTTTATTTATTAGAAATTTCTTCATTGCTTTTTTCTTGTTCAAATACAATTTGAGTAAAAAGTTTATTGGTTAGTTTTGGATCCTGAGTTAAGTCAATCGCTTCAATTGCCTTGTTGAATTTTACTTCTGGCCTTGTACTGATTCGAATTGTGTTTTCATTGGGATTACTTTTCTTAAGATCCATCAGAAAAGTTATGATCTCTTTTCGTTGAAGATAATTAAAATTTTTTTTTGTAATTTCCTTGAGTCCAAATTCAATGTCCAGAGATTCTTCATTTGGGATTACTACCAAATTAAAGTTACGATCATCACCTTGACTAATGATTTCTTTTTTTATTGGGGTTGAAATATTTATTTCATAAACATCTACTAGCTGTGCAGAGGATAAGAGAAAAAAAATAAATATAAAAATTGCATCCATTATTGGTACGAGATTCAATTTTTCTGGTTTTTTAAATTTTTTTTGTTGAAAAACCCATTGTCCCATTTTTATTACTCGTCCTTTACGACTATTTTTCTTGTGGATAACAGGTCGGTAAGTTTAAAAGATTTCTCCTCTATGTCTTTTACGATCTTTTCACCTTTATTTACAAGATAGGTATGAAACACCATGAGAGTAATTGCAGATATTAGGCCCAGTGCTGTAGTGTTCATCGCTACAGCTATACCTTCAGCTAAAAGTTTTCCTTTCTCACCGGGGTCTGCATTAGCAACAGCAGCAAATGATTGGATTAAACCTTGAATTGTTCCAAGAAGCCCTAAAAGTGTTGATAGATTGGAGGCAAGGGATAAATACGATAATTTATCTTCTACCTTGGGAGAGACCTCCATAATAGATCCGATAAGTGCATCCTCAATCTGGTCTTTGGTTTGATTTGCCCTTTTAAGACCATTTTTAAGAACAAAGGCAAGAAGCGATTTTGAATCCGAACAAAGCTGAATCGCCTTTTGAACTTCATTCGAAATAACAAGTTTTTTTATGGCTTCTAGTAAGCTTGTACCATTAATTGAGAAACGTTGATAACTCACGAACCTT
Organism: Bacteriovoracaceae bacterium; assembly: GCA_947461175.1. Classification (GTDB taxonomy): domain Bacteria; phylum Bdellovibrionota; class Bacteriovoracia; order Bacteriovoracales; family Bacteriovoracaceae; genus Peredibacter. Next base: position 50,877 of record CANHIY010000002.1, read on the forward strand.
TCAAGAGTGATGCCTAGTCCTAAACACCAAACACCAAGAATAATCCACATAAAGATGCCGCCTTCATTCATAAAGACTGCAATGCTTTGTATTGTTTGGGGTGCATTTTTCATCAAGACTTCAGGATTCATATCCATTTCTCCCTTAAATCATTTTATTTTAATCCCAGTATTTCAATATCAGTAAATTCATTTAGGTTGTCGCGCTCGTAAAGTTTCTCTTTGATTGTTTTTCGCTCTGATTCTTTTATCATTAAGTCATCAGGGTTCACGTATTCTCCATCAATACTTATATTCCCAAGATCTATTTTTTCGTATTTCTTAAATTCTACTTTTTCGATTGTTTTTCCTTCCTTTTTCTTCAAGGACTCATTCTCTTGGGCGTTCAAAAGTGTTCTATTGCTAACTACCAAAAAGACTAATAGCATAAGGAGTTTTTTAGACTTCATTTTTTTTATCCTTTTCGCAATTCGATTTAATGGAAAAGGAGTAGTCACCTATTTCATCTGCCCAGAATTCTCCGTCAAATTTCCAAAAGTGCTCATTTTCTTTCACGTCAATTTCTATGTTTTCGTTTTGAATTTTTAAATCACTTTGATTGTTCCTTCCAATTATTGATTCTTTTTTCCTTTCCAGTGTTCTTATTTTTAATTCTAGAATACTGTTTTCAAATTTATTTACTTGTTCTTGATAAAGACTGATCTGCTTTTTAGTCATATCGAAAAGTAATCCAAGATTTTGTTCCTTATGATTTTTAAGAAGAGTTAAGAGGGTGTCTCTTTTTTTAGTTTTCTTTAGTTTTTTTATGATTGCATACTCATCATTTATTTTTTTGAGTTGATTTAGGGCGAATTGAAATTTTGGATTATTGTTTATGCTCTTGAGGAAAGATTGGGTGAAATTGTTCCCATCAATTTTTTCTGTTGGTTTATTTTGAAAAATCATTTTCAACATTTTTTCACGATCTAGTTTTTCAAGGTTTTTCAATTGTTCAAGATTTTTATTGAATTTGTTAATTGATTTTTCCGATAGATCAGAGACTTCGTTCCAGAGACATAATCGGTAGTTCGAAAGAATCGTTAAGTATTCAGCTTCGGGGTAGAACCTGTCTTTTAAAAGGGGCGATTTAAAGGTTGCGAGAAGGCCGAGAGTTCGATTATATTTTTTTTGAAAGTAATAGATCCATGATTTCTCCAATAATGTGTTTATAAATGTTACGGACCTCTTATCAATGACTGAAAAAAATTTGAGTGATTTTTCCATTTGAGCTTCGTTAAAGGCTTTTCTTCCAATGATCATCGTGCAGTTATTCAAAATACTATCATAGTACTTTAAGGTGTTTAGATCATGTTTGTACCTCTTCTTCTGAATCAAGCTACTTAGTATACATTCTTTTATGGATCCTTTTAATTTCTCATCTTGATTTTCTTTATTATAAATTTGAGAAATAATGAGTCTTGATTCTGGATAGTAGGAGCTTTTTTTGCTTACCTTTAAAAGATGATACAAAGCCTTTTTATTTTCTTTTTGAAGATATTCTTTTTTTCCAAGGAGATAGCTTAGTGCTTCGTTTTCAACTTTTTGGAAGTTGTACTCCTTCTCAAAAGAAATTACTTCAATGTTTATATTTTCGAGAACCTGGTTCAACATTTTTGAGTAAAGATCTTTTTTCTTTATTTTTTTTTCAGCCTCTTCTTTCATTAAGACGTAAGTTGTGTTCCACATACCTTTTTGATAAAAATTTTCATATGAAGTTGAACCACCAAATGCGAGGATTCCTTGCCCGAAGACACTCATTGAAATTGCTAGGTAGAATAATTTCAAAGTTTTCAACTCTTTACCTTTATATCCTAAAAAGAAAATCCAGTATAAATAACAAAATCATTGTTTATTTTTATTTCTTCTTTGTTTACTAGCCTAGGCGCTTCAGAATTGTAGTACAGACTTTGTAAGTATGTACCGATGTTCCAGATTTCGCTTACGTAGATTTTTAATTCTAGTTTGCTTACTCCACCGATTTGATTTTCAGGTTCTTTTTCAGCATTTGGATTTGCATTACTTACACCTAGGTTCGCCCTGCTTTTTAGACTACTTATTCCGGCACCTAAGATAAAATCAAAATAGATAATTTGGTTAAAAGTATTAATCTTTCCATAGAATGGAGCCCATTTAAGTATTGCAGATGCGCTTGAAATTAATTCTCTAACAAAGGGCTCAGTTTCGTTTATTTCTCTTATGTTTTTATAGTCCGAATTGTTTTTATTCAAATAATGTAAATAGGAGATTTCACCGGCCCACTCCTCACTAAAGAAATAACTCATGCTTATTGCACCACCATTCACATTTTGAAAATTAGAACTCATTCCCTTTAAATAACCAAGCTCCGTATAAACTTGACCTTTTTTTTTAAATTGTTTGTTTTGTAGAACGTAAACAGATTTATCTTTATCTAGCCATAGGAAGTCGTACAAAGAATCTTCGCTTCCGAAAATAAACGAACTCCATCCAGTTAAAATAATTGTCACTAATACAGCACTAATTATTTTTTTGAGCTTCATTTCTTGCCCTTCAATCCCTCGTGGATTTATTTATCTATATTGGCGTTTTAGTTTTTTTATTTTTTTTAATAGCCTTATCTTTTGAATAAAACTAATATTCGAAAATTTTAATCCCAAAGCTAGCCCATCCTCCAGCTCTTCACTCCTGGAGATTTCTGTCCCTAGTTTAAATTCATCGTGGTCCAGATGAAACACTAGTTTATTCACGTTTCTATTTTCGATGGTGGGTACTAGTTTTTGTTGAAATATTACATAGGCACCTGATAAAGAAATATTCTTCATCTTACCTTCTATGAATTTATCACCAATTAAGATATTTGCATCGATGTCAGTATAATATCTTTTTTCTGTTTCCCACCACCTAAGTCTTGGATTAAAAAAAAGGATCTTCAGATATGGAAACTGTGTCATAGTAATAATTGCTATTGAAATAAGAACAACTACATAATTATAAAGAAAGGGATTTTTTGAGTAATATGGCCAGTCCATTTCTTGAAAGGTCATCAACCGGTAAATAATATAGAAGAGGGTGAGATTAAAAAGATAGTAAGTCCATCTATTAATCTTCAAAATGATGATTCCAGCTAAAGGAAACATCAACCAAAAGTCAAAGACATCTACGAGCCCTGATCGGGAACCAATATTATAAAGAATTGTTTCCCAACTAAAGCCGGTATTAATTTTAAATGCGAGAAGCTTAAAGAAAGGCTCTGCAATAAACAATACTGGTATAACTTTGTATAGTATAGGTTTTGATTTCACTTTTTATCCCTTATTTTACTTATTCTAAGTTATTTCTTTCTCCAATCTACTTTTTTTAAAATGACCTTTTTCTACCTACCTAGTTTATCGGCCTGTATAGGCTGATTTTTTTAGTCGGAGACCTATGTTAGTTCTAAAAATTCTGAGACTTTCTTCCGATATATTCATAAGGGAGATTTGATGCCTAAAAACTATCTTTTTCATTTTTTTAAATTTGTTTTCACATTATCTTTTTTTAGCTTAGGTGGATGCCTTACTTCAGATATTGCTTCCCAACAAAGAGAGAATCAATTCCAAGATGTAGAATGCGCTTTTGGTACCAACTGTTCAGTGGGTGATAATAATACAACCTTTGGGACTGGCACCACTCCGCCACCAATTGTAGAAATTCGTCATCTTATTGAACCAAACCTCTCCACGGACACGACTTACAGCACAGGTATAGGAAAGGCATCAGTGGGGGGCAGTTACGTCAGAAAACTCACCCTTCCTAAAAATTTTGCCGGAAGACTTTATCTTGCAGGTATAAATGTGGGAACACTCTCTTCCATCCATGTGAAGGTTCGATTTAATTTTGGTCTCAACCGTGAACCGATCACTATTCCCGCTGTTGTATCTAAGGCTCCGGGAATAACTCCACAGACCGATATTAGTGTTCTCGTCATGGACCTTCGCTCGGAGCCCTTCAGGGATGTACGTCTTCCTTATGACCTCTTCGATTATAACGAATATGACTCAAGTACTGATCCAACGGAAGATAATAGGAATACCAATCTTTACTGTCGTGGTCTAAAAGTAGAAGATGATCCCACTTTTAACGGAGTCGGTGCCTGTGATTCTGACACTGAAGAGTGTCTTTATGCCTACGCAAAGATAGTGGATCAAGGACTTATTAAGGAGTCCGGAGGTATAAAGGTACCTTTAACACCATCCTATCCTCAAATAAAGAGTACTGGCGGGAGTGGTTATTATAAGGATTCTATGGCCTATAAAATCCTTAAGCCTCTTCCAGACACCAAGCCTGTTAATAGTATTAAGTTTAGTGAAAATGGGACAGATTCAACTTCAATAACATTTACGAATCCGGGGACAATTTGGAATCCTGTCACGATTTTGGAATCTTTATATTATTATAGAGGTCCTTATAGGCTCACAAATCGATCAAATTGGGAATTTAAGTTACCCTTCCACTATATACATGGAAAAAACCGCGTTTTTAAGGATAATGATTTTATCTCCTACCCGAATTATCTGTCAGATCCACTCATTGGTGATAGTACACTTAAAGAGCAAGACAGAATTTATTTCAAATCCTACTTATTTCCCCTAGCAACAAAACTTAATCTTCCTGCCAATAAATCTTACCTTCCACGAGATGAGACCACTGAAAAAATCCTTTCTGTGGCTGGTAAGACCGAACTTATGGATGGAGCGAATGCAAGAGCACAGAGTAGAAATCATGACCAAGAACATGTAGGGTCTTGTAACGTAACAGCCACGATTGAAATTATTGCAAAAGACAAGAATGATATAAATTATGTGATAGCCTCCTCAAAAGATGTAAAGCTACAACTTGTTCGTCCTACTCAGTACAGTACAGATCTTGGGAATGAAGTTTTATTTTCAAATTATAAATCCTGCACTTCTGCTGCAGGTTGCAGCAGTAATGAATGTTGTTTGAATAACCGTTGCTGGGATCAAACTCTTGTTTCAAACTGCATGGAAAATAGAAACGAAGAGGGGAATAGGGAGATCGGGGACCAATGCACTTCAGATTTAGAATGCTCAACCCTTTGTTGTAATCCCACCTCAGCGCAATGTGCTCCCCACAATACTTCAGTGATACCGGCCCTTTTATGTTCAAAACCTGTTGGAGATTATTGTATCGCAAAAGAATGGTGTCAGAAGAGTACTGTGGTTAAGTGCTATGTGATTAAGACAGGAATTGATAATTTAGGAAACATAACTTGTCGTCAACAGTGCTACAATGTTGAAGAGTTTGGAGATTGTAAAAATGGAATTTGTCTACCACCAGTTCAAGCACCTATTCCAAGTTTTGATCCCACACTACCCAATGCTTGCGCCAAAGCTGTGCCTGCCCCTAACTTTTAGCCATTGATCCCCTTTGTTCTTCAAGGCATAATAATAGAGTTAAGGAGCTTATTATGTCTTTACCTGCACTTGAGGATTGTATCCTTGATCACATAGCCATTGCTGTCAAAAGTATCACGCAATCAAAAAAAGTATATGAAGATCTTGGATTGGTTTTTAGTTCAAATATTGAAGAGGTTAAAGAGCAGAAAGTACTGACTGCTTTTGCCAGTGTTGACAAAAATGCTCACATTGAACTTTTAGAACCCACTTCTGAAGAAAGTACGATATTTAAGTTCATTGAAACAAGAGGAGAGGGGATTCACCACCTCTGTTTTAAAGTTTCTGATCTAGAGACTAAGACCCTGGAGCTTATTGGAAAGGGATATAAATTTATTTACTCAGCTCCTAGGATCGGGGCCGGTGGGTGTCTTGTTAATTTTATGCATCCTAAGTCAACGGGAGGGGTTCTGATAGAGTTATCCCAACCGCCTCAATATGAAAGGTCTATATGAGCTATTCACAGTTTTATGCTCCACCTTTAACGAAAATTAATAAATTTATACTCATTTGCACTGGAGCCTGTTTTTTACTTGCTTCAATCCTTAAAGCTGTAGGGGCTTTTTCTCTTACGGAGGTACTTGGTTTATCTGCAAATGGTCTTTTTCATGGTTTAATTTATCAACTTTTGACTTATCCATTCGTTGAATTACATTTGATGAATTTTATTTTCAATGGACTTGTGATTTGGTTCATTGGATCTGAGCTTGAGAATCAGTGGGGTCAGAAAGTTTATCTGCGTTTTTTAATTTTTACAGTCATTTTTGTGGGTTTGATTTATTCCTTGGCCCACCTGATTTTTTTCTTTGGAACTCCTACTTACTTTTCCTCCCTTCATGGCTTGTCTGGAATAAATTTTGCTCTTTTAATCGCCTATTCACTTCTTTACCCTGATCGGCAAATGGTCTTTATGATGATTTTTCCGATGAAGGCCAAAGTTTTCTGTTGGATTCTTGCAGGTATCGAGGCCTATCTTGCTGTCTTTGGTTCTCTCTCTACCTCCTGGGCTCATTTATTGGCCATGGTGATTGCCTTCTTGATGATCCGTTATCAGGGTAATCCTCTCCTCCGCAAGGTCTTAAATTCCTCCTGGAAAGTTTCTTCCCCAAGAAAAAAACACCTTCACATCGTTAAAGATGATCCTAAAAATCCACCCAAGTATTGGCAGTAATAATGCGTCGCACTAGTGCTTGCCGATCTTTTTACTCAGTGGTAAAAACTCTCTCTGAATCAAAGTGAGGAATTATGAAACTAAGACTGGCCCTAGAAGAAAAATTATTGGACGTAAGAGTGCGTGACCGTCTTCTTGCCGAAGGAAAGATCACTAAGGAAGAAGTAAAAAAATACCTTGATTCCCTTTCAGATGAGACAAAGAATGCTGTTCCTCTTGATCATGAGGAAGCAAAGAATCTCCAGTAACCGCTACTGCACGACAAAGACAGAAAAATAAATCTGCTTAACAGTGGGTAATTCGCCTAGTCTGGCGTTTACCCTCTTTTTTATCTTATTTTCAAACAAAATTTTTCCAGTGACAGAGATAAGATCATCCGGTTCAAGATGGGAAGCCACTTCTATGGCAACATCTTTGAAGATATGCTCGTTTGCTTTAATTATTGGCTTTTGTCCTTCTTCAAATGTGAGGATATTCATCTCTAAATCCAAATACCTGAGACGTGAACTAAGGGAATGTAGATTTACGGCGAATTTTTTTATCTGAACTGGTTGAAGTTGAGTGCCAGTAACGGCCTCAGTTTTAATGGCCGCGGCTTCTGCGACCTGATCGGTTGGGGGAGGTTTAATAATATTATGGGAATAAAACACAACTCCTGCTGCACCCAGAGCGACGATTAAATTGATTAATATGAAAATTTTTTCAACCATGAACAAATCATAACATGGACTGATATTTTCACAAGACGGGCGAGTAAGAGGGCCAGGGATAAAACCCTGGCCCAAACAAGTTTTTCTTAAAGATATTTATCTAGTTGAAGAGGCGTGAAGGGAAGTTCCAGGTCTCTGGCAACTTGTTCGTAGACAAGTTTTCCCTTGTAAATATTTACCCCAAGTCGCAATGCTTTATCTTTCATAATGGCACGGTCAACACCATCCCTGGCCAAAAGCCTGGCATACTTGAGTGTGACATTTGTAAGAGCAAAGGTGGAGGTCCTCGCTACGGCACCCGGCATGTTGGCCACACAGTAATGAACCACTCCATCTACAATAAATGTAGGATTCTCGTGGGTTGTGGGTTTACAAGTTTCGATGCACCCACCTTGATCTACAGCGATGTCTACAACGACAGAACCCTTTTGCATCTTAGAGATCATTTCTCTCGTCACGAGCTTAGGGGCCTTTGCACCAGGTACCAATACTGCGCCAATGACCAGGTCGCTACTGATAACTGCTTCTTCTATGTTTTGAGAATTGGAGAAGATTGTGTGTACTTTGTTTTCAAACAACTGATCTAATTCAGCGAGGCGTTTTGTGGACAAATCTATAAGTGTAACATCGGCCCCCATTCCAACAGCCATTTGCGCAGCATTGGTTCCAGCTATCCCGCACCCAATGATAGTAACTTTTGCTCTTCTTACTCCTGGAACACCTCCAAGGAGAACACCTTTTCCACCTTTATCGAGTTGAAGATAACTCGCTCCAACTTGCACAGACATCCGGCCAGCAACTTCGGACATCGGAACAAGCAGTGGCAGGGAGCCATCTTCTAGTTGGATTGTTTCATAGGCTATGCAAGTTGCACCTGATTTCATCAGCCCTTCTGTCTGAGGCTTATCGGCCGCAAGATGAAGATAGGTATAAAGAATATGATGTGGTTTTAGGAGCGCAATTTCATTGGCTTGAGGCTCTTTAACTTTAATAATCATTTCACCTGTTGCATAAGCATCCTCTAAGGTTGAGACGATCTTTGCTCCAGCTTTCATGTACTCATCGTCAGAAATTCCAATACCCATTCCTGCATTATGCTGGATAAAAACTTCGTGACCATCCTGAATTAATTGTCTGGCACCACTTGGAGTCAGACCAACTCTGTTTTCATTGTTTTTAATTTCCTTAGGAACTGCAATTTTCATCGGGGACTCCCTTTATCGTATGCTTTAAATACTCATAAAATGTTTTACAATTCTACACGGTTTTTTATTTCTAGAATAGAAAAACGACGTTCTTATGGAGCAAATCATAAAGTACTTTTTATGCACTATGCATTAGTTTTATTTATCTTGGTTTTTGTAAAATTGACTATGGGGATGAATCTAAACCTGGAGTTTTAAGTATTATAAGTAGGTTCAGAAAAGGGGAAAAATAACTGATCAAAAGGATTTCATTTAATTTAATTTCTCCAGGCTTTGATTGGCAAAGGGATGATAGACAACTTAAAATATTCTTTTCTTGTGAATTGTGATCAGAAATTTTTCTTAAGGATTCATCAATGAAGTTTTTAATTTTTTTTTCTTCGGCCTTTTTGTTCATGGTCAGTTGTTCCACCATTCAAAAAGAAAAAACGTTAGCAGATAGCATTAACCTAGATGTAGAGGAATTGAAATTAGACAATGGAATGACAGCTCTCATCGTAAATAATCCCAAATTGCCAATTTTTTCTCTTTATTTTTTCTATAAGGTGGGAGGTAAGAATGAAGTTCAGGGAATCACTGGAGCTTCACATTTCCTGGAGCACATGATGTTTAAAGGGGCTAAAAAATACGGTAAAAACACGATCGATTTTATCATTGAAGGAAGTGGCGGTTCCACTAACGCTTATACAACCAATGATTCCACAGTTTATTACGAAAATCTGCCTTCAAAAGAATTAAATATGATTTTGGATATTGAGGCAGACAGGATGGAGAACCTCACACTTGACCCAAATGATTTTGAAAAGGAAAGATCTGTAGTTTTGGAAGAGAGAAAAATGAGGTACGAAAACTCACCCAAGGGTCAGCTTTACCAACTTCTTATGGAGACTTTGTTTCAAGGAACACCTTATGGTAGGTCTGTGATTGGAGATATACCGGATTTAAAATCCTTCACTAGGGAACAAATGCATGAATATTTTAAACGTTTTTATGCCCCAAATAATGTCACCCTAGTTCTGGTAGGGGATGTGAATAACAATGAGGCCAAAGCCATGATCCGAGATAAATTTGGCAAAATAAAGGCTTCTCCCAAAGTCTTGGAATCTCATGCATTGATAAAAGAGGAAGCCTTTAAAGTGACATATAAGGGTGATAAGATTGTTCAAAAAAAAGGAGAGTCTCCTAACCCAATTTTTATGATGGCCTATCCTACTTATAAAGCTGGTCACCCTAAAGGTTATGCTCTGGATGTTCTATCTTCTATTTTAGGCTCAGGGAAAAGCTCCACTTTAGTGAATCAATACATCCTGACTTCTAAACCTGTCGCAACTTCTATGTATGCAGCTCATCAGCAATTGGAAATGAACGGATTCTTTTTCATTGGAGGGGACTTAATTAAAGGCATTGAAATTAAAAAATTTCAGCAGGATCTTAAGTTGAAATTAAAAAGTTACTGTCATTCGGAGATAACAGAAACAAATATTCAGAAAATAAAAAATAATTACCTGGTAGATCTTTATGCAAGCCTTGATACAAATCCAGGACTTGCCCAATTTATAGGCGATAGGCAGTCTATTTTTGGGAACTGGGAGTATTACAAAAAGGAACTTCAAAATTATGAAAAAGTAAAGGTTGAGGACGTGAAATCTCTATGCCTTGAAACCTTTAATAAAGACTCTGTTTTTGTATCTGTTTGGAATAATCACAAGTGAGATTAAAAATGAAAATCGCAACCCTATTCTTTTTGGGAATGTTTACTGCTTGTTCTGCCTTTGCCAGAGAAAGCTTTTTAGATAACGTAAAAAGAATGAAATGGAAAATAGGCTCAGAAGAGGTAGATGTTGTATGGGTAGAGGACGAGAAATTTCCCAAGTTTTACGCTTCCATTTATTTTCAGGATGGTGCACTTTCTGACCCAATTTCAGGCTTAACTCAGACAACTTTTGATTTATTGACTTCTGGAACCTCCAAACATTCTCAGCGTGATATTTCGGAATTTTTTGACTTTTATGGAGTTAACCTAAAGCACTCCGTGACTCATGAGTACTCAGTTTTTAGTGTGGAGGCGCTTATTAGAGATATGAATCCTGTTATGGGGAAGGTGTGTGAACTTTTTCATGATGCTCAATTTCCTCAAGATGAGCTTAGCTCTCATCTTAATAGGGCCCAGAGTCGTTTGAAAAATATGGTCACAAATCATGGAAATCTTGCGGACAGGGTATTTAGAAAAATTTCTCTTGAGGACACCCATTATTCTGAACCCGTTGAAGGAACTCTTGAGGGGTATAAAAAGATCAATCAGGTTTCACTAAAATCTCGTCTGTCCGATCTTAATCAAACGAGAAAGGTAATCTATCTTTCAGGACCTTCGGAGATAAAGAATTTAGAGGGAATACTAAGTAAAAATTGTCAGTGGTCGAACCAAAAAAAAGCCACTCAAATGACAGTCAATAAACCGGGACACCAATCTTCGATTTATTTAGTGGAGGTACCTGGAGCAAATCAGGCACAGATTAGAATTGGCCGTTATATGACCTATAATGAGTTTGATTCAAAGTATGACCATTTTTACTTCATGTCCCGTTTCCTGGGGGGAGGATTTACTTCTAAACTGGTTCAGGAACTCAGGGTAAAACGTGGTCTTACTTATTCGGCCAATGCTTATGTCTCAATGCAAAGAGATTATGGACGGGCAGGAGTCACAACCTTCTCAAAAAATGAAACAGCTTCAGAAACAATCAGCGTGATAAGAGATATCATAACTGATGTGACTCAAGAGAATTTTGATGACATCGAGTTTAATCATCAAAAAAATCACGTTATCGGTGCTTATGCTTTTGGATTTGAGGAGACAAGTGCATTCCTTGGACAACTGATGCTTTATGATCATCAGAATAGAGATCTTGAAGAACTGGTTTATTTTCCCAAGAATATTCAAAAAATTACAAAGTCGGAAATGTCCAGAATGAACATGGAAGCTTTTCCTTGGGACCGGTTATCTATTGTGGTGGTTGGAGACAAAAGTCTTATGAAAAGTCTCTCTAGAATTCGACCTGTTAAACTTGTACGTTACAGGGACTACCTATAGTCGTATTTAACTGGCCCCTTATCTTAGTCTTCCTCAGTAGATCTTGCCTCTATCATGAATCCCCAAATACGATATTTTTGGGGATTGCAAAACGTAGGGACAAGCAAGGCAGTCTAACCAGTTAATTTGAGGCTTGAGAATTGTGCTTTATGCTTGAAAAAACACCATTGAAAGGGGGGCCGTTTCGTGTTTATTAAGATTCTTCTTGAGGTTGAGAGTTGGCCTGCATCTCTACAATCGCCCCGGGATAAATAACTAACCTATGAGATTTGATTTGGCCGCTAACTTGAGCACTAGACCTGATAGAAACAAGTCCAGAGCAGTCAATTTCTCCTTCAAATGAGCCGTAAATTTCAAGATCAGAGGCTTTTATTTTTCCCTTAACCAGGCTCCCACGCTCCAGAATGAGATGTCCATTATCTTTTACCTCAATGCTTCCCTCAATGAAA
>CANHIY010000003.1 GCA_947461175.1 Bacteriovoracaceae bacterium
AATCTTCCCAAAGAAGAGAAGAGCCATCACTTGATAGAAGTTCAAGGATCTATCGAATCACAGGTAGAAGCACTTCTTTCGGATGAGATGATTGCTAAATTTGGACACCGATTAGCAGTCATTTATCCTGACAACGAGGCAGGAAAATCCTATACAGAAGAAATTTGGAGACGTTCCCTTCAAAAGAATCTCCTCATCACTTCCCTTGCAAGTTATCCCAAAAATACTCATGACTACCGAGATACGGCACAAATTTTCCTGGGACTTAAATATCCACGAGAGCGGATCGAGGAATTAAGAATTCTTGAAAATGTTTACGCTCATGAAAAAACTGCTATCCGACGGATTCAAACCCTTCCTCCTGTTTTGGATTTTGATTGGGTTTTTCTCGCCACCTATCCCCATGAAGCTGCTCAGCTTATCCCCACTCTGGGTTACTATGATGCTAACCGGATTAAGGTCATTGGTGGGCCAAGCTGGGTATCAAAATCCATGCTTAAGGAACAAAAAAACTTAGGTACCCTATATTTTGTGGGTGATGATCCAAAGGATATCAATCAGGGTCTTCTGAATAAATTTCAGTCTATTTATGGAAAATCAGCGAGCTTAATTGAAGTGCTGGCCTTAGAAGGTATGAAATTAGGCTCGGAAATTCTTAAAGTCTCTGGTGACTCCTCAAACCGAGATGATTTTGATGCAAAACTTAGGGCCCAAGGGAAACTTACAGGGCTTACCACAGATTTTGAATATAAAGATGGTCTGTGGTTAAAGCACATGAATCCTATGACCATCACAAAGGGTGAGATTGTTAAACTTTTTGAGAAAGGCCCAGTTCAAAATTAGTTCGGATACTTTAGATAGTAGAGCTGTTCAAAGTTTCTCCCAAAGTCTTCCAAGTCTAGGCCATAGCCAACGATGAAGTGGTCATCAATCTTTTTACCAGTCATGTCTGGCTGGATGTTCACAGTGCGTTTATAGGGCTTATCAAATAAGGTAACCACCTCTAAGGAGCGAGGGGAGCTTAGCATGATCCGTTTCTGTAAAAAACTTAAGGCCCGACCAGTGTCCACAATTTCTTCCACAATCAGCACATTTCGGTCCATTAAATTGGTGGTAAAATCCTTACTTATGGTGATAGTTCCGTGATTTTCCTTACTTCGTCCCACCGCCTGTAACTTGACAAAATCCACGTAGATCTTAACACCCTTTATCTCTCGGATGAGATCGGCCAGGAACACCATACTTCCTTTTAAAACACCAATAAGGACCAGGTCCTGTCCCTGGTATCGCTGAGAGATGGTATTTCCTAGTGCTTCCACTGTGGCCTTGATTTCTCTGGCCTCAATGTAATTCACAAATTGATTTGAGACAAAAGAGGAGGGAAATTTATTTTTTTCATCATTCATGGGTTTTAGTCCTTGGGTAGAAAAATTATCTTACAGTTTGATAAATTTTCAGGCAAACTTATCATGGTGGATGGTTTTTATCGGAAAAAGAATCTTGTTTAAATTCTTGTCCATAAATTTCCTAAGTGATAGATTTTTAGAATACTGCCCCTGGCCCTCATAAAAGTACTCTCTTGCCTAACGGCGTGGTCGGCGGCCCCCTTTTTAGACAGCAATTAGTTAAAGGATATATATTTATGTTTAAAAAAATGCTTGATTGGTTTTCTAATGATTTGGCCATTGATTTAGGCACAGCGAACACTCTGGTTTATGCCAAGGACAGAGGAATTATTGTGAATGAGCCTTCAGTTGTTGCTGTCCACCAGGGATTTAGAGGAGAACAAAAAGTCCTCGCCGTGGGGAAAGAGGCAAAAGAAATGCTTGGAAGAACTCCAGGTTCCATCAAGGCCATCCGTCCGATGAAGGATGGAGTGATTGCCGATTTTGAAGTCACTCAGGCGATGCTTAAGTATTTCATTCAAAAATCTTTGAATGGATCAAAATTAATCAAACCACGAATTATTATCTGTATCCCTTTTGGAATTACTCAGGTTGAAAAAAGGGCAGTTAAAGAATCTGCCGAACAAGCAGGTGCCAGGGAAGTTTATCTCATCGAAGAACCCATGGCCGCTGCTATTGGTGCAGGCTTGCCCATAACTGACCCCTCTGGAAATATGATTGTTGATATTGGTGGGGGCACGACAGAAGTGGCGGTGATTTCACTGGGCGGGATTGTATATTCAAAATCAGTGAGAGTTGCTGGTGATAAGTTCGATGAAGCCATCGTCTCTTATATCAAAAAGAAATACTCTCTCCTTATTGGAGAAAGAACTGCTGAGATGATTAAGATGTCCATTGGGAATGCCTACCCATTTGATGACGAAATAAAAACTTATGAAGTTAAGGGCCGTGATTTAATTGCGGGTGCTCCTAAGACAATTGAAGTCACTTCGGATGAAATCAGAGAGGCCTTGGCAGATCCTATCTCTGAGGTGGTAGAAGCGATTAAAATTTCTCTTGAAAAAACTCCCCCAGAGCTTGCGGCAGATATCGTTGATAACGGAATCATTCTTGCCGGAGGTGGATCACTTCTTGCCAACTTGGACATCCTTATCAAAGAAAAAACCGGACTTCCTGTATCCCTTGCAGAAGATCCTCTAACCTGTGTTGTTCGTGGGTGTGGAATGGCCTTAGAGTCGCTGACACTTCTTCGACAGGTGACTACACTTAGTTAAGTTTATGACTCAAATTTCCTTTAGTAAGCAAGACCCCACTGAAACCTTGAGCCGCTTGAAGCTTCTGGTCTCATCTAAGGGGTCCCTTACTATTTGGCAAAAAGGTCAAAAAAATAAATACAATCATACTGCCCTGAAGTTTGAACAAGAACGGATGGAAGTCGTTATTGATAGCCTGGACTTCAAATTCCCCAAAGGCTCATCTGTTCTTTGTAGTTTTGAACTGAGAGGTCTGAATTACTTTTCTGAAGTGATTTTTGAGACCCATTCGAGTGGGAACCTTGTGCTTCAATTTAAAAATCCCCTCTACCGCTCAGAAAAAAGAACGGCCTATCGTCTTATGGCCTATCCGATCTATGAAATCTGGGCCGAATTTGAAATCAAGACAACTTATGTTGGTGGAAAAGTTGTTGAACTAAAAAATAAAACAAATGAAACAGCTCTCTTTAAAAACTTCCTTCAAATCATGAAAGATGAGGCTCCCAACCAGTCAAACGATAAGATAAAAATTCGTATTCAAAATTTATCTGCCACTGGTTTTGCGATCCATGTAGGGAGCATTGAATTGGAATACTTTAAAAAAGATGCAGTCTTTGAAAAAGTTAAGATCCAGTTCACAGATGAAACCATCGAGATTCCCTCTGTGAAAATCGTTTATACTGTCGCCCTGATCAATGCCGACAAAAAAAATGAACGTAAGACAAAAGTTGGAGCTCAATTTGAGAATCTGCCTCCTCTCATTGATGAAAAAATTTCTTCTAAAATCAATTCTCTTTTAAGAGAGGTTGATGCCAATAAAGATTTTGAGAATTTTATCAAGTGAAATTCGTCGTCCCCTTATTTTTATTTTTTCTTGGATGTACGTTAAAAAATCCTTCCCAGAATTTCAAAGAAGATCATTCAATTTACAACTACCTGGATTCTAGTGGAACTTACAAGTTCATCCGGGAAAGTAAAAAAGTTTCTAATAAAATAGTGACCAGACAGCAAATGATAGATGAAAAAAAGGGGAGTCCCAAATTAATTGAAAAATCCATTACCGTTTCTCGAATTGGTTCCATAAAAAATAAGTCCTCAAGACTTCTTATTCTGCGTCCAGAAGCTTCTGAGTACACGGTTTGGCTTGAAGGTAAAAAATATTCCTCCAGGTTAGAGCTCAATGCCCGAGAAAAAACCATGAAGCTCGTGATGGAGAGCCCGGAGAAGAGGTGGCAGGGAACCTCTGAAGTTTCTGTCCCGAAGGGAAGATATTTTTGTTTTTTCAATCAACTCACTGAATGTCTTCGGCTAAATTTCCTTCTTGCTAGAGCACTGGAGCAAAAAAGTCGAAATATTAATTTTTACCTCATCTGGGACTCATATCCTTACGTTCAGGAAATATTTAGTCAGGTAGGGACTAAACTTTTTACCCCAGCTTCCGTTAAATACGATGGAACAATCAATGGACTTTTAAGATTTATAGTGGAATTGGAAGGACAGGTCGTTGTTTATCAACTGAACAGGTCTTTTCATTTTATTAAGATGGCCTGGATTTCTCAGGGTGTGACTATTGCTCCCCCTGGAGAAGAAAATCATGATGAGGATTGAGGTTTTTGTTTGGATAATTTTGGACAACTTATTTTTACAGGCATTAAAGGCACTTCACTTGAAAAAGATGAAGCTGAATTTATTGAAAAAGAAAAAATTGGAGGAATTCTCCTTTCCACACAAAATTTTCAGGATCCTGCTCAATTAGCTGAACTGGTCAATTCCATTCAAAAACTTAGAGATGAATACCCACTCTTTATTGCCTTAACTGAGGCCGCCATGAGTTCCCATCGTTTTCATCATTTTTTTTCCCAATTCCCTTCCATGAGAGAGCTATCAAAGCTTAATTCTCCAAAACTAATTTTTGAAGTGCATGAAGTGATTGCTAAGGAACTTAAGGCCTGTGGAATCAATCTGAACTTTTCACCAAGTTGCGATATACTGACCAATTTAGAAAATAAATCCATTGCAGACAGCTGTTTTGGTTCTGATGCCCAGACAGTGGAAAAATTCATCAGCGCCACTATCCGGGGTCTTCAGACGAATGGGGTTATTGCTTGCGCTAAACACTTTCCTGGTCTTGGAGACACGACTAAAGACTCAAGGAACGAACTTCCCCTCATCAGGACCCCCCTTTCAACATTAAAAGAACGGGAATTGGTTCCTTTCATCAAGGCAACAAAATCTAGAGTAGAGTTTTTTATGATGGGTCACCTTTTGCTAGAGGAACTAGACCCCCATTATCCCGCTTCCCTAAGCAGCAAGGTCTATGATTTTTTAAGAAGAGAAACAAAATTTACCAAAATCGTTATGACCGATGATCTTCAAAGCCGCTCCATTTCTGACCGCTTCAAGACTGAAGAGGCCTCAGTTCTTGGGCTTAAGGCCGGTGCAGACATTTTATTAAATAGCTCCATGGATGAGGCAAAAAAGTGCCTCCTATCCCTACGGGAAGGAGTTAAAAAAAGATTTATCTTAAAAGAGCAACTTGTTGAAAAAGTCTTAAGGGTAGAAAAATGTAAGAAAGAATTCTTATCTAACTATGAACCTGTCTACATCCCAAAAATAAGTGAGTCTTTTAATTCTCCTGAAACTAAAAAAATTCTTGAGCATCTTCATTCTGTTAGTTGTAAGTAAACCCATTACAATTTAAATTTCAGAAAAAAAATCATATGCCCTTCAAATTAAAGATGTTATGGATTTAGTGTTTATGATTCCGACATATTAGGTCTTCTATGATCATCTCCATTGAAAACCGTTATTTCTAATAAATCTCTTCTTATCTGGACATTTTTTCCCTTTTCTTCAAACTTTTTAGCCAATTGAGATTTATTGGTACTCTTAAAGTAGTCTCAATTTGAGATCTGAGGTCTATGAGAACATTAAGCATTTGTTTATGGATAGGATTATTTTTTCTTACTAAATTTTGTTGGTCTCAGACTGATTGTTCGGATAATTTCATTGAACTTACACCTAACTGCATTGCAAATACTAAGAAAAAATTTTCCAGTAACCCTATTCAGTTATCCAAAATCACAAAAGATACGATTTACTTTTATAAAACCTCGGCGGGAGATTTAGGTAAATTAAAAATACTATCAGTATTAAACAAGCCACAAAAAGAATGTACCGTTTTTTTTGATGGATTCACCTACTCTGTAGCATCGGAGGGATTTGCCACAAAGTCTTCCCTCTCAATCAGTCCTTCAAAAAATTACTGGCTAGCTGATCGCATCTTTCTAGATAAGGATGGATTTTTCTCTCTTGTCTTAGAAAAAGTAAGCCAGGAGCAAATAGATCAATCCAAAATTAAGCAAGGTGAAAAAGTTCCTGCAAAAGAGTTTTCATCTGAAGAGGAAACCGCCCGGTCTAAGGCCTCATGCATGATTGTTCCCTCAAAAGGGGTGGAGTTTGCCGTTCATAAGGCAGGTAGTGCGGAGGAGGCAAAATTAAAGGAAGACAATCCTAAACTACTTTATGCCTCTCTGATTCTCGTCTTTATTTCAATTTTTCTTATTGTAAGGGTTTTTATTGAGGATCAAGATAAATATAAAACTCAAGAGGCCTTAGAAGAAGTTGAAAACATAGAGCGTGTAAAAAAACAGCCCCTGTTCTTAAAGTTAACGAGGCCTTTTTACAAAAGATACTTTCTTCCTATTATTCAAAGCTCAAAACACAGATCCAATTTTAAAACAAAATACCGGCAAAAACTTGCGAATGCTGGACTCCTGAAAGAGATGACACCAGAAGAATTTGTCGCCTTGAAATTTTTTATGATCCTGGGTGGCCCCTTTATGTTTCTAGCGATCCGCTATGTTATGGAGAGCGACTGGCCACTTTCCCTTACTCCCTTAATGGGCGTCGTTGGATTTTTTTATCCCAACTTGTGGCTAAGTGGGATGATTAAAAACAGAGGAGATAACGTTTTAAGGGCCATGCCCTTTATTGTCGATATGCTTGCACTTTCAGTCGAAGCAGGTCTTGATTTTATGGCCGCCATTCAGAAGGTGATAGAGAAGGCCCCACCAAGTCCACTGGTTGAAGAGTTTGAAACTTTGGTTAAAGAAACAAAAATCGGCTCCTCCAGAGCAGAGGGTCTGAGGCAACTAGGATGGAGGGTTAATATTATTGAAATTAATTCCTTCTGTGCCACTTTGATTGCCGCAGATTCGGTTGGTGCATCCATAGGTCCCCTCCTTAAACAACTCTCAAGTGAATTAAGAGCAAAAAGATCGGCCCGTGCAGAACAATTAGGTGCGACAGCTGCAACAAAAATTCTCATCCCTATGATTTTCTTTATTCTTCCAGCGGTCATTGTCGCCATTTTTGCTCCCATGGGACTAAAAATGATATCGGGGAAATTATGATTGATATTTTTTATAATAATAAGGTGATTGTTTCAAAAGTTAAACTTGCAGACAATTTTTGGAGCCGATTTACAGGTTATATGTTTCGGAACACACCTCATGTTCCGGCAATCTTATTCAAGCCAGCTATTTCTATTCATACCTTCTTTATGAAATTTCCTCTGGATGTTGTTTTTATGGATCATCAGTACCGCATAATAAAAATTTACAAAAATTTATCACCCTGGCGACATACATGGTTTTATTTGAACTCTAAAAATACCTTAGAACTCCCTACCGGAGTGTTGCCCTTTGAAATTAAAGAGGGTGACCTCCTGGAGGTGAGGTATGTATAAGTTGGTTGGAGTTGGAGGGAAGTTCAGAGGACAGGAATTTATTCTTAGTGAGGGTGAAAATATCCTGGGACGAAGTGCGGAATGTGAAGTTGTAATTTCAAGTGATGGAATATCCAAAAAACATTTAAAAATAACAATTAATGGTGAAAGCGCATTTATAGAGGATCTTGGAAGTTCAAATGGAACTATTGTAAATGGTAAGATTATTAAAAGTTTAAGTCTCAGAGATGGGGATAAGATTGCTCTTCCAAATGTCATTTTTCAATTAGTCCTTGTTTTAGAAAAAAAGATCATTGTGAGAAAAAAAGTTCAGAAAAGTAGTTCTCAGGATGAGGACGTCTATGATGAATTAGATACTGTTGAGCCAATGCCTGAGAGCCTCATCGCAAAACCCATCTGGTTTTTTAAAAATAAAATTATGCCCATTTTTTACAGTTTTAATCAGCAGTATGAGTGGTCAGGTATCGTTGGCTTTCTCACGTTTGTTTTTATCGTCGTTAATATTTCTCTTACGATTCTTCCAGTTTTAAGTGACAGCCGTCGGTTGTTACTAAGAGAAGTAGGCTTCAGAGCAAAGCAGTACGCTGCCGAAGTGGATCGGCTAAATAATAATTTTTTAAGAGATAAAAATCTTGATCAGATTTATACCGGATTCCTTGAAGGGAGTGATGCCGAAGGGGTTCAGAGTTATAAGCTCTTTGATACCCAAGGAAGAATTTATAGACCGGTCAGTGAGCTTAATACCATTGTTAATGATGCTTTTAGTGTTGAATCGATCAAGTACTTTAATTCCGAGAGGAACTGGGACACTGAAAAAATTATTAAAGATGGGAATTTGGTCAGAGTTGCCAGAGGGATTAAGGCCTATGATAAAACTCTTGGGCGGGAAGTCCTTGTTGCTATTATCACCATTAATTTTGCTCCCACATCCTTAGTTAAAGAAGCATCCAACAATTCGAAGGCATACCTGGAATCTCTTATCACCTCTGCCATCGTTGCCGTAATTTTCTTTGGAGTTCTTTATTATTTAACCACTCATCCTTTCATGGATCTGCGTCTTCAGATAGAGGGTGTTTTAAGGGGCCGAAAAAAAGAAGTTGAATTCAAAAAATGTTTTCAGGAGCTTTCTCCCCTTATAAACACCATTAACGGAGTTTTGACCAGGATTCAAGAATTACAAAACGTTGAATCGGGTGAAATTAATACGATTGAAGAAGAGGGGCCTTATCTCAGGACGTTGGAAGAGTTTCTCGCCGGCTCTCAGGGACCTGTTATGATTCTTAATTCTGAAAAAATTATTCAAAGAATAAACCCAGAAGCGGAAGATCTTTTAGGATTACGAGAAAACTCATCTTCAGGTCAGAGTCTTTTAGATACAGCAAGAGACCAAGGTTTTGCGGCAACTCTCATAGATCTTTGTGATCAGTCCGCCAATAATAATGGATGTCATCAGAAAGAAAACTATGACATTGGTGGGAAGCAGATGTCTATTAATGTAGCTGCATTAATGGGTAAGGATAAATTTGCCAAAGGTTTTTATATCACCTTCGTGCGAGATCATTGATGGGAAAGAGCCTTAAGAAAAATCATCAACTAGAACTTGGGAAAGTGGAGGAACTCCACTTTAAGCTTCTCATTTTAACTGGTGATCTTAAGGGGGAGACTCATCTCTTATCCGCAAAAAGACTTGTTATTGGAAGATCTGAAAAATGTGATATTAGACTTAATGACGTTAAGGCCAGTCGTGAGCATGCTGAAATTACAAAAGTAGGCACAAAGTGGGTTATTACAGATTTAGGATCTCAAAATGGGATCATCATTAATGATAAAAAAGCTATTCAAAAAGAAGTGGGTGAAGGGGACAGGATCATAATCGGTCAGACGGTATTTAAAATTTCTAAAAATGAAATTCAAAGACCAAATACTGAGGATAAGTTCCTAAACGAGGTTTCTTCAAATTCAACCCAAAAAGATGATTCAAACAACAAACCCAAAAATAAACTTCTTCCAATTATTCTGGTGCCGATTATTATTTATTTCTTTTTCATGGATGATGGTCAAGAGGCTAAGAAATCAATACCGACCAAAAAAGCACCTCAAAAAGAGGTTTATGATGATTCCTTGTTTATTGGTGCGGAAAAAAAACGCTCAGAAAATCAAAAGAAGACCAACGAAAAATTAATGGTTTATTATCAAAGAGGACTTAGGGAGCTTAGGGAGAAGAACTATTTTAGGGCCATTCATGAATTCCATCTTGCTTTAAATTTTTCACCTGGAGATGCCCAAGCGGAGTATTATATACGAAAGGCCAAGGAAGAGCTTGATAGGGAGATAGAGGGCTTTACTGCGAAAGCGGTCAGGGATGAAGATTCTTTAAAATTTAAAAGTGCTTTGGTCTCTTATTGTGCCATCTTAAGGCTTTTATATAGTGTTCCAGAGGATCCAAGATATAAAAATGCTGAAAAACAGATCAGTGAAATTGAAGCAAAGTTAGGGATGAAAGACGGTGAAACTAATTGTCTTAAAAAATAACAAACCTTTCCAAGAGGTGATTGTTGAAACCTCTGACCACTTGGAAAATTATGAAATCTTTATTGGAAGATCTGAGGATTGTCATGTTCAGATAGATGATCCAGCTATTTCTCGCCATCACTTCGTCATAAAAAAAGTAAACAGGGCCTGGGTCTGTGAAAAGATCACTCAGTTAGGGAGCATTTACCTTCATGGCTCTCTTTTAGATAAGAATCAGATAAAATCCGGTGACGAGATTAAATTTGGAACTTATTCATTAATCATCCCTGAGCTTGAAATGGAAGTGGTTAAGGAGCCTGTGGTTGCTCCATTGCCTGAAACAAAATTGTTTGTTGAAGAATCGACACTCTCTGAACCTCAGGAGTCAGATGAACTAGCTCTTGTTTCCGATGTGCCAGTCACCGAGACACCACAGATCACTAATGATAGCATAATTCAGGAGGATAGTTTTCAATCACCTGAAGAAAACTTAGATTTTAATTCTTCCATTGATTCAGATAATGATTCAGTTAGTGATTCTCTTCTTCAGGATGAGACGATTCAATCCAATGATAATCTGGATAATTTTCAAACAGAGAATTTTGGAGGTGATCAAAACCTTCCCGCTCTGACCGATGAAGAATCAAGTGATGAGAGTACCCGTTTTTTTAAAACTTTCATTAACTATGAACTTCACATTTCAGGTGAGTACGCACCCTACGACAGATATGAAATAGGTCAGGACATCATTAATATCGGACGTGATCCGGAAAAATGTCAGATTGTTCTAGATGATCCTGATGTTTCATCAGTTCATGCTATTTTAAGAAAAAATTATAATGAAATTCATCTTGAAGATGCGAACTCCTCTAGCGGCACTATTCTAAATGGTGAACGTATCAATAAAGCAAGGATCAACACTGGAGATGAATTTCTTATTGGTTCAACCAGCTTTAGTCTTGAAGTCAGGTCCGATCTTCTGGAAAATGAGTCTGACAGGTTGATGCCCGTTGAGACGGGTCAGGTCATTGAAACGGAAGAAATTATCGAAGAGGAAGTGACTGAGAGTAATAATCTTAACCTCACGGATGAACTCCAGCCTGAAAAGAGTATTATCAAGAGGATTTGGAAAGATCCGGTTAAGAAAAAAAAAGCAATTTATGCTCTCGTAATCGGAGCACTTATCTTATTATTTTTGCCGGAAGAAGAAAAGGTTCCTTCAAACTCCAATAAAGTTGTAAAAAAGGAAGACAATAAATCCCAACCTGATCCCAAACAGGTTTTAAAGCTCTCAAAAGAACTTGAGAATGCCAGAAACGTTGCCTACGAGCTCGGGGTAAGCTTCTTTGAGCAGGGCCGTTATGATCTTGCACAGATTGAGTTTCAAAAAGTTACCTCTATTGATCCTGATTATAAAAAAGTACAAAGCTATCTTGAGCAAACCAAAATGGGTCTCAAAAGAATTGCGGAGCTTGAAGAACAGAAAAGGGCAGATGAAGAACGAATCAAAATGAAAAAGATTATAGATGAACTTCTTGTCAAGGCCAAAGAGGCAGTTGAGAAAAGAGAAGTTCAGGTAGCTGAAAATCTCTTCTCTCAGATTACAGAAAAAGATCCAGAAAATTTTGAACTTTCACAGTTAAAAATAGAGCTTGAAGCCTGGCAAAAAGACCAAGAGAGAAAGGCTTTAGAGATCGCCCTTAAAGAAGCAGAAAGAAAAAAAATGGTTGATGCCTTAAGTCCTGGTAAAACCTTTTACTTAAAAAAAGAGTGGTACTTGGCGATTCAAAAACTGGAAGTTTTCCTCAAATTAAAAGGTATTGATGAGGATCTTATCAAAGAGGCTTCTGACATGCTCGCGGAGGCGAAGAATCAGATAGAACTTGAAATCACACCCATCCTCTCAAAAGCAAGAACCCTTAAGGAGGATCAGGATTTTAAATCAGCATTTGAGGCCTTTCTTGAAGTTTTAAGGATTGATCCCACTCATGCGGAAGCTCTTAATGAAGTGGATAATATAAAGAGTCAACTTGATGCTCGTTCTAGAAAAATTTATCGCGAAGCGATTATTGCGGAATCTTTGAGCTTATTCAACGATGCCAGAGAAAAATTTCAGGAAGTTCTTCAAGTTTCTCCCTCGGATAGCGAATACTATAAAAAAGCTTCTGATAAATTGAAAAACTATTTGGAGTAATATGCGACTTAAATCCTATGCCGCTCAAACTCACCAGGGACCTTATCTTCAAATTAATGAAGATGGATATGATTTTGATTTTGAAAATGAACTTTACATGGTTTTTGATGGATTTGGAGGTGTTGGTATTGGTGATGCTGCCGTAGAAAGACTCAAAGATGAAATTAAAACTTATTACGTTAAAATTTCAGACGATCTTAATGCGACAATGCCCCTTTACTATAATCCAAGGAATATCCTCGAAGGAAATGCGATTCTTAATTCCCTTATTGGTGCCCATGAAAAGTTACTATCCATTAATAATGAAAAGCCCCTTGGGCAAAAAGCTGGTGCCAGTACGGTTGTTGCGGTAAAGGCGGAGGGTCTTATGATTCTGGTGGGAGTGGGTAACTGCTGTGCCTATCATTTTCGTCAGGGTAAACTTACCAAAGTTATTCATGAAGACACTTTTAAATTTCATTCAAAAGATAGGTTTGATTCCAAGTTAAGTACAACACCTCTGACGGCAATAGGGATGTATCATGATTTGGGTTACCAATTAAGAGAAGTAAGGCTAGCAGAGGGAGATAAGATTGTTCTTCTCACAGATGGGGTTTATGTAAACATTTCTGAGGAAGAGCTTTTATACCAACTCAACAAATCAGTTCTCGATGGGACTGAGAGGATCAATAGTCTACTAAAACTCTCTAACTCTAGAGGGAATAAGGATAATCAAACGGCGATGATTCTTGAGTTTTAACACTTTTTCATTCCCATATGACCCTATCGGCCATTATAATTTTTAAAGAAGATCAAAGGGAGAAATTCAGGGATGAACTATAAAGTACTTCTTGCGGATGATAGTTTAACCATCCAGAAAGTCATCAAGATAACTCTTGCAAACCAACCCTATGATATTGTCGAATCCTCTTCGGATGATGATCTTTTTAAAAAATTACCACTTTTGCGTCCTGAGCTCATCCTTTTAGATTTCAATCTCTCGGAAAAATACACTGGTTATGAATTGACTTCTAAAATTAAGTCAATTTGTCCCGAAGCTAAAATCTTGCTACTCTTAGGAACCTTTGACAGTGTGGATGAAGTTTCCATGCAAAAATGTGGTGCTTCAGATAAAATTGTAAAACCTTTTGATTCCAATAAATTTATTGCCATCTGTAAGAACCTGGTTGATTCTCTTCAGTCGTCTTTCATCAATGAGGATCTCCCTTATCCTAATGAAGAGGACAATGCTGCCTCTGAATCCATACCTCTTCCAACTTCGGCAGAAGATCAATGGACGGTTGGTCATACCACTGAGCGTATTCCTGAAAAAATAACACCTGAACCAAAAATAGCGACTCCAAAGTTAGGGAATCCCCTTCTTAAAGAAGTTTCCGATTGGGGCATGAGTATCCCCTCAGTCATAAATGATGACTCAGATACAGATGAACTTCCTGATCTTCCTCCTATCATAGGAGAGAGTCTTAAAAATACTGTTTCAGTTAGGCCCGAGAGAATTGAGACAAAGTATCCCACCCATGAAGACTTAGACTACCCAACTATCGAGGAGCTCGCTCAAACGTCAACCCCCATAGATCTAGTTCCTTCACAGAATGAGATGGGGAACTTGGAGCTAGAACCTCATTATCATCCTGTTGATAACGTCAAAATTATCCAGGAGCAAATTCATGATGAGGTTCAAAAAGACCTCTGGATAGCGGATGAATTTGAGGACATAAAAAAAGAAGTCGCAGCAAAAATTGAAAACATTAAAAACAACTTCCAGCCTACTCTTAGTGACTTTGATGAGTCTTTATTTAGCCCTGTAGATGATAGTTTATCTATTACTATGACGGATGTTTTAGAGAATACATCACCCAAAGTGGAAACAAGTTTAACCACTGAAAAGATGGTAAATCTCGATGAAATCAGACGAGAAATTGATGACCTCGTTAAGAAGCATGTAAAGAACTATATGGATCAGTTGTTTTTACAACAAACCGAAAAAATCGCCTGGGAAGTTATACCGGATTTAGCAGAGAATCTTATCCGTCAGGAGATATCAAAGATTAGTTCTAAAATCATGAATGACCAAAATTAAATAAAACGAAGGCTCCCGTTATAAATTTTATTAACTCCATCTTGGGTTAAAATGAGGGCCTCTCCATATTCTCCTATATCCTGAAAAATACCCTGAACTTCCTGTTCTCCATCACGGATAGAAACTCTTTCATTTAAGTGTCCACAGCGTTGACGCCAAAGAGTTTTTAATAATGGGGTATCTTTGATTCTGTTATTTACAATGAATTCACCAATTTCTTTCGACCACATTTCTTTATTGATCCTTATTTTAGGATCAAAATCCAGGATGCCCCCAAAATCCTTATCCTCTGAAAAAAGGTTCAGACCAATCCCCGTAAGAAGTATTTCCTGATGGACTTGAATCAAGATACCGCCACATTTTTTTCTCTGTGAATCCCATAAATCATTTGGCCACTTAAGAGATAATTCTTTGCCCTTAAGGGAGAAAAAATGTGAAATGATCACGGCCATCTCCATGGCCGTAAAGCTCAGGATAGGATGTGGTTTAAGATTCATGGAGAAACAGAGTGTTCCTGGCATGCTCATCCATTGGTTATTCCCGCGACCTCTCCCAGCAAGCTGATGCTCACAACTGATGATCATCCCTTCTGTATGGGGGTCTTTCATCAATTGTTCTTTAAGTACATCTTGTGTAGAATCACACTGATTTAAATGAATTTGCTTAATCAATCGAGGTCTCCATGTCACTCATTAAAAGAGATAATCCACGTCCAATTAAATTCACGACAGGCATCAATCCCTATGCCGCCGGTTCCGTCATCGCAGAATTTGGAAACACAAAAGTGCATATCACAGCTGTCGTTCAGGAATCCGTTCCACCATTTCTTAAAGGCAAAGGTCAAGGGTGGGTGACAGCAGAGTACGCCATGTTACCATCAGCTACACATACCCGTTCCGATAGGGAAAGAAAAGGTCCCTCAGGCAGAACTCAGGAAATTCAGCGCTTGATCGGTCGCTCCCTCCGCTCCATCGTGGATCTTAAAAAACTTGGAGAGCGCTCGATTTTAATTGATTGTGATGTGGTGGTGGCCGATGGGGGAACCAGGACCACTTCTATTTCTGGAGCCTATATTGCGCTTGAGATGGCGGTAAAAAAACTCATAAAAGATGGGCTCTTAAAAGACAGCCCCATCAAAGATGGTCTTGCTGCCATTTCCATTGGCATTAATAAAAATGATGAAGTCATTGCAGACCTAAACTATGAAGAGGATTCTAGCTGCGAAACAGATATGAACATTGTGATGACCTCAAGTGGAAAATTTGTTGAGGTCCAAGGAACAGCCGAGGGTGCTCCTTTTTCTATGGAGCATTTAAATGCCCTTCTTTCCTGCGCTCAGGTGGCCTTGAAAGCAGTGATAAAAGAGCAGCAACTAGCCTTAGAAATGCTCCCATGAAAAATTTTATCCTGGCCTCTTCTAATGCCCATAAGGCAGAAGAATTTAAAGTGCTTTTTAAGGGAGTGCTTTCCGTAGAACCAGCACCCCAGAGTCTCGACGTCGATGAGTCTGGATCCACATTTACCGAAAATGCTTACCTAAAGGCCAAGGCCTATTTTGACAAATTCGCAGTCCCTGCCCTCGCAGATGATTCAGGCCTAGTTGTAGAGGCCCTGCCTGAACTCTTAGGTGTCCAAAGCGCAAGATTTGCACCCGAACTATCTTCCTATGTGGATAAGTGCCAAAAATTAATTGAGCTCCTTAAATCTAAAGAAAACAGATCCGCCTATTTTGTTTGTATTCTCTGTTTTTATTTGTCCCCGGAAGAAGTTTATTTTTTCGAGGGAAGAGTCCAGGGAAAGATTGGAAATGAGTTAAAAGGGGACCATGGTTTTGGTTATGACCCCATCTTTATTCCAGATCGAAAAGAGCAGGATGGAAAAAGTTTAGCAGAGTTACCAGATTGGAAAAATGAATTTTCGCACAGGGCCAGGGCCAGCCAATCGGCTTTACAGTTCTTTAAAGATTCGGTGGACAAACCCCTTAAGAAGTCTTAAATATAATGCTCTCACGATCGGGGTGTAGCGCAGTCTGGTAGCGTATCTGCTTTGGGAGCAGGTGGTCGTTGGTTCGAATCCAATCACCCCGACCACTTTTTTCGTCAATTAAATCCATAAGTTAAAAATTAGATACCATTTTGAATGATCGAACCGTAGATAACTCATTTTATTTAGAGGAGTTAACTGTGATAGAATTACACTATGGATATAAATAAGAAAAAAATAGAGATGTTTTGCAAGAAATGGAAGATCAAAGAATTGGCCATCTTTGGGTCGTTTCTTCGTGATGATTTTAATGATCAAAGTGATGTGGATGTTCTTATAACTTTTTTACCTAATGTTACTTGGGGGTTTGAAATCGCTGAACTCCGGGAAGAACTTTCTCAGATTTTTAAACGTCCCATTGATCTTCTTAATAGACGCTCTCTTGAGATAAGTAAAAATTCTTATAAGAGAGATGAAATTTTGAAATCATGTAAGGTCATTTATGACCAAGCAGCGTGATCCTAAAATAACAATCCAAGAAATCATTTTGGCGTGTGAAAACGCCATTCAATTTGTCGAGGGGATGGCTTTCGATCAATTCTTAAATGATGTTAAAACCTTGTCCGCAGTTCAGCATCAAATTCTTATTCTAGGTGAAGCTGTTAAGCGTCTCCCCGATGAGATTAAAGGGAAGTATCCAGATATTCCTTGGAAAAACATAGCTGGTACACGAGATGTTTTAATTCATTGCTATGAAGAAGCTGACTTTGAAATTATCTGGAATATCGTTATAGAACAGTTGCCAAAACTTTCTCCTCAGTTTCAATCCATATTGTCCGGCTTGAAGCGAAGCTCATAAATGTATTTTTGGCACTTCATCTACGGAAAGATTTCTAGGATTGATCCCTTAAAGTGAGATTCTAAATATGGTCTCAGTCATACAGGTACTGCCAACGAAAGATTTTAAAGTTTATGTTTATTTTTCTGACGGAAGAATTAAGCTTTACGATGCTTCTCATCTGGTTGGTAAAGGTGTTTTTCAAAAAATTTCAGATATAGATGTGTTTATCAATACGTGCACAGTTATGAATGGAACCCTCGCATGGGATGTAGAGGGAAAATTCGACCATTTCAATTGTATAGATATCGATCCTGAGACGATATATGCCGATGGGAAAGATGTTAGTGATCCTTTATTTCAAGGGATTGCCTAGGATCTCTTAGCGTAAGGATCGAGCACATAAGTTTTCAAGTCTTTTAAAAAATAATCTCTATTTCCTCTCATTTTAATCGTTCTTCATGTTTTTTCATATGGCACATATTTTTTATTCATCTTTTAAGCTCAATGGTTTATGAAAGTCAGAAAGAGTATTTAAAGCTCCTAAAATCCCAGATTTAAGTCGTACAGCTTTTGAAATGTGAATTTATTTTCTTTTGATCATTCGATCTTCGCATTGCATTTGTTTTCATAAATTCAGTGGGAATCTCACTTAAGAACGTTGAAAAATCACTAAAAACCATCCTAGAATAAGATTTCCTTTTTCTATCAAGTCGGGGTGTAGCGCAGTGGTAGCGTGCTTGCTTGGGGTGCAAGAGGTCGCTGGTTCAATTCCAGTCACTCCGACCATTTTTCAAATAATTAGCAATAGCAAAGACTTAAAAACACACGAGGGCAAAGCAATCTTAAATCGCTATTATTTCGTGAAATATCGAGTAAGAGATCATGAAAAAAAACCTTATCCCTCAAACAATATAAAAGAATTTAGAAATCAATCAAATGATTTCATAAATAAGTCACAAGAGAAAATAGAGTCTTTTCTTCACTTATGCTTCTTTCGCTTTCTTAGAGTCTTGGGCCACTAAACGGTAGTAATTATCAATATAAAGCTCCACCGCTTGAACGATGAGTTGTTGATATTTTCGGCCGTTCGCTAAGGCGATCTTTTGAATCTCTGCGAGATCATTTTCTGGGATTCTTATTGAAATAGGTTTTCTATTTCCTGCTCCCAAGATTTGACGATGCTCCTTAGGGGACACGGGCTTACTTAAGGCCAACAGCTCTTTTATGGTCTCATCATCGCTCTCAAAAAGAGCAGCCGCTTTTTCCCAACGTTTTACATCATCTTTTTTTGTGTTTCTTTTTGAGCTTTTCATAAAGTTCAATCCTTTCCTGATTTGGCTCGAAGGCTGTTATCAAGTTGAGGGTTTCTCGATGTTTCTCCCAAGCGACAAACAGGAGCTTTCCCTTTTTAGTTTTACCGATTACCCAATAACGAGTGAATGGCGGATAATTAAGCTGGTATGGGGAAACCATAGGTACAGGAGGAGGATTACCGTCAAAGACTACTTCCCAGGCCTCAATTGGCGTTACCTTTCTTTTCTTGTGTATATGGTTCTTTGCCCAATCTTCGTTATCCCACATGGAAACAGTATATCACATACTTCTGTATATACAAAAGAATATTGGAAAGTTACGATTTTTACTTTAAATGCTTAAAGAAGATTTTTTGTTAAGTACTAAAAATCATGGATGTATTTAATTTTTGTCATTTTAGGTCATGGCCAGCAATCTCTATATTTGAGTGTAAAGATCAAAATCAAGTCATTCGATTATAGGTGGTTGGGAGTTCTCCGAACTTTCAATCACCTTTTAATGATTTCATCTTTTTTTCTACTATCAAAAAAATCAGCTAAGTTTTCAATTTTAATCTGTTGAGAAGGGAGCAACCTGTCTCCATCTTTAAACATATTATAATCACTAAACAAGACGTCCTTTTTGGGAGCGAGAATAGAAAAATGCTCCAGAAAAGTGATGAGAGAAAAAAATTAGATCATCAGTTAACACTTGTACACCCACGCAATGCTTAGAGAAAAAGACTCCTTGCGGTTCTGCTTTAAAGAGAGTTGTAACTTAATTAAATACCAACCTGTATCTCTTTTTCGTCTTCAACATTGCTTCCGGTAAGCTAAATGTGAGTGAATAAGTTCCATCCTCAAGGTTTTGGTTTGTTTGCCAAAAATCATTTCCATGGACGGATTGGTCGAGATCGCTCCAGGAGTTATTTTCATAGTACTGAAGTTTCCACTTATCGTGGCGGTAGAGGCCTTGAATGGTCACTGGTAAAAATCCTAGACCTCCTTGAAGTTCAAATTCTGCGGCCGTGTGACCGTCAATTCCAGTAATAAGAGGGGGGTAGGTTTGTTGCAAGTTTCCCTTGATCATCGAAAGGGTGAGGTGATTGTCTTGAGCGGCCTTCTTGATGATGTCTGGTGTATTAAAGCTATTGGATAAAAGATCCACTAACCAGTTTCCTGTCCCGTAATACTTAGTTTTATCAGATGGCAGAACCACATATTCAATGACTGCTTTAAGGGTGCTTCCCTGGGGGATGAAGCGGGTTTTATTTTGACAGGGTTGTCCGCACCAAGGAGAGCCGTCTACAAGGGGAAGCCCAAGTTCAAAGCTCATTTGAGAGTAGGAGTTATTAGTCCTCGAGAGGTTGATATAAGGGGTTGAGAGTGTGGTTGTTCCAATTTTTGCTTCGAATTCCCGAATGATAAATCCCACATTGGCAAATCTTTCTGAAAGATCATCTCCGGTGATTTGATTGATGTAGAGAAAGACCCAGGGAGACGTTCCAGGTAAACTGATCCCTCTGTCAGCAACTGAAGCGTAGCCTGTGGTTCCATGGTTCGTGATGTTTTGAGTGAAGAGGACACCGTTTTCGTTTCCATAGGCGTAGGAGAGGAAATTATTATCCGCATAATTATCTGCGGCCATTTGGAAAAACGCCAGGCGTTCATACTCCACATTTTCCAGAAATTTATAATCCAAGTGGTAGTACACTCGGACGTGATCGTTAGTTGCAGATAATTTGGAGGTGACGTTAACTTGAATTTTATTATCTGAGCTTATTCCTGAATAGGTGACGTTGGTCAGGTTCGGACCGATGGAGTGGTAAAGGCTTCTTACCCGGGAGACTCTTCTTGTGGTATTAGGTAAGTCACTTGACCTGTATCGAAGAAAATCCGCACCACCCACATTCCCGGTCCAGCTCCATTTATTTTTTGCGTGCACAAGAAATGGCCTGACATCGTCAATCATCGCCCGCTGGAGGGTGACGTCGGGGTCATAGGTAATACTTTCACCAAAGACACCAAGGGCAGATTCATCCCAGTGACCGCATAAACTTCCCCAGCCCACTAAGCTCAGCTGAGCGTGTGAGGCGGCATAGGCCTCTCCCCACTTTGACGAGGCCACTGTAAATTCAAAAGAGCGGGAGGTTTTTTTATTAAAATTTGGTAAAGCATAAAAGTGATACCAGTAGAAGTTGTGCCAGTTTTTTGAAATCTGAACTGGTAGTCCGGTGGGTTCACCATTTAAGTCCCGGATGATGGGGACTCCTCCGGTGATGTACCAGGAGACTTTTTGGTTTCCAAAAAAGGCCAAGGGCACAGAAATGTCTTTTTGATTCAGTGATGAGTTTAAACTTTCTGACATGGTCACTTCAATCAGATGCCTTCCATACCAGTTATGATAGATGGAGTTTTCATAGTCAGCTCCATTGGGGGCTCCCGCATTCTGGAGAGTGCCTAAATCTACGCGAAATGCTCCTAGTGTTTCATCCCAGTCCACGTCTGTTTTGGCAGTCACTCCTTCACCAGCTAAATCTAGAAGCTGATAACTGACCGTGAGGCTTCCAAGAGGATCCAGGTAGAGATTCATTTCTTCTTGGGTAAGAGCTTGAAGAGGGGCCAGGAGAAGGGAAATCCTTGCATCCAGAGAGCTTGTGGAAGGGTTTGTTATTTCCGCCACAATTTGTTGATTGGAGTTAAGAGAGAGGGTCACAACTCCCTCGTTTTCTGGATCAGTTTTTTCATAGGTCACAAAAATCCACCCTGAGCCGTCACTTTTTGAGGCCTTCATGGCATTCGGGGAGAGTGTGGTGAAGGTGTAGCCTTGAGAGTTTAAGAAATCTCCACCAAGAATGATCCTGGATTTTTTTCCCAGGCGCACATCTGAGCTCGATATGGTGTGTGAAATGACCATGTGTTTTGGCATTGAGGAGATTTCAATTTTTCCAGTTAATGTTGCTTCCCCACTGTAGGTCACCATGGGAATATCCAGGCGGTTCATGAATCTTCCCGCATCGATGAGGCGGGCCCTGCTGGTGGTGAATCCATTTTCGCCAAAAAAACCTGTGGCGGTGACTGGGCTTTGAGTGGTGCCTGTTTGGAAACTGATGGAGGCAGAGGGAAGACTTGTTAATTCATCCACTGACCGAAGAGCCGAGGCGTTCATAGAAAGATTCCCTGAGAAGGATCCCAGGTTCAGTAACTGACCCGAGGCCTCATCAAATACAGCTCCGTAATGCCCGGTGAGAAAATGCATGCTGGTAAAAACGGTGGGCCAGTTTTCCACAGGTCGGTGATTTTTTGGCCAATACCAGAAGGAGAAATCTTTGGATTTCGAAAAGGGGGCGGAATTTAAAGGTTCACATTTTGGAAGCTTATCGCAGGATTCATCCACTCCCGTGTAGACATCGCTCTCATCACTTTCTTTAAAAAGACATGAGCATAAACTGCTTAAAAAAATAATGAATAGGAAAAGTCGCAGGCTCCCTTTGATCATAAAAGCCTTATCGGTCAATGTTCGGTAATATTTAAGTTATCTACTTGATTTTCTTATGTAATTTCTGAAATTTTTCAATATTGTGTTTGACGTACCAAACTCATGTTTATAGTATCTTCCCAATTCTTGAGGAGAGTACTATGAAATATTTTTTCCTATTAATTCCCATGGCTTTGATAACCGCTTGCCAGCCCAACGGGGGCGAGAACTCTATTCCGGTGGTTGGGCTTAACCAGAATGGTAAGTCCCAGGTTCAATTTGTGGATCCCCATTTTTTGGGTCAAAAGTTGACCCCCCTTTTAACAAATATCAGCGACAAGGTTTCTTCGTCATTGGACGCTCATGAAACTTTGGAGTCACAACCCTGGGAGCTTTCAAGAGTGACCGTGGGGTTAAAGCTTGAGACTGAATTTGAAGTTATTGATGATGTCCTTGAACTAGAAAATGAAGGAGACATCGAACTCAGGTTTCAAAAGAGATAAATTCCAAAAAAGAGAAAAGGTTAGGTTATGAAATTACTTATTAGTTTTTTGTTTTTAACTCAAATGGCTTTTGCTCAAATGGCAAAAGTTCCTTCTGAATGGATAGAATCCTCTTCATCTTCAGAAGCTTCTAGGAAGTCTTTCGGATTAAATCAAGGTAGAGGTGAATTAACTTCACTTCAAGAAGGCTACCAAAACTTAATAGGCCACAAGAGTGGGATGCTGGAGGAACTCTCAGGAGATGAAGAAAAAAAGTGGTACCTTCAAAGCATTAAAACGGAGTTAGGCATTGAAGCCAAGGGTGGACTAGGAATCATGGGGGCCGGCGGAGAGGCAGCCCTGGAGCTCATCTGGATCAGAAAGAAAAATGGGGCGAAGAGCTTTGTCTCATTCAACAACGAAATAGATGACCAGGGCACTGAGGCGATTCAGATCTCCTCTGAGATGTCCCCAGAGGCCCTTAAGGCAGAGATTGAACCCATTGTTGACCTTGCCTTGAAAACTTCCAAGATTAAAAAGAGGTCCTTTTTATTCAAAAATCTTTTTAACCGGGCCTTGGAATTTCAGAAAACTATTGCTGAATTAGAAAACGCACCTTCCATGGGACCATGGTATGCCTATAAGTACCAAATGGAGCTGGGTGTTTCTGTAGAGGGGCACATCACGCCTTTTTTAGAAGTCGGAAATGCTCTAAGGCTACGGATGGAGTGGTGGAAGCTTAAGAAGAAAGAAGTTCCCTTGATGCTCACTCAACCGACTCAAAACCTCTCACCTAATGCGAAATTTGTCTCGGCTATTGCTCAAGATTTAAGTTTTATTGATCAAAATTATTTTCAAAATGGTTTCCAACTAAACTGCATGAAAGTGGGAGTCGGCACTTCAGTCAAAGGAAACCTTGTGATTGCAAAGGCCCAGGCAAATGCCAAAGGGTCCATTTTCTTTCTAAGGCATGAGGAAGATGTCTTGAATCAAAAGTTATTTCCCTTACCTTTCGATGGTTATTCCCTCCAGTCAAAAGACCAGAGCACCATTGAAGTCGGACGTCATCAGTTCCGTCAGGCGATCAGGAAAAGCTCCAATATCTTGAGCTTTTTTGCCCGTCATGCTCCAGAAAATGAGGGTGATAAAAAGTATGAGCTCAATGTGATTGAGGCAGAATTCGAACTTTTCATGAATGGTGGAATTGGTCTCGTCACGGTTGAAGGGAATGCTGGATTAACTTTATTTGCTACAAGAAACGTCATTATTTAAGGACTTATTTATGAAATATTTTTTTGTTGGATTACTTTTTTTATCAAAGGCCCATGCCATTGGACTCCAGAGGGCCCCGGAGATGATTGCGCAACAGGTGGCAAAAAAATTGGCCCTGGTCCATGAAGATCTTAATACTTCTAAGCCAAGTTTTATCTACCGAAATGAGGATGAAACCGCTTACTACTTGAAACGAATTCGTCTGCAGTATGCTCCTTTTGTCGCCTTTGACCTGGCCTTCTTTGAAATGAAAATTGTTCCCTTCTTGGAGTTTAGATGGACAAGAAAAAATCCTATTGGGTGGGTCAATTACCGACGGCAATAGAATTGGGTCCTGAAATAAATTCTCGACTCAGATGATTCTTACCCATCGGGCCTGGACTCGTGGTACGAAGTTTCAAAAAATTTTTAAGCTTCAAGGGGTATTTGAATGAAAATGGTGACTCTAGTTTTGGCTTCAATTTTATCAATTTCGGTTTTTGCTGTCAGTAATCAGCAGTCTATTGAAGAAACCATAAGAGAGATTGAATGGAATCATCATGTACGCTGTGACCTCATGAGAACCAGTGTGGCGGTCTGTTTCGGTCCCACCCGTACGGCCACTTGCCACTACTCTCAAAACTACTCTTGTCATGGAGCTGAGAAGGTTATGGGGATTAAATTAAAAATAAAAGATTACTTCAATCTTCGAGTGAATACCCGCAAAGTGGTGGTCACCAAAGTGGAATTCTAGACTCTCTCCTTGTCTCAGAGCAAGCGTTGAGTCATTGACTCCTCTGTGAGGGAAAGTAAGTCCAAAAAATCTAGACAGGCCGTTCCATTGTAAGGGAAGATAGGGCTACTCTTTAATTTAGGCCGACTAAAACAGACGCATGAAGCCGATGGTTTAGTCCGGTTTTAAAGAGGGGCACACAAACACTTTGCGAGAGGACGGCACATGAGGCTTAACAGGCTCATCATTCAAGGTTTTAAATCCTTTAAAGACAAAACAGTTATCATCTTTGATGAGGGCATCACAGGTATCGTGGGTCCTAACGGGTGTGGTAAATCAAATATCGTGGATGCCTTGTTTTGGGTCATGGGTGAGCAATCGGCCAAGCACCTTCGTGGTACCAGCATGAAGGATTTGATTTTCGCTGGATCCTCAAAATACTCCCCAGCTTCCTTTGCTGAAGTGACCTTGGTTCTTGATAATGTGAACGGAAAGCATATTCACATCAATGGGGCCGTCGCAAAACCTCTGGAAATTCACCTCACTCGTAAACTCTACCGTAATGGTGAAACCGAATACCGCATTAACAATGAACCTGCCCGCCTAAAAGATATTCATGAAGTTTTCATGGATACAGGGGCCGGTGCCAAGTCATATTCCATTATTGCTCAAGGGGAAATTAACAAGCTTGTTCAGGCCAAACCTGAAGAGCGAAGGGTCATGATTGAAGAAGTGGCCGGTATCACCAAGTTTAAACTCCGTAAGCGTGAGTCCCTGAAAAAAATTGAACAAACCCAATCTAATCTTATCCGCTTAGAAGACCTTCAGAATGAGATTTATAAGAACTTAAAAAATCTTGAGCGTCAGGCCGAAAAAGCAGAGAAGGCAAAAACCCTAAGAGAGCGCATCAGAAAATATGAACTCATCGTTGAGTCTCACAAAGAACTTGATTATCTTCAGGATTATGTCAACGCTCACTCCATGCTTCAAAACCGTGTGACTGAGCATGAAAACCTGACTCTTCGTAAGTCTCAACTAGATCTTCTGTTAGAAGACGAAAAGATACAAAAAACTGACATGATGGAAAAAATTGACATCGCTCAGGACGATTTCAATCACCACTCCAAGCAACTGGCTGCTGCTGAAGAGAGAGTGAAGCATCTTAAAAAATCTCTGATAGAAAAAGAAAAACAAATCGACAGGTGTCTTCATGAAAATGAAGAACTTAATGTGGATATTGAAAAAAGAACTGAACGTCTTGAGGTCCTTACCAATCAGTTAACAGAGCTCGAGTCAAATAACTATGAACAAATGGATTTCTCCGATCTTGAGGAGAAAGTAGAAATTCTTAAATCTCAGATGTTTGATCTTGAAGAAGAGTTAAATGAGAAAAGACGTGAATTAAATTTATCCAAGGAAAAACTTCAGACCCTTGATCAAGAGGCCTTTAGGAATTCTTCGAAGCTTGAAGAGTACTCTAGACTTCTTCAGGATTTAACTGCTGAAATTGAAACTCTTGAAAAGAGCACGTCAAATTTTACCGATGACCTTATGAAGGACCGAGCAGTTGTGAAGTCCTCAGGGGCGAGGGTTGAGGAGATGAAGTCAGAACTCCCCATCTTAAAAGATGAGGTTGAAAAACTTACCGCTCTTCTTAAGAAGTCAGATGCACAATTTCGTGACCTCTCCCGTGATGTGATTCAGTTAGAGTCAAAAAGAAACTCACTTATTGAAATTAATAACTCAGCGGAAGGGCGTCGTGCGGGTGCACTGGAGCTTGTTCAGAAAATCTCAGATGGAACACTGGAAGTCTTAGGTAAGCTTAT
This sequence comes from Bacteriovoracaceae bacterium, assembly GCA_947461175.1. Lineage (GTDB taxonomy): Bacteria > Bdellovibrionota > Bacteriovoracia > Bacteriovoracales > Bacteriovoracaceae > Peredibacter. Next base: position 26,081 of record CANHIY010000003.1, read on the forward strand.
TGAGTGCGATCCCGAATATGCAGTGGCCGTGGAACAGCTCATAGGTGAGTCACTGGATGTGGTCTTGTCCCAAAAGGGGAAAGAGGCCTTTGCTGATTTAACCACAGATTTTAATTCGGCCGTTGACATCCTCTGGCCTCAGGAATCCCTTATCTCTGAAGAATCCATCACCCGTCTTCAGACCCAGGGCTGTGAGAACATGAAGGCCTTGGTTGATATTGTAAGGATCAATAACAAAGACTATGCTTCCAAATTATCAAAAATTCTTAATGGATTTTTTGTCGTTGAAAATTTAACTCCAGAACTTGCTTCCAAAATTAACCCTGAGATTCAGTTTAAAGGACTTGTTTCTAAAGATGGTAAAGTTCTAATTAAGAAAGTCGGAAACTCAAGTGTGTATGGTTTAAGAAGTGATTCAGCTTCTGACATCCAGGGAGTCGTTCAACGAAATAATCAAATTCAGGATCTTGGTGTTGAATTTGAAAATAAAGAAGCTCAACTTGCGGTACTTGAAACCCATATTAAACAAATTGAAAATGACCTGGCAGAAAAGAAAACCCTTTTGGACGAAAAAACCAAAGAGTTCACGGAAATTAATACAACTTATGCTGCAACCAAGGCTGCTCTGGAATCTAAAGAGTCCAATCAGTCCACAAACTCTTCAAGGCTTCAGATTCTTCTCAATAGAAAATCTGAAACATCCAAATCTCGTCTTGATTTGATTGAATCGGATGAGAAATTAATCCTTCAGAAAGAGAGTTATGAGCAGTCGGTTAAAGAAAATTCTTCCGGTGTTTCAGATCTTGAGTCCCGTCTTCAGGAGCTAAAAATTAGTTTTGAGAATGAGCGTGATGACATGATGGAGCTTAAGGTAAAGGCCCAGAGTTATCAGCAACAGCTCAAATCCCTGAAGTCTCAGATTGAAGATGTAAACTCTCAGATTGAGCGCTATCAGGAAAAACAGCACACAAATAATGAGCATCTTGAAAATTACCGCACGGAAATTGAGAACGCTCAAACTGAAGCAGATGGGGTAGAGTCCTCAAACCGGGATCTGGCGGAAACGTTATCTGATAAGGAGAGTTATCTTAATCTTCTTAAGGACCAGATCGCCCAAATTCTTCTTTCCATGCAGGAAAAAGAATCTGAGTTAAAAGAGGTGAATAACCGCCTGAATAAAATTGAAAAAGAAAACGTTGAGCTTGAGCTTAAGACGGGGCTCATTATCCAGGAAGAAGAGCTTTTGGTTAAGGACATCTTTGAACGCTACAAGATAGACCTTCGCTCCACTATAATGAAACACTTAGAAATTACCTCTGAGAAAATAGAGGGTCTTAAAGACCTCTCTTCCATGTACTTCATGGAGGCAGAGGATGGTCCAAAAGAATTGGAAGCTCATGAGTACGAATTTGAAAAACGCTTCCCAGGCCAGATCAAAGAGGCCCGAGAAAAATTTAAAGAATATAAAACTGAATTTAATCGCCTCGGGGAGATCAACTGGCAGGCCATAGAGGACTATGACCGTCAAAAACTTCGTCACGATTTCCTAAAAACCCAGGAAGAAGAGCTTAAGAAATCCCTCAGTGATCTTCAAACGGCCATTGCTCATATTGATGAAAAATCCAAAGAGCGCTTTAAGGAAGCTTTCACTGAAGTGAACGAGCGCTTCTCTAAGGTGTTCCCGATCATCTTCGGCGGAGGAGAGGCAAAACTTGAAGTCACAGGGGATTTAGATTCCATTGATTGCGGAGTCGATATTATTGCAAAACCTCCTGGTAAAAAAATGCAGTCTATCACCCTTATGTCCGGTGGTGAGAAGGCCATGACTGCCGTTTCCCTCATTTTCTCCATCTTCCTTGTGAAGCCTTCCCCATTCTGTCTCTTGGATGAGGTTGATGCTCCCCTGGATGATGCGAACGTGGGACGTTTCAATGAACTTCTTCGCGAGATGAGCTCAGAATCACAGTTCATTTTAATCACTCACAACAAGAAAACCATGGAACTTAACGACACTCTTTACGGAGTCACCATGCAGGAGCCGGGTGTTTCTAAGGCCGTGTCGGTTCAACTGCATTAAATGGATTGAGATTTTTTAAAGGCACAAAATGAAAACTTTTTTACTGTTAATTTGTTTACTCCCTTTTAGCTCTTTTGCTGGAAAATTTGTGCCTTCATCCTTTACTGCAAACTACGAAGAGAGCTTGGTTTCTGTCACAGGAAAAACCAAGAAAAGTTTTGGGAAAATTGATTATAAATTCCCTGGTCACCTAAGATTTGAAGTGACGAGCCCCACATCCTCACTCTTTGTGGTAAATCCTCAAAAAACCTGGCTCTACCAGCCTGCTTTTGTGAAGGGAGAGATGGACCAGGTAACGGTACAAAAGTCTTCAAATCTTCCTCTTATTAAGTTTCTTGATTCAGTTAAAGATGGGGTGGAAAACTCAAAACTTTTTAAATCTACGTTTGTGAACAATGATTTGATTCTTACTTTTGATAAAACCATCCAGAAAGAGATGGGGTTTGTGGAAGTGATTCTTCACGCCAACAAAGATGCTAAGGAAGTGAAGGACATTAAGGGTTTTGAGAATATTACGCTTAAACACTTAAACAAAAACAAAACGAATATTAAGCTTATTGATCTTAAGGAAGAAGTAAGCTTTCCCGTTGGGAATTTTGAGTTTACTCCTTCCTCCAACACCAAAGTCATCACAAATTAAATCCCATAAACCTTGATCAGAAACAAAAAAGTAAAAATATTTATCATCAGTGTCAGTCCATAAAAATTAAGATTCATAAATCCTCCCATTTTTTAAGCGGCCACTAATTCAATATAGATGTCTGTTGTGTAATCAAGATTGTGTTGAGAGTGGATGTGGTTTTCATTTTTAGTAAGCATTTCCCATTGCTCATGATCAAGCTCACAGTCCTCATAAGTTGCTTTCAATGAGCTTGATGACATCCAGTTGCAATCAGTAAAATTGCAATTTTTGAAATAACATTCTCTAAAGTGAGAAAATTCAAACCTGCAATTTTCAAAGACGCAGTTGTCAAAATGTACTCCTTTAAAATCACAGGCATAGAAGACGCAATCGGAAAATACCACTTGCCGATAGGTGCTCTGTTGGATGCATGAGCCGGCCAGCATTTGGGAGGAGATAATGACTGAAGTTAACTGCTCATCCTTAATCAGTTGGTAACTTTCAGAAGACACTTTATGAATCATTTCAATAGTTTGCGTGATCATGGTCCCCTCCGATTGCGGGTCTATTCCTGACTGCAATTGTATGCAATTTGGCGTATTGCGTCAAGAGATAAATTTGCTTCAAGCAATTAATTTGCTTTCCGATAAGAAATTCAAGGGGGTGGAGTATGATCCGCTTTAATCCAGACTTTTTAGAGAACTTCCTGGCCGTGGTTCGTAAGTACATGCAACTCCGGGGTGGGTTAACTCAAAAAGACCTAGCTGAAAAAATGAACGTTCACATCTCCACCATGAGCCGCTTTCTCAACTTGAAAACGGCCAGCGTGGATGAGCATTTCGTTGCGCAAATTATTACGACTCTTGAAATTCCTCTTCACGAAATTATTGATGGAGTGGAGGAGGATTCCACAGAAACATTTAAGCGCTTGGTGCAATTTTATAAAAAAGAAAGACCTTCCGAACAAAAACCTGAAGAGTCGGCGGGGCGGGTTCAGGAGTCGAAACTTAAAACCAGTGCCACCATTAACATTGGGGGAAAAGTCCAGCAAATGCCCTTTGGGGAAAATCCTGGGACCGGAACAAGGACTGATCTTTCTATCCGTGAAAAGCTTGAGACCCTTTCTCCGAGACAAAAAACCTATTTGAATGACTTTTTGAACTTGGATGTGAACGACAGGGACCTCATCGTTGATTTGGGAGACGCCATTTTTAAATACTTTCGCCAAAGGAATATTGAATTTTGATCCACGCTACACTTTTACTTTTTATTTCTCTCTCTGCCCTGGCCGTTCCGAAAGAAATTGAGGTCTGGTTTGTTTCTAATGCAAAAACTTCCTACCTTCAGGAGGTGCTAAATACTCCTAATTTTCTTTTCCGACCTTTAACAGCTGAACTTCAGTGCCAGGAGATGGGAGAGTATTGTTTTGATCCTCAGCATGGTCTCTATAAAAAGAATGACCTTAATGGAGAGGTGGTAGAAACGAAGAACATCTTAAAAGAGGGCCCCTCCATTCCTACAGCTAAATCCGTCGAGAGGGATTTGATTAACTGTGAATCGGGAAATTATTTCGATATTTTTTGTGGAAAGTCTAAACCCCTTCAGAGAGTGAAACCAAACCTTGAGGTCTGGATTGACACCAGTTCTTCCATGAAAGAATTTGACTACACCGATAAGCAAGGTGGCTGTTACCGAAAATCCTTTCTAAAAAATCTCGATGACAACTGTGGTTTTAATCAAAAAGTGGGGGTCATGTATTTTGATACGTCCTTGAAGGAAGCTGGCTCCATTGAGCAAAGCTGTATCAACCAGGGACTAAATGATTATAAGCGGCTCATGGATTGGATTCTTCGCTCAGAGGCCAAAAAACTTGTGGTCATCACAGACCTTTATGAATTTCATAAAGAGTTTTCTGACTTCATTGAAAAAAATAACGGGAAACTCGTTGGTGATAAGGACCCCTTAACTGCTAAACAAATGTTTGAATTAAGTGAGGAGCTTTCTAAGAGTTGCAAATAGGAAATTTTAGAATTTAGGGTAAAAGTTCTAAGGCGCAAAATTTCTCGAAAGGAAGTACGTGGATATTCTTATCAACATAATCCTTTGTTCCTAAATGTATTTGATAAAATTTAGGAATGGCTACTCTCTCCCGGAAATAGTAAATGCTTTTGGAAATATGAGATTCTCCAGTTTTGCATTCTACGGCAAAAATAGGTTTCTTATTTTTTAGAACCACAAAGTCTATTTCACGAAGTTCTACATCTCTTAAATACCGAAGTTCCATCTTATGTCCCTGGGTATCCTCGATAAAATGGCAGTACTTTAAAAGTTGTCCAGCGACAAAATTTTCAAACCGAGCGCCCTTACTTTCCACCTCGCTCCAGTCCCAAAGATAAAGTTTATTGGTTTTTTTTACCGCCTTAATTTTGGGAGGGCCATAAGGAAGAATTCGATAACAATAATAAACCGCTTCTAAAATTTCGATCCATCTTAAAACAGTATTCGGAGAAACTTCTAAATCCTCTTGTAAACTTTTTATTGAAAGAGGGGAGCCCACTTTTAAAGGAAGAACATCCACCAAGAGCTCCATGAGTGAGAGCTCTTTAATCGTACCTAAATCTGCCACATCCTGATAAACCACCCGGTTAAGCCTATTGCGCCTACATCTTAAAAGCTCCGTATCACTTTTAGATAAGAAGGGTTCAGGAAATCCCCCGTAAGTTAAAAGCTCAAGAGTTGTTTTTCTTTGTAATAAGGGATCTATTTCCCGAAGACTAAACGGGTGAAGACGATAAAAATGATAACGACCAAAAAGCGAGTCTCCTCCTTTCCTGAAATGATCAAGTTTAGCGGAGCCTGTAACAATGATGGACAGAATGTCATGATACTTATCATACAGACCCTTAACGAGCATCCTCCACCGGGCATACTTATGAATTTCATCCAGGACAACGAGCTTTAAATCAGAACTGATTTTATGCTTTTTTAAAATTTCCCGATCGGTTAAGTCATCCCAGGTTAAGTATTGCTCACTTCTATCGGTATAAGATTTAGCAAGAAAAGTCTTACCCACCTGCCTTGGGCCTCCGATAAAAACCATCTTCTTTTTCAAATCTTGAAGGATAAAGTCTTCAAGGTGCCGAGTAATCTTCATATGACTGAATTTTACTCCGGAGTAAAATTCAGTCAAGAGAATTTTACTCCTTACCCAGAAGGTGATCCTTAATCAAAAAGGAGTAAAATTTTTAAGAATGGTATGAAAATTACAGAGACTTTACGGATTGATCTTTATCCTCGTTTTCAGTGGCCGGATTTTTTAAGGCATTAATCTCTAAAAGTTCGCATTCACTGAAGGAATTTTTATTCTTAGCATGACAAAACATCTGAACTGTAAACTGAACAGGTTCTTTCGTTTTCTCAATTTCATGAACTTTCTGACTTAGAAAGAGCCGGGCCCCTTTTTCTAAACGAACATTTTTCGATATCTCAGGAGTTATTTTAATGAATTCTGATTTCTCACTAGTCATTGAGAATGCCAAAGAGGAGCTGAGGACGAAGGAAAAGAAAAGGATATGTTTCATAAAGATTCTCCGTTAAATGTTATTGACGGCTACCACTACTTGCTTCATTTTGACGATTGAGATCGTTTTCAACTTTTGCAGGTATGTTTGTTTCTAATGTGTCCATTCCGTTATAGCCAGTGACGGAAGCCTCTTCAAATAAACACTTAACCGGATCACCACAGCTTTCTTCACTACAGGCGACTGTTGACTTAGTAATATGAGAAAACGTTTCAACTTTAGGTTTCCCATTTACAACTGACCTAACTTCAAAAGAAGTACTGATTTTTCCCTCAGGGTGAGTGCAAACAATCTCACCAAAGCAAATATTTTTTGGAGCACAACGACTGGTGGTTGATGGTGCGACTAATCTATTTAATTTTGAGAAGTAACACATGCCAGATTTTTTCTTACAAATTCCACCGCTACCCATTACCCTTTCATCTGGATTGCCCTCCAGCACTAATCCCGGACAACATGAAGGACGATTAGGAATGAGTGGAATTGATCCACCTTCTCCAACACATGACTGAGCAGAACCAGATTTTTTTATACAAGTAGGACCCTGTCCATCTGGTGCGTTCTTTGGAGGAGCCACTTCCACTAATCCAGAACAACATTGAGGAGAATTAGGGTAGAGAACTCTGGATTGACCCGCTCCAACACATGACTGAGAAGAACCAGATTTTCTTACACAAGTGGGACCCTGTCCATCTGGTGCGTTCTTTGGAGGAGCCACTTCCACTAATCCAGAACAACATTGAGGAGCATTAGGGTAGAGAACTCTGGATTGACCTTCTCCAACACATGACTGTGCGGATGAGTTTACATGGAAAAAAATCAAGAACGTACCAAGTATGAATTGAGCAAAAGAGGCTTTGAATTTCATTGAGTTTCCCTTTTTTAAAGTCATATCATTCAGCTTCCCTTGCTTTATTTTAAGTGTATTTTTCTTTTTAACAAATTTATAAAATAAAGCAAAAAAGTTCTCCTGGCTTATTTTTATCTATATTATCCTCTACCTTTAAAAGGCAATCGGGCCTGATGCTTCTATTCAGAGAAAAGTTTTTAAAGAATGTTAAGTAGAGCAGAGTTGAGACCCATCGTACTTGATTTCGTGTTTTATAAAAATCAAGTACGATGGTTTGAAAATTACAGAGACTTTACGGATTGATCTTTATTCTCATTTTCAGTGGTCGGATTTTTTAAGGCATTAATCTCTAAAAGTTCGCATTCACTGAAGGAATTTTTATTCTTAGCATGACAAAACATCTGAACTGTAAACTGAACAGGTTCTTTCGTTTTCTCAACTTCATGAACTTTCTGACTTAGAAAGAGCCGGGCGCCTTTTTCTAAACGAACATTCTTCGATATTTCAGGGGTTATTTTTATATAATCTGATTTCTCACTAGTCATTGAGAATGCTAGAGGGGAAGTGAGGATAAAGGAAAAGAAGAGGATATGTTTCATAAAGATTCTCCGTTAAATGTTATTGACGACTACCATTGGCATTATCAGATTCTTCTTGAAGTCTTAGTGCTTCTTCTGTTCGTGGAAAAGAATCCGAAGGCAATGCAGAAATTCCTTGGTAACCAGAGTTGTCACTTGGTTCAAAGTAACACTTAACAGCATCACCACAGCTTTCCTTACTGCATGCAACTTCTTTCCGACTGATGCGTTCCATTTTTTCTGAGTAGGTTTGTCCGTTTATATTAGTTTTAATCACAAAGGGAGTGTTAATTTTTCGATCTGGGTGAGTGCAAACAATTTCACCATAGCAAAGATTTTTGGGAGGACATTTGTTACATTTTTGTTCTTGCACAATTAATTCATTCTTTTTTGAAAAGTAACACATACCAGACTTTTGTTCTCTGCAAATTGCACTGCCAAGTTTTCCATTATCTGATTCTGCAATCAATCCTGAGCAGCATTGAGGAGAATTAAGGCTGATTACAACTTTTTGATCCTTACCTACACATTTCGTAGTTGGCTTTATTTTACTACAAATAAGACTGCCAAGCTTCCCATCATCTTCAGCAACTAACCCCTCACAACATGAAGGACGATTAGGGGTGATTGGAATAGTTCCACCCTCTCCAACACATGTAGTGGATCTTTTTGTACAAGTTGGACCCTGTCCATCTGGTGCGTTCTTTGGAGGAGCCACTTCCACTAATCCAGAACAACATTGAGGAGCATTAGGGTAGAGAACTCTGGATTGACCCTCTCCAATACATTTTGGATCATTTGACTGAGCAGATGAATTTACATGGAAAAAAATCAAAAACGTACAAAGTACGAATTGAGCAAAGGAGGCTTTAAATTTCATGCAGTTTCCCTTTTTAAAATATGATGAAGGTTCTCCTGCTCTATTTTAGGTGTATTTTTATTTTTCAAAAAATTAATCAATAAAAGAAAAAATTTCCCCTACCTTATCTTTAATTATTTTCAGGGAAGTACTTTTTTCTAATATCTTAGCTTTTGCCTCAGATAATGGGAGATGGTATATGTAAAAGTCATGAAAACCCTAAAACTTCTTGAACTGATTTCCTGGTCGGAAAAAAACTTTTCTCACCTCCCTTGGCGTAAAGAGCGCACTCTTTTTGGAACACTGGTTTCAGAGATCATGCTCCAGCAGACCACTGTAGGAACGGTTAGAAATCACTTTGAAAGATTTCTGGGACGGTTTCCAGACCTTAAGGCCCTGGCCGAAAGTACGGAAGAAGAACTGTTGGTGGCCTGGAAGGGACTTGGGTATTACCGGAGGGCCAGAAACTTAAAGCGTATTGCTGAAACCTTAGCTAAAGATTACGAGGGCGATTTTCCAGGGAAGGAAGAGGTCCTTATGAAGATTCCTGGCATCGGGCCCTATACTGCCGGAGCGTTAATTGCCATAGGAATGAATAAGAGGGCCCTTGCCGTGGATGCTAACCTAGAAAGGGTAATCGCGAGACTTTTTCAGTTAAAGAACCCAAAGGGAGTAAAACTTCAAAAAGAGATCCAGGTTTTATTTAAAGAAAAGAAAATTTTTTCTGAAATAAAATCCTATCGAAAGTTGAATGAGGCCCTCATGGATCTTGGACGGACTTTTTGTCAGGCAAGAAAGGCTTCTTGTGAACTGTGTCCTCTCAGGATGGGCTGTTTGTCTTTTCAACATGGTAATCCCCTAAATTTTCCTGTGGTTTCCAAGGGGGAAAAGAAAGAGGTGTCTCATGAACTTCATCTTCTAAGGATCATAGTGGTGAAGGACAATAAACTTTTAGTTTATAAGAAAGATTCATCCGAGTGGCTTTCAGGACAATATGAGACACCCACGTTTATGATTTCTACTACGGACAAAAAAATGAACCAGTATCCAAAGTTAGGGGATTTGAATTTTAAGGTGGTATGGAGTTTTAAGACGGGTATTACAAAATACAAAATTCAAAATGATGTGGTGGTTTTAAAGGAGAAGGATTTTAAAAAAATTTCTTTCTCAAAAAACTTAGAGTGGCGGTCTTTGGATTCGGAAGAGTCGAATTTTTCAACGGCGACGTTGAAGGCCTTGAAACAAATTAACACCTAAGAATCAAAAAAAACCGAGATCAGGAATAAGCCGGATTCTGTATTAAACTATCATTCCTCTAGGCCATGGATTACCCCATGGCTCAAGCACCCTACCCGTGAGCTCCTCGAGCAGACTCAACGCTCACCTACATGGGCTTGCACCTCGTAGAGTTTACCTGATTTCACTACAGCATTTGTGGTTTCCCACAGACCTGTACATCCTTTCTGTTGCACTTGTCCTCGCCTCACGACGGACGGGCGTTACCCGCTACGATGCTCTATGGTGTCCGGACTTTCCTCCCCCTTGCGGCGGCGATAGTCCCCTGATCTCGGAAAGGCCTTTATAACGAATTTATGCCCCATAAGGCAAGAAGATACGGGAGCACTGGGGGCAAGTCTTTAAATTCTTAAGCATATCAATTTCGGACTCTTCTAAGCGGGATATTTTAAAACGGCAAAAGTAACAGCTTCCCTGATCAATTCTTGTGAAGGGACCGTGGGCGAGGTTTTTTGAGGAAATTTTCATCAGGAGTGCTTTAAAGTCAGAGGGGAGCTCATCTTGAAGAAGCTTGATCCTAAGATCAAGAGTTGAGATTTCATGATTGATTTTGTCGATTTCAGAGTTTACTTCGGATTCAATGTCTTTCATTGTATGATCAAGGCCCACTAAGAATGTTTTGGTCTCTGATAACTCTTTTTCAATTCCTTCAATTTGGGAGAGTTCTTGGAGACCCTGGTTCTCTAGGTCCTCAATTTGTGTGGTGTAGGAGTGGATTTTCTCATCACTTCCTCCTAAGTCCTGAAGATTCTGTTTTTGAGTGGAGTATAGTTTGATCTTCTTCTCAATCTCTGACATGAGATCCTGGGCCTTGATGAGATCTTGTTTAAGTTGGTTTGATTGAGTGAGGGCTTCTTCGCGACGCTTGAGAAGCTTGGTAAGCCGGTCTTCCTGATCGAGTTTTGCTTTTAATTGGAGGGTGCGGGCGCGGTTTAAGGATTCAATCTCTTTTAGTTTGGTAAAGGACTCCACACTCACTTTATTTTCCTTAGAATATGACGATAATGAAGATCAAATGTTAACTTACATCAAAAAGCATGAACTCTACAAGGAGCTGGACAATTTTAAAGATGGCCAGTTCTTTGCTGTTATTGATCAAAAAGTGAAGAATCACTTGCCACAGTGGATCTCTTTTTCCGCCCACGTTTTTTGGCTAAAAAATCCGGAAGAGGAAAAAAACCTTGAGTATTACGCAAGGGCCGTCCAATTTTTTGTGGACCAGGGTATTAGCCGCACCTCTACCATTTATGCCATTGGTGGAAGTGCCACCACTGACTTTGCTGGTTTTGTTTCGGCAACTTTACTTAGAGGCATCAGTTGGGTGGCCATTCCAACGACTCTACTTGCGATGATTGATGGCTCAATTGGGGGAAAGGTGGCAGTCAATCTTCCTCAGGGGAAAAACCTCTTGGGAGCTTTTCATTCACCAAATAAAATATTTATCTGCACAGAATTTCTTACCACACTTCCACAGACAGAGTGGTTGTCTGGTAAAGGAGAGGTTTTAAAGTATGGGTTTTTATCGAAACAAATTCATGAATTGATCCTTGAAAAAGCACCTATGGAAGAGATTATTCTCGCCTGTGGAACATTTAAAAAAGAAGTTGTGGAAAGAGATTTTTATGAAAAAGGAGAGAGGATTTTTCTCAATTTAGGTCATACTCTCGGGCATGCTTTTGAGTTAAATCTTAAAATTCCTCATGGTCAGGCAGTGGCAATGGGTCTTAAGTATATTTTTAAAATGATGGGAGACAACAAATCGTTAACTCTATGGAGTGAGATGGTAAAAAACCTAGATTTAGTTCCTGAGACATTTGACTTAAAAGAGTTTAAAGACTTTGATGTGGAAAAGTTCTTAATTTACTTAGAAAATGATAAGAAAAAAGTTCAAGCTTCTATCCGATTGGTTCTGGTTCATGAGGTCGGAGACTGCTACGTGAAAGAAGTTCCCCTAAAAGAGTTCAAAGAAAAGATTTTAGAAGATGCAGACTTTCAAGATTAAAAAGGGACATTTAAAGAAAGAGGTTTGGGTTCCTTCATCGAAATCCTACGCAAACCGCGCCCTTATCATGGCGAGTCTTTTAAAAAAACCAATAGTCTTAAGAAACCTCCCCAAGGCCAGTGATGTGACGATCCTTTTGGATTGTCTACAAGAGATGGGTTTGGAGTATGAAATGAGGGGGAGTGATTTAATATTTTTAAATTCATTTCCAGATTGTGAATTAAAAAAAGACATAGAAATTTATGTGGGAGAGGGAGGGACTACGGCAAGGTTTCTCGCCACCATGTGTTTATTGGGCTCCTCTACGTACCATCTTATTTTAGGTGAAAGGCTTAAGGAAAGACCTTGGGAGACCTTTGTTAACCTCGGGAAGTCTTTGGGTGCGAAGGTAGAGCTTAAGGATCATCGATTAACCATCAAGGGGCCTGTGGAATTTCCGGATAAGTTAGAGATTGATTGTAAAAAAACCACTCAGTTTGCTACGGCTTTTGAGCTTTTAACTGTTTCTAGGAAATTAGAAATTGTCCCAGTGAACATGACCAGTTCACAAAGTTACTGGGCCATGACCCAGAAAATGATTGAAGAGATCAATAAGAGAGAAGTTTTTGATATACCAAAAGACTGGAGTAGTGCCAGCTATCCTCTGGCGTTTGGGGCCCTTAATCATCAAATTACATTTCCTGGCTTAACTCCGGACCCCCTCCAGGCCGATTCAAAATTTGTGGACCTCTTATTAAGTTTTGATTGTCTTGATGTAGAGAGTGACAAGATGATCGTTTATCCACTTAAAAACCATCGTAGTATTAAATTTGATGTTTCTGACTGCCTGGACCTCGTTCCCACTCTTGGGTATTTTCTTGCCCATATTGAGGGGAACCATGAGCTCTTGGGAGTGGGTAACCTTGTTCATAAGGAGAGTGATCGTTTAACCGAGGTCATGAAACTTCTAGGCTCATTTAACCGCAAGGCCACAACTGATGGAGAAAAGCTTTTTATTCAGGGAAAGAGGGAGGTCTTTATGAATACTCCCGTGCTTCAAATGCCTATGGATCACAGGATGGTCATGGCCGGGGCACTTTTTCTCCTCCACCACTCCGGTGGGGAGGTGGGGCCTAGAGAGGCAGTCTTAAAATCTTATCCGGATTTTTTTGAAATTATTGAGTAAAAATCAAAAGATAGTGTGTCTAAAAAGTAGACACTTTAAAAAGAATGATCTTTTTTTCACGGTTGTCTTAACTCCCAAAAAAGAGGTGCTACCATCCAAAGACAAGAATTTACTTCAGTGGGATGGATGATGAAAAAAACAATTTATCTTCTTTCATTAGTGATGAGTTTAAAAGCACTGGCCCTTTCACCCAATGCCATCACGTCGAGTTTTAAAAGTCTTAATTCTAAATATGCGATAGGTCCTTTGAATCAACAGAGTTTTTGTTACATCCAGAATCAGTCAGTCGAAGGGTATAGAACCAGTTCTCTTCAGAAAATTGCTTCTGTGACAAAGTTATTAACGACCTATTTTGCCTCTGAAACACTTGACCTCAGTAAAACCTATAAAACAAAAATCTACCTCACTAAGGACAGCATGCACATTGAAGGAGGAGGAGATCCTTATTTTGATGCTGAAAAGCTTCTTCTTCTTTTTGAGTCCTTAAATAAATTAGGTTACAAAGTTTTTAAAAAAGTCACTTTCGATAAAAATCTTATCTTTTATAAAATCGATGACAGGCAAGTGGATGTAACAATTGAAAAAACCAGAACGAGGCTTTCGGAGTATTTAGGCGTTAATAATCTTAAGATTTTAAATTATAAATGGAAGGAGTTCCAAATACTCGCATTAAGAGAAGGGGTAAGACTGTCCTATAAAGTGCCGAGAATTTTATCTACGAATGTTCAGTATGAAGCTGAAAATCCTCTCTTAAATGAATCATATAGCATGTATGTTCATGAGTCGAAACCTCTGTATAAGATTCTTAAAGTGATGAACCTTGAATCTAACAATTTGATTGCCCAGAATGTTTATTCTGAAGCCTCTCTGGTAAAAAGTTTTCCTGACCTGATGTTAGACAAGGGTGTAGAAGAGGAGAGTTTTAAGATTTACAGCGGATCTGGTCTACCAGTGATGACTAGCCCCGGAAGGCTCGATAATCTTGCCACTTGCCAGATGATTTTAAGGGTCATCTCATTTTTGCCCGAGAGTCTTCGCCGTCACGATCTTGAATTAAGTGATGTGATGGCCGTTGCTGGAAAAGACTCGGGAACCCTCGCGGGAAGATTTTCCTTTACCCCAGAGGCCAGTGGAGCAGTCTTAGCAAAAACCGGTACACTTAGAGATACCTCCTCATTGGCAGGAGTGATTCTGGCTCGAGATTTAGTCCCTTTTGTCATCTTAAATAATACGACACAAACAGATAATGCCAGAAAACTGCAGGATATCATGGTCAGTAAAATCATACAGGATTATGATGGTACCACACCGATTGATTACACAAAAATGAATCATTCAATCTGGGAGGGTGAATTTTTAAAACACATTCCAATGAGTTTCTAACTTAAAACTTGGGACAATTAATTTTGTCCCCACTGCCTTTACTGGATCCGCCAGTCTTCATTTTAGCACGATTCTTAGACCATTTTCCTTTATGTTCATTATCGTATAGTGTGCAATATTTGTATTTAATATCGAGTGATAGATTTATAATTTTTTCTACATCAGCAGAGAAAGAATCATGTTTTTCTATAAATTCCAATTCCGGTACAAGCCTTAGTTCTACTTTTTTGAATTGATTAAAAAGTTTTTCATCCCATATTTTTTTATCTTTCATAGGATCATTATAGAAGGCATTTACAAGTTCGTTTTTACTCTTCAGTTCTTCTTCAGATATGTTTAGTTTCTTTTGAAAAATATTTTTCATTTCTTTAAGTTCAAATTCATGTTGTTTAAGATTTTTAATGTCTAAACGTAAATTTTCGAGGACGTTAAATTTTTCATCCACGATTGTCTTTATTTCATCAATATTTTTATTTTTGGTTACGAGATCATTTTTAACTTGATTATATTCTTGAAGCTTTGTTTCAAATTCCCTTGTTTTTTCTTTGACACTATTCTGAGTGGTCATGATTGCGTAGTTTATTTTTCCAGATTCATCTTCGATTTTTGCCTTCCGGCCAGCATGATATGCTTCAAGCTTTTGTTTCTCTTCTTCAATCTTTTGTTTGTCTGTTAAGTAGGGGTCAATGCCAAAGTCCCCAGGTTTATTTGGATCATAATCATCACCTGCTTCATTAATGACAAAAAACTTTTCATAGTCTTCTCTCTTCCGAAGATTATTATTTTCCTCAGAAGAACTTTCTTCACCTGCCTCATCACACTCTTTTCCTTTCTCTTCCATAAGTTGGGAGATGTATTTAGCAATAAAGAGTCCTCTTTTTTTTGCTAAATCCGGGGTCTTGTCTCGGTAAAGGTTTCTAGTTGATAGAATGGGGATTTTAGGGTTTTTACCCTCTGAAAGTGTCTGGCAAATTCTATCTGCGACTTTTTGGAGTGTATTGTGTGCGGTTGGATCATTTGAAGGTTGGGTATTGCAATAATCTTTTTCATTTGAGGAGCTTTTATTAAAAAGTCCCAATGCTTTTTCCTTGTTGAACTCGTTTGTCGTAAAATAGGCACAATCATCACTAAATAGGCTTAAAAGATTAACTTCTTCTGGCTTCATATTTTCATCAGGTGTGAAAACTTTTTCTAGTGGTTTTACATCTGAAATTTTAATACTACAGTTTATGCCTTTACCATCGTTACTTGAAATAATAATTTCTTGGCCGAGAGATTTTTTATTACCTTTAACATTTTCTTCTTCTTCAAATTCTTTTTTTGAAACATTCAACTGCTCTGTGATGACCTTCATCACTTCTTGTTTTATTTCTTCTTCAGATTTACCTTTTATTGAAAAATTACTTTGTTTTAATCTCTCTTGAATTCTTTTACTCTTCCGAGTTTTAGCATGCTTGATATTCTGAAAGCACTCTTCTTTCATTTTATCGATTTCTTCTTTTGAAAATTTTTTATTGATTTCGCTTTCACAGTATTTATCCGCCATCTTATTTTTAAGATCATCTATGAGTTGATTTTTTTCTTCCGTACATAGGCTAGGGTCTTTGGCTTCTGGAATTTTACAGGACGGGTCTTCAAAGGATGTTATTTCTTGTGCCTGTGAAGATAACCCGAGTGACAAAACGAAGAGGAGGACTAAAGCTTTCATAGAATGTTTTCCTTTCACAAGTTAATTCAATGCTTTATCGTAAAAAATGAAAAAAACTTGAATTTAGTTTTCTTTTTCCTGTAGTTCCCAAGCCTTAACTGTGAAGGGGTATTTTAATATAAATTTTCTCAACCACTGGTCATACTTTCCGGACAGGGTAAGAAGGTTTATGTGAATGACTGGCAAAAATGTGGGAAGGAACATCTTGGGTGTGGATTTCGCCTTTCCTCCATCATAAACATAGTGGCTTATGAGGGGGAGGTAGAAGAAGAAAAATGCGGCCATGAGGACGTTCAGGAGGACGTTGAGATTGAGACCAAAAACCCAGGTTTGATAGGCACTTATGACATATAAAAAGACTCCGACCACCATCCCGAAGGCATGCACCCTTCTGGCATAAGGGTCAATGTGAATAAAATAAAACCAGTCCGTGTAGGTTTGAAAGTGCTCTGGGGTATAAGTTAAATTACGCTCTTTGTGAAATTCACGGTTTTTTTTTCTTGGGATAAAGCTAGAAAATTTTGGGACCAGAACCTTTCTCATAACTTAAAATTCTGATTCATCCTATTCAAGTTCACAACACCTATTTAATGGCCAAGAGCAGAGGTTTGTAAGTCTTTGAAATTTTGAATTGAAATTTGAAAAGGCCATTGCCTCCTTTTAAGAATTTTAGGATGATTCCTGGATGAAATGGTTTGTGATTTTTTTTCTTTTGAGCCCTTCATGTTTTTCCCAAACTTGGGAGAATGTGACCTCTTTAATCCATTCAGAAAAAGATAAGCTCTACACCCATGCTGACCTGGTTGTCTCAAGGTCACAAGAGGTCCTCTTGGATTTTAAAACCGGAGAGGGAAGTGTTTTTGACCTTGCCTCATTAACCAAGGTTGTGGCGACGACGACAGCTGTGATGATCTTGGTGGAAAAGGAAAAACTTAAGCTCTCCGACAAGCTGTCTAAATTTGTTCCTGATTTTAATGTTAAAGGTAAAAATCTCATCACCATCGAGGACCTCCTGAGACACCAGGCGGGATTTCAGAGTGGTCTTCCTTATTTAGCAGATGAAACTTTTTCAAGTTACATCAAAAGAATTGCCGAAAGGCCCCTAAAGTACGCACCCCGAACCCGCATGATTTACTCCGACTTGGGTTTCATTCTTTTGGGAGAGGTGATTCAGAGGGTGACAAAAAAGTCATTGGAAAGTTTTTGTGAGGATGAAATTTTTAAACCTCTTCAAATGTTTGAAACAAGTTTTAATCCTATTAAAGAGTCTAAACATGATTGTGTTTATAGTCTGATTGACAGGACTTGTCTTGCTCACGACCCAACGGCTGCCTATTTTTATCCCATCTCATTAGGACATGCTGGATTGTTCAGTTCTAAGAGCGATTTGGCCACTTTCGTCAAAATGCTTTTAAATGATGGAGTTTTTGATAATCAAAGAATTTTATCTCAAAAATCTATTGAGCTCATGACGTCTCTTCCTAAGGGAAAGGAGAGAGGATTGGGGTGGGATATTTCGAGTCATGCCTCCGTGAACCCGAGAGGAGATTACTTTCCCTCTGGTATTTCCTTCGGTCACACTGGTTATACCGGCACCACCGTCTGGGTAGATCCGGGCACTAAAACATTTTACATCTTCTTATCAAATAGAACTTTCTTGGGGGATGAGGAGACGAGGTTGTCTTTTAGTAACTTTAGAAAAAAGCTTAGTGATGAGGTGGGGAAAACTTTGTTTTCCCCACCGATGAAAGAACCAAATTTTAATTTTTAAGGCACTTCTTCCAGCGTGATCAGAAGATTTTGCGCTCCTGATGCTGTTTCTAGAATGGATGTGGATTTTTCTACGTGATTTGCTCCATTGACCACAACTTCATAGTTTCCTAGGAACAATGAAGGGAGAGTGAAATTCCCACTGGCATCTGTTGAAACGGATGAGATAATAGCACCTTCACTATCATATAAATCTACATCAGCCCCTGAAAATGGGATATCGTCGTTTGTATTAGCTGTGTTGTTGTTTGAATAAACAGTTCCACCGATAGTTACACATTTTCCCTGAAGAAGGATTTTTCCAGTCTTCGTTTCATTTCCTGGAAAGACTTCGTAATTAGCAGAGTAAATATTGTGATTTGCATCCTCTACCTTTACCTGATAAGTACCGGCCTCAAGTCCAATCAGAGCAAACTTACCTTCACTGTCTGTTCCTCCAACGGCAATTGAAGTGGAGTCTTTAAGGGCCTCTACAGAAAATAAATCCAGTGGTAAATCATCAGTTGTATCGGCAGTACAGTTGTTTGTAAAAAGAGTTCCTGTGATCCTACCATGAGTGGTGTTATTTGCTACGCGAATGGTGGGTGTGAAATTAAACCCGGTAATACCATTTGCGGACTTAGGATTCCCAAGAGGCTTAAATGATTTTGAGATATCAAAGTCTAGAGTTAACTCATAGGAAAGTGTCCCTGTCACAACCGTAATGGAAGGATTCAACATAAGTTTTAATCCAGAACTTGAACCACTTGGAACCTTCAAGTTAAATGATCGACCATCTTTCAGTGTTACTGTGGCGTCTTCAACAAAAATTCTTAGCTGTGAGATGGTCCCCGGTGAGATGGGTACCTGTGTGAGGGTTTCAGTGAGGCCTCCCCTTAGATTCAAAAGATCGTAGCTCATATTTGCTGTGATGAGATTGACGAATTTTCCGTTGTGATTCATGTCAATTTTAGAAATATTGATAACGGCACTTTCCAAAACATCCAAAGGAAAGGGCGCATCGGTGAGCTTTATCGTCAAGGTGGATGTCTGAGCACCAGGATTACCACCTTTACAACCTAAAAGAACTAGTGAACACACAAACAGAATGATGATTGAAAAATTCATCATCTTTACCTCACTTATTGTTAGTCTTATGGACCTAAGAAGCAAATTTAGTGCCGAATCAGTGAAAATGATTTGATAGTTATTTCCTATGGTTGGGATTTTTTTGGAGTCAGAATTTCAACAAGTTGTCTGAAGTTTCAACAAATAAGGGTGGCGACTTTTAAGATTTTACCGAATTGAGCCGATGAATTTTCATCAACCAAAGGATAAATCATGAAGTTTTTTTCATCCACTTTTTTACTCTTCTCAACAGCATTAATTTTTACTGTAAATTCAAGTCCTTCTTTCTCAATGAGTAATCGTGGGCAGGGATCTTGTGATGGAAAATTTGATAGAAAGTCCAAAACGTTGAGTTGTACTTGCACCTTACCTGGTGGAGAAGTGAAAAGATTTGATGTGGGAGGAGTATCATCCTCAAGCGGGAAAGATGAGAAATGCAAGTATCAATTATCAGTTATTGGTGGCACCTCATATCCTCCAGCTGGTGGTGGGCTAAAAGGTAAGTAACCCATCAGCCTGAGTTTTTTTTCTCAAAGTATTGAAGATCAATAAACATGGCGGCAGATAAAATAAGCAATCTGTCGCTAGGATTAAGCTCTTGTTCGTAGAATGACAGTACAAAGTTATCCCGATCCGTGAAGACTTCTGAAAAAAGTCCTGACCATTTTTTCTGAACATCAGCAACACTTCTCTCATGTTTGGTAAAAGTGAAGGTCCACAGACGCCACAAGGGACTTTTGACCTTATAAAGTGATTTTCCTCGAGAATCCTCAACGTCAAAAGACTTATATAAAAGTGCGAAGCGCTGCTGAAGGGCCCCCACCATTTTTCCTGATTCCTCAAAAACTTCCAGCCTTTGAAAAAGCCACCTAAAAGGATGCTTTAGTGTAAGGCAGTGTTGGCGGTTTTTATTGTAGATATGAATCTCAAAACTCCGCCAGTGACCAAACAACTGCCGCATAATAAATCCCAAAAACCCTTTCTGCTGCTCAGCTGCGAAAGCTATTTGAAACCCGTCTTTGTCTGTGAGTTGGTATTTATTTCGAGTTTCAAACCCCAGCCATTCGGCCACTTCATGGATCTGTTGTAACTTAATTTGATTATGCCCCATGATCTCATCGGCAAGAATTTGTGTTGAAGGTGAGAAGTGTTGATCGTTCATTCTTTATCCAAAATTTTAAGTTTCTCTCATTTTCAACAACTTTAAAAAAGTTGTCACCCTTCTTATATCTTTCTTTATTCTCTGACCGAACTTAATGTCATCCCAGACATGCAGACAATTTGTCCTGGCTTAATTTGACCAGATACAATAGCTTTTTTCATCCCTTTAAAATCATCTTCATTGTAGGCCATGCACCAGGCGCCCCCTCGTTCAGTGGACCAAGGACCTCTATGGATTTCTGTTTTTGTGGGTGCTAAACCATTGTGGTGAATTCCTAAATAGGCTTCTCTTTTGTGACAAGGGGTTCCTTCGGGTTGCCATTCTACCGGCCCTGAGCACAGAAGACCTGCCTGATGAATGGAGTCAGGGTAGATTTTTAATTGATAAAAATCTCTGATTTCTGCGTTAGAAGCATAATCTTTACCACATACTTCACTGCAGATTTTTTTAAGATCATCTTTACTTAAAGATTTAAGACCTAAAGGTGAAGCAAACAAAGATATTGAAGTCAGAATTGAAAGTGAGAAGATCAAAATTTTCATTTTTAACCTCATATTTTAACAACTTAAAATGCATGATGATTCTTGTCGGACATTCTGAGGTAAAAGTTTAATAATTTTTCTTAAATAAAAAATCACTGCTGATAAGTTAATTCCATGATTTTTTTATACAGGCAAAATTCCTCCTAAGGTTGGATGGAGATCAGTTCATTCCATTGCGAGGAGAAAGCAAGATATGCTCCATTATTCCCATGCTTTGCTTGATTTGCGTTCCCCTCCAGGCAATCGACTTGAGGAATTAAAAGGTAACTTGAAAGGTTTTTATAGCATTAGAATCAATGATCAATGGAGAATTGTCTTTCAGTGGACAATTCAAGGCCCAACTGAAGTGGACATCATTGACTACCATTAGCGAGGTTTTATGAAGATAAAGCGTTTTACTAGAAAACCCACTACTCCTGGAGAAATTCTTAAAGAGGAATATCTCATCCCTCTTAGTTTGACTCAGAAAGTTGTCGCGGATCATCTTGGGATTGATATCAAAGTGATTAACCGTCTAGTGAACGGGAAAACATCTGTGTCCACTGAACTCGCGCTGAAACTCGCTTCCGCTTTTGATACTTCGCCTGAGTTTTGGTTAAATGCTCAACTTGCGGTTGATTTATTTGATGCTCAGAGTGAGCTTAAGGACAGTGAATTACCTGGGAAGCTTAATAAGGCCGGATAAGTTCAGGATGAAGTTGTTGCCAAGCTAGATTTTTCTAGTTTTTTATAGTAAAATAATGAAAAAGAGGGGGTCCTATGGGAGCTAAGCAACTTGCCACTAAGATAGATGAAAATATTAAGGCGGCTTTAGATTCCTTTTGTGAAGAGAAAGGACTGAAAATTAATAAATTTTTAGAAGATGCAATTCTAGATAAACTTGAAGAGTTTGAAGACGTTTCTGACTTACGAAAATTGCGTAATGAATCTTTTCGACCTTTTGATGAAATTTTAAAAGAGCTTAAGGCCAATGGCAAATTATAGGATTGAATTTTCTTCAACTGCTGAAAAAGCATTGAAGAAAATTCCTAAGAAAGATTTAATTAAGATCATTGAGTCAATTCAAGTTCTTGCTATTAATCCTTTCCCTGAGGGGTGTAGAAAGCTGGCAGGTGAAGAAGGTACCTATCGTATAAGAAAAGGTACTTACCGGATTATTTATGAAGTAGAAGGAAAGAATTTGAAAATTTTGATATTAAAAATCGGTCATCGTAAAGATATATACCGGAATATTTAAGAGATGAAAATTATCCTTTCATTAATCATTCTATCTATTTCTTTAACCTCACATGCACTAGAATGTCTGTGGTGGCAGACGAAGTATTCAGCTACAGTTGTAAATAAGCATCCAAAAAAAGGAAAAGTTCGCGAACATCCCCGTAGAGAATATTGTAGGGATCGCTGGCCCAATGCCAGTTTATACGTCAAGCAGTTCAAGGACGATCCTATTCTTGGATGGTCGCATAAAGGTGAGGTCTTTAAAAAGTGGAGCAGAGACGAAAAACAGCTAATACTTGAAATTTTACCCACTTTGCCTTCATGGATAGAAGTCCTAAAATTATAATTTTCGACGGGCAAAGGATTCAATGTATAAAGATAATCCAGCTGCGAGTGAGCTAACCAACGGCTCAATTATTCTTTATGATTTATTCTTCAAGGAAAAGAATAAGAAATCAATTATAGTCCATGAATCATCCCACCACCTTTATAAAAAAGTTGCTCCCAAGGATATTGCGGATTTTTTAAGCATGTCTGGATGGAGTATTGAAGTTACATTAGATAGAAAAGTTTATGAATCTCCACCAAAAAAATTAATACAACCATACTCAGCGTTAGATAAAGACGAAGATTTTGCCAATCATGTAGAGAGTTATTATCAAAATCCCAAATCGTATAAAGCTACTCATCCGAAGCACTATGATTTTTTTAATCAGAGGTATCCTTTATGAGACTGACTTTCTCGCTATTTCTATTTGTTGTTTCTTGCACATCGAATAAATCAGCATCTAATAAAGATAGGTATGAGGTGATGAATGATTTATGGCAAAATAAAGCTTATAAATCAGAAGTAATTTCTACTTTAGGGCCTAACTACCAGGTTGCACCAAGCGGTATTACTTACTCATTTACGACATTCAATTATCCAAAGAGCGGTCATTTTTTTAATCAGGCAAATCAACTCACTATCCAATTCATCTATCTTGAAAAAAATGAGTTTGAGACATTTAATAATAAAATTAAATGCCCATGGAAGGTTGAGAAGAAAATGGTTTCCTCTGGTCACACTGTACAAACCATTGAATATGGTGAGTGTAAAAGCTTAGGTATTAAATATACATATCCATCTAATTTAAATACGTATGAAATCCGTTGGGAAAAATGAGTGGTGGGACTAACAGGACTTGAACCTGTAACCACCCGGTTATGAGCCGGGAGCTCTAACCAGTTGAGCTATAGTCCCACAATGAGTCCTCTAATTTACTTTAACCGTAAACTCTTGCCAACAGGCCCTTTAAAATTAATCAGAGAAATTGGGTTAAGATGCAGTGCTCAAGTTATCAAAAAGTGAATTTTAAGTCTGTGGTTCTCCCTATGGTTGATAGTAAGTCAAAATTTCTTTATCCTGAACAAAGTTTAAGGGGTTATTGCTTCAAGGGAATTAATTGGTGAAAGACCGAGCAGATAAGATTCTAGTGGAAAAGGGGCTGGTTTCATCGAGAAGTCAGGTGAAAAATTTAATTGAGAACGGCTCTGTGACTGTTAATGGTTTAGTTATTAAAAAGGCCGCAGAATTGATCGATTCAGAGGCAGAAATCAGTATTCATTCCTCACTCTATGTCGGACGAGGTGCCTTAAAGTTAGAGAAGGCCCTGGAGGAGTTTAAGATCGATGTGAGAGATAAAGTCTTCATGGACGTGGGAGCAAGTACCGGTGGATTTACGGAAGTTCTACTTAATCATGGAGTTCAAAAAGTCTATGCCATAGATGTGGGACACAACCAACTGGCAGAGAAACTCAGATCCCATCCTCGTGTTATAAATAGGGAAGGAGTGAATATAAAAGATCTCGAAAGGCTTCCTGATGTGATTGAGGGTGTGGTGATGGACTTATCATTTATTTCAGTCACGAAGGTTTTAAACACTGTGAGGGAGCTGATGGCACCTCAAGCTGACTTGATCGTTCTAATAAAGCCTCAGTTTGAGGCGGGTAGGGAGAGGGTTCCCAAGGATGGTGTGATTAAAGATCCTAAAGTCCAGGCAGAGGTCTTAGAAGAAGTTGTTCAGTTTGCCACCTCCCATGGTTGGCAACACCTTAAAACCATCGACTCGCCCATAGAAGGGAAGGCGGGAAATAAAGAGTTCCTTGCTTGGTTTAAACGGCTTTAAAGAATATTTAATGGATAGCTATACTCGTGGTCTTCTTTCCTTTCAAAAATGAATTTTTCCATTTGTTTTAGCATTTAGGTTTCCTATTATTTCTCAGAATCGGCTAGATAATAGTTTTTAACTATTTTTTATAGAGGCGATTTCATGGGACAAATAAGTTCCTTTAGAAGGCAACAATATTTTCAAGAATCTCCTCGATTCATCATTCTTAAATCTGGTCTTAATGTATGTGCAAGATTTTTAGAGGTTTCCCCTAGTGCAATAAAGTTTTTTATTGATGGTTTAACCCAGGAAAAACTTACTGTGGTTACAGCAGAGTTTTTAGTCAACGAGTTTGAAGAGAGGTACACAACTATTTATTTAGATTCTGACGGAGATTTTACAGATAATTTTATTTTTATGGGTAAATCAATCACTGGAACCTTTACCCTTTATGGTGAAGGTCATAATTACTTTTTAAGATTGGCCATGATTTTTTAGTTTTTTGAGAGCAATAATTTTAAAGAATGCTCTTTGATTTGTCTGCGCAAGATCTAGGCAGGAGACCCTCTTACCTGTTTTTGGGTTTATAACTTTTCTGCTGGTATCGTAATTGGAGTCAGAATAATATCCCCATTTCTTAATATGTGCTTTTTCTTCTTCTGAGTATGCTGAATTTTTCATATTTCCTGGCTTTTTAAAGTTAATATGATTTCTATCGGCACTTAGATTTAAAAAAGATAATGTTTTTTAAAATTTTTGTAATATCAGCTAATCAAACTAAAAAAGACTAAAATCGTACCTTATATTGATTGAGTTAATTGTATTGCTGTCTGGTAGACCACTGAGTGTATTCCATAATTTATCTTTTTGATAAATGAAGTTGTAATCAAAAAATAGATGATTTGTGAGGTTGAAGATGAATTTTAAATCATTCACCAAATTTAAATTATCCGTTTCAATTTCCCAGGAAGCAGGGTCCTGAAAAGGTCTTACCCAGAGATGATTTTCAAAGGCGACTTTTTCATTGATGCGTTTTTTTAGGCCAAAGCGTAATCCGTGCCTGATGCCACTTTCTTTCACGGATGAGACTGATCCGTTTTTTTGAATTTCAGTTTGTCTCACATCGTAGAGGGGTATGTAGGAGAAATCCATGGCTTCCCAGGATTTTTTTCGACGAAGATGCCAGGTCATTCCTACCGGCCCAAACTGCCAATGACTGGAAGGAGTTCCCAGTTTTGTGAAGTGTTGAGCATTGTAGTGAATGAGTGAGAGTGAGGACACGGATGGTTTAAGTCCATTTATGGTGAACTGAATCCTCCCATTGGTGGTTTTGGTGGTAGCACTCTCTTTTGTGATGGGATCTTTAAGTTTTGTCTCTTGCTGTTCAAGCTCAGTAAGAAGGTTGTACTTAGTGCCAGCGTTTAAACCACGTAGGCCGTATCTTAGGCTTTGGGACTCATTCATGGTTTGCTTTACGAATGGGGAGGCAAATACGGAAACTTTAAAATGATCTAAATCCTTATTAAATTGGTCCTTATCAAAATAACCCTGGAGGACAGATTGGTTTTTCTTGGCTTGATCAAAGTCAGGAAGATCATTTCGAGTTAAGATTTGAGGGAGGTCTGATTTGATCAGAAATGGGTCAGGACCTTTATCTTTTTTTTCCGCTTTTTTTTCTTCTTCAATGTGGATAACCTCGTTTCTTAAATCTGAAAGAGGAGAAGGGATTTCTTTATCTGCCATTCCTGTGATGGTGTAGACATAATCCAGAGAAAAGGCTTCAGATTCAGGTATCCGGTAAAGTTTCCAGTAAGAAAGATTCATAGATGTTTTCACACAAATGGCACGGGAGCTATAACCGGCCACATCGTTTGAAAACTTCGCGTGATCATGCCGGCTGACCCCATCTTCTAGGCCACGATTCACAGCCACAACATTATCAGGAAGAACTCTTAAGATTTTGACGTTCGTGAGCTTCTCAAAGGATTCGAGTGCAAAAACTTGAAAGGATAAAACTAAGGCCAAAATAGTCCACATTAAATGATTGTAAACTATTTTGGAATTTTATAATTGAAGAAATTAGTAGTTCAGGACTGAGTAAATGGGGAGACCCTGTTCCTTAAACTTATTTAAAAAAGTCAGGTTAATTAAAAGTGCCATGGCCTTGACTTCAAGTTTGTTTTTTATACAAAGATTCATGGCCGCTGTTAAGGTTCCTCCAGTGGCAAGGACATCATCGACCAGAACAATGCGGGATTGTTTTTCTTCTCTGATCATTTCAAGAGTGTCAGTACCATATTCCAAAGTGTAGGACTCTGCTATGACCGGAGGAGGGAGTTTTCCCTTTTTTCTCATGGGCATAAAACCCTTACCATGGAGTTGTGCCATGGCGGCTCCCAGGATGAATCCGCGGGACTCAATGCCTACAACGTAGTCGATTTCATTCCACTCTATTCCTTCCGACATGGCCTTAACAACTTCAGAGAACCTTTCCTGAAGAAGGGGAGTAATGTCTTTGAAAATAATACCTTCTTTAGGAAAGTTATGAACATTTCTTATGTGGGATTCAAAAGGATGCATAAAGAGCTCCGGAAATTGTTTTAAAGATTGTGTGAACTTATATTTTTCAAAGGAAAAAATCAATCATTAGTAAGGATTCTTGACCAAGAGTCATGATAATAGGTGGCCTTGAGAAGAAATTCCAGCAAGTGATTGTGCCGTCTCATGGTTCTGGCGTAACGGTGTCTTTTTACTGGATTAAACATTCCCTCCCATGAAAAAACCTGCCAGAGATTTTTTTTGACCCACATCCAGGAACCGAGCTCCAGGGTTAAGGGCAGATAATGAGCTTCAGGAGAAGATTTTAGATAATCCATGTAAATCCAGTCCCATAAATCACCATGGTTACTGTAATTAATGGACTGATGTTCTACTTGGTAGATATGGTAGGGGTAGGTTTTATCCAGAAGATTTTTTAACTTAAGAACTTGCGGCTCCAGCGGGAAAGGGGTGGTGTAAGAAGACCAAGGGTACCAGAGCCGATCCTTAAAACCGAAACCGGAGTGAATATCTAGAGTGATGATCTTTTGGCTTTGAAAAAAATTTTTCTGACAGAAGTCGTAAACTGCTTGAATTTCTTTTTCAGGTGCATCCCCTGCTTTTCCCCGATACCAGGGAAGAAGTGAGCTCAATCGGTGCCCACTCAGGAGCGGTATCAGTTTTCCCGAGGATTCAAGGGGAGAATTCCTCATGAGGTCGATGTTATTTCCATTGGACCTCTTCATGAGTGCCATGCCCATAGGGTTGATAATAGGAATGGTGATAAGGCGGCATTTTGAAAAAAACGCTTCCCAGTCTTTTTCCCACTCCATCCTGAAAAGAAGAGTCTTTAAAAACGAGAGAAGAACATGGGTTCCAATCCTCTCCAATCCATGAACTCCCCCAAAAAGACCAAACACGGGGGCTTTGGGGTCAGTAGATCCTAGAGAAAGTCCATAGATGGGGAAGGAGAATTTGCCGTTACTGACTTCTCCAAGTTTTTCAGAATGAAGGATTCCTTGGTATTCATGAATTAACCGCTCAACTTCAAAGAGCTCGGGAAGAATTTCTTTTGTTTTCATTTATTCCATATGACTCCTCTTACGGGGATTTGGGGAGTAGGCAAAAAAGACCACTCGCTTAAGAGTTCAGTAAAACTGGGGTAATATGATCAAAGACCTCTCGTGGGATTTTTTCTCATAACCTAGGAAGTTATATGTGTGGACTGTTTGCTTATCTTGGTGATGTTCAAGAACTCAAAGATTTTAAAGAAAACTTTGCTAAGCTTCGCCACCGAGGTCCGGATGATTCTGAAGTTGTTCAAACCACAGACAAAGAAGCTTCTTTTTGCTTTCATCGCCTCGCCATCATGGATCCCACTCAGAAGGGGCATCAGCCCTTTGTAAACGATACTAATGGTGACATAACCATTTGCAACGGTGAAATTTATAACTATGAAATTCTTAAGCGAGACTATGAGTCCTGTTATAACTTCAAATCCCACTCAGATTGTGAGGTGTTGCTTCCCCTCTATCAGGATTTGGGAATAGAAAAAATGTGCCAGCACCTCGATGCAGAATTTGCACTGGTTATTTGGGACAATAAACGAAAAAAGATGGTGGCCGCAAGAGATCCTATTGGCATACGGCCTCTTTTCTATGGTTATACTCAAGAAGGAAAACTCATGTTTTCTTCTGAAGTCAAAGTTCTTACGTCCTATTGTCAGGAGGTTCACTCATTTCCTCCTGGTCACTACTTTGACGGAGAAAACTTCGTTCGATACAAAGACCTCACATCAGTCGTTGATTACGCTCCTAAGAATCTTGATCAGCACTTAAAAGACATTCGGGAAAAACTGATTGAGGGTGTTCGTAAACGACTAATGGCCGATGTTCCTGTTGGTTTTCTCCTCTCCGGTGGTCTTGATTCTTCCCTTGTGTGTGGAATAGCTCAAAATTTACTTGGTAAACCGATCACCACTTTTTCTGTTGGTCTTGACCACAATCCCATCGACATTGGCTATGCAAAAATAGTTGCTGATCACTTAAAGTCTCATCACCATGAGGTCTATTTTAACAAACAAGATACTCTTGGTGTTTTAGATAAACTCATCTGGCACTTGGAAACCTGGGACATTACAACCATCAGAGCGTCCATTGGAATGTATTTGGTTTGTAAATATATTCATGAAAAAACCAATATTAAAGTTGTCCTGACAGGTGAAATTTCAGACGAACTTTTTGGCTATAAGTACACGGATTTTGCTCCTTCTCCTGAAGAATTTCAAAGAGAGGCAAAAAAACGAGTGGATGAACTCCACATGTATGATGTTTTAAGGGCCGACAGGTGCATATCAGCACATTCCTTAGAAGCGAGAGTTCCTTTTGGTGATCTTGATTTTGTGAGGTCTGTGATGGAGATAAATCCAGAATTTAAAATGAACACCACCGGTGTTGGTAAATGGATCTTAAGAAAAGCTTTTGAGGGCACAACTTATATCCCAGACTCTATCTTATGGCGTGAGAAAGCTGCCTTCTCAGATGCAGTAGGGCACTCCATGGTGGATTACCTAAAAGAATTTGCAGAAACTCAGTACACTGAACTCGATGTCCAGATGGCCCAAGAAAGGTATCCTCATGGGGCACCATTTACCAAAGAATCACTTCTTTATAGGGATATCTTTGAGAAGCATTTTAAAAACCAATCTCATCTGATTAAAAGTTTTTGGATGCCAAACAAAGAGTGGTCCAACTGTAACGTCAATGACCCGTCAGCAAGGTTTCTACCAAACTATGGGAAGTCCGGAGTCTAATCAACGAACTCCTAGGTTAAATGGGATTGTTATGGTTTCAAACGTGCTTACTGGAGAATCCATACCTTCAAGGTAGTGGTGACCTCCAAGAATGCCCAAGGTTTTATCATTAAGATGAAAAACCTGGGAGAAACCCTTTGTTTCTTTTAAATATCTTCCCGTATGTCTCCAGATTGATTCTTTCATGTTCATAGAATAGATGTGAGAGACATACTCATAATTCATAGGTCCTGTTTTAAACATTCCACCAAAAACCATGAGTTCATTTTTTAAAATGCCGGCGGCTGGAGCAAAGGTGGCAAAGGGAAGTGGAGTTAGTTCTTCGCTTGATCCATCTAAAGGATTGATGGCAGTGACGTTAGTTAAGAGTTCAAAGTGGGTGGCTCCTTCTCCTAAACCCCCAATGAGTAAAATTTTCCCTTCGTGATCTATTCCTGTGAGAGCTCTTCTAAGTGGGAGTGGCATTTTAAAGGAAGCAAGCTCAATCTTTTCAGTTAGGAGATCAAAAACTTCAACGGTATCAAGAAACTTTCCATCAAAATCATTGTTAAACTTAGGTGTGCTGTTCCAGCCACCAACAAGATAGACTTTATCGTTAATGGTAACAGCCACGTTGGAAGATCGTGGGGTAGAGAGTTTTCCAACTGTTTCCCATTTGTTGTTTTTGATGTCATATCGATCCACTTGATCAAGGGATTTCCACTTAGGTTTATGAATCTCTGAGTACGAGAATCCCCCGAAGGCGTAGACAAAGTTTCCATAGGCCGCTAATTGATAACCGTGGGCCTTAACTGGTCGAGGGGCCAGTTCTCTCCATTTGTTTAGTTCAATATCGTAAACAAGGAACATATCTGAGAAGGATTCAGGAGGATATGTATGCTCTGCTCCCTGATGTCCTCCGGCCATATAGATTTTTCCATCATGGGCCACAGTTCCGAAAGAAGAGCGAGGGTTTCCAGTAAAGGGAGTGAGTTCTGATTGTTTTAATGAAGTTTCTCCGGAAAATTGTGGGGAGTAAAAATCACCTTTCTCTGATTCTTCAGTGGTATTCAAAAGACTCCAGTCTTCTCCGTTCATTCCCTGATGATAAAGACGGAACTCACCCGTTTTATTTGAAGCAAAAACCAAGGATTGATCAGGAAGAAAAGTTGGCGCCATTTCGTCTTTTAGGTGATGGGTTTTTTGAGTGATTTCACCATTGATTCGGTTAACGACGAAGATATTCCAGTTGCCATCTTTTTTGGAGGTAAAGGCAATAAGTTTCTCATCAAAAGAAAGGGCCGGTGACATTCCTTCGGCGAGGACTTTCTTTTTATTTTCTAATCTGTCAAAAAGAACGATTTCTTTTTTGCCGTTAAGGTTTCTTTGATAAATCACAAAATTTCCATCAGATGAAGGTCGTGGGAAATACCCTTCTTCATCTGTCAGCATTTTTGCTTTTTCCAATGAAAAATAGGTCAGGTTTTCACCCTGACGTACAACCTCTTTAGCACGGTCAAAAAAATAAATAACGTTCTTTCCAGCAGGTCCCGGAGCAGAATAAAAAATCCATTGACCGTTTTTTGATAACTTAGGATGAAGGAGCATTCCTTTCTGAGGTAAATAAAACTTTTGAGTCAGGTTTTTTTTCTTATTTAGATAAGTTAAATGAAGATCATTTGCTCCTTCTCCTTCGCTAAAGACAATCTCATTTCCATCCGGGGAGATGTCTGGATAAATGGCCCAGTTTTTGTTGGTGGAGCTGTTTAGACTGGCAGGAAGCTGACCATCAATTTTTAACATAACGGACTTACCGTTTTCATTTTCCTTCATGTAGACAAAATCAGCAAAAGAAGAACAAGCTGTAAGAAGTCCCATTCCAAGAAGAATATAATATTTCACGTGAACCTCATTTTTGATTTTAAAATTTACTACGAAAAGATCATAGCTCCTTAAAAAGACTCTTATCAAACAGTTTATATGTTGCTTGGCAGTAAAATTTTCCTACAATAGAGAGTAATCCTTATCAAAGATAAAATGATCCCATGGTGCGTTCTTATCATTTACAATTTTCCAAGATTTCTCAAAATGTAAAAATCTTTCTTGTGGGCAATGCCATTCAAGGCATGGGGCTTTCTATCTACAGTCTTTTGTTTAACTTATATCTAAAAGAATTAGGATTTGGTGAATCTGCTATTGGTGGTCTCATTTCAACGACCTCATTGGGTATTTCTCTTATGGCCCTACCTGCTGCCTTTATCATTGAGAAATTTCATGTAAAACACTTGGTGGTGACAAGCCTGTTTTTTACATCTGTTTTTTATTTTTTGCAGATTCTCAATGTTGATGAAAATTCCTTATTCACTTTCGGTCTCTTCGCCAGCATGTTTCAGGCCCTGTTTAATATTTCGGTTTCCCCATTCTATCTTAGAAACTCCACTCCAGATCAAAGAGTTCATCTTTTTACGATGAATTCCTCTCTCAATATATTTGCACACTTTATTGGTTATCTTTTAGG
The DNA here is from genome assembly GCA_947461175.1 of Bacteriovoracaceae bacterium. Classification (GTDB taxonomy): domain Bacteria; phylum Bdellovibrionota; class Bacteriovoracia; order Bacteriovoracales; family Bacteriovoracaceae; genus Peredibacter. Next base: position 57,998 of record CANHIY010000003.1, read on the forward strand.
AGGATATCTTCCAGATTTAGTCATCAATTTTAATCCTGAATTAACCAGAGTTGAAGTCTATAGACACTCTCTCATTTTTGCCTTGGGAATTGTTTTTTTTTCAAACCTCATTTTTTTAAAAATCAAAAGGGTTCCAATACCAAAAATGAGAAAAAAAATGTTTGAGGGGATGAAAGATAAGCAGTGGAGGGTTCTTGGAAAACTGATTGTTCCGAAACTCTTCTTGGCTTTTGGAGGTGGTTTAATAATTCCCTTCATGAATCTGTATCTTAAAGAAAAGTTTACATTTTCTACGGAACTGATAGGTCTATCTTATGCAACACTTCAATTTTTGATATTTTTGGGCATTTTTATCACTCCCTCGATCATCCATAAAACCACTCAGCTTCGCTTCATCGTGATGACTGGTCTTTTTTCTATTCCTTTCATGGTGGCCATGGGGTTAACAGGGAACGTGGGACTTGTTTTGAGTTGTTTTTTTATGAGAGGGGTTCTCATGAATATGTCTGGACCTATAACCAGTATGTTTGAAATGGAAAGAGTGCGCGAAGATGAGTGCGTTTTTGCATCGGCCACGATTTTGTTTTTTTATCACATGGTCTACACCACAAGCACCCGTATTGGTGGATTTCTCATTGAAAATTTTTCATTTGCAGAAACGTTCTATGTGGCAGGTTGTTTTTATGCACTTGCGATTACTTTTTATTACAGTTTTTTTAAAAAAGAAGATCAGGCATTAAACCTCAAGTTACAAGCGAGATAAGTGAAGAACTTGAGACATCACTTTTTCCATTATATGTGAGAGTTCTCTTTCATCAACATCAGTAAACCGCCCAACTTTTGGAGAGTCCAGGTCAAGCACTCCAAAAATGTGATTCTCTTTCTTGAGAGGAATCACCAACTCCGACCTAGACTCAGAATCACAGGCAATGTGATCAGGAAATTGGTCAACATCATGAACAAGAATTGACCTTTTTTCAAGATAACTTTTCCCACAAACTCCCCTCCCGGGTTTAATGCGGATGCAGGCGGGTTTTCCTTGAAAGGGACCCAATACAAGTTCCTTGTCCTCTTCATCCCAGAGATAAAAACCGCACCAGTTAAGGTCTGGCAAGGAATGAAAAAGCCAGGAGGAAATATTTGAAAGATTGGCGATGAGATTTTTTTCACCAAAAGTTAAAGATAAGAGCTCTCGTTCCAAGGTTTGATAAAAATCAACACTTCCATACTTCGCATTTATGATCCACATGAAGATATCCTTATTTCACATTCTAGTTCTTGAAGAAATTTTTTCATGAACTCCACTCTCTTGTAGGCAATACTCTTTCCCATGGGAGTTGTCATGAGTTCAGGTAATTTAAAGAGTTTGACAAAATAGTGGTCAATCATAAATTTTTTGTCATCATGCTCCCTTCCCTCAGCAAATGGGTCATTCGGGTCATAAAAAGTTGACTCCATTTTTGCATTAACACTAGCACACCTGAGAATCCCAACGGCACCCAATGCATCGAGGCGGTCAGCATCCTGGAGGATGGCACTCTCTAAATGAGTAGGAGTTGATCCATTGGAGTAACTGTGCTGAACAATGGCGTCCTGAATGACCTTAATTTCATCAACCTGAAACCCTGACAATTTAAGAAGTGCCTCCGCTTCCTTGGCAGATAAATGAGAGGCCTTTTTTCTGTCCGGATGATTTTTGGGAAGATTAATAAGATCGTGACAATAGACTGCCGCTAAAACCCATTCAAGATTAACTTCAAGTTTTTCTGAGAGAACTTTTGCTAATAAAGCGACCCGCTCCACATGGGCCCAATCATGGGCCGGGTCCGTGGAAGAGTAGTAGGGTTTAACTAAGGGAAGAAGATTTTCCAGTCGGTTCATTTTTCAACTTTAAATTGCTGTTTGATTTTTTTGACAACATAGCCAAAAAAGGGAATATTTTCGTAAATAAACGCCCCCATATCAAAATAGTCTCTATGGTAAACAGCTTTACCATTTTTAAATTTTATAACGGAGTTCCCATCTAAAATAATAGGCTCCCCATTGTTTAACTTTTCTGTGACAAGAGTCATCTTCCAAATACCAACAATGTCATCTCCGGATTCAATAAATTGAGAAAATTCAAATTTGATGGTTTTTACATTTTTATATAAATTTTCATAGTAAGACCTCATCTGCCCTAACCCCTTTATGGTTCCAATGGGGTCATGAAATTCAATGTTTTTATCATAGAATTCATCAACAAGATGCATTGAGTCCTTGTTCAGTTTCTCAAAAACGAATTGGAATTTTTCTCGATTGGTCATGTTGTTCATAGTTTGTCCCCATGTGAGTGATGACAGAGTTAAGATAAAAAAGAGTATAATCTTCATAAAGGTATAACCTCTGGAGTTTAAATTGATCACACTACTCATCATATCCGTTCTTATATTTGTTCACATCTTTTTCTTTCTAGCGGTTGTTAGAAAAAACTTTTCAGTCATAGATATTGGTTGGGGTTTGGGTATTGCACTTATCGCCTCGATTTCTTACCTGCAAAATACTGAATCTAGGTCAAATACTCTTTTACTTCTCATGACACTGATTTGGGGGCTGAGACTCACCTTTTTTATCTTTTTTAGGGCGAAGGGAAAGGGAGAGGATCCTAGGTACACAAAATTTAGAAATGAATGGATGCCCCACCCAAACCTTAACGCCTATTTTAAGGTTTATATCTTTCAAGGGCTTCTGATGCTCATCGTTTCCTTACCCATAAGTTTCAGCATGTCATTAGGCAAACAAGAATTCAGTGCTCTTAACTGGTTAGGTGTTTTTCTTTGGATCATCGGTTTTAGTTTTGAGTGCTGGGCCGATTATTACTTATCGCGATGGAAATTAAATCCTTTAAATTCAGGAAAAATTTGTACCACAGGCCCCTGGAGTTTTAGCAGATTTCCAAATTATTTTGGTGAAATCCTCCTTTGGTACGGGATCTATTTTGCTGGTTTTAGTCCGGAAAGTGCCTGGACGATTCTTGGTCCGTTTACCATTAACTTTTTAATTGTCCGAGTAACGGGAATACCGCCTTTGGAAAATAGGTACAAATCTAGACTGGACTATCAGGAATATGCAAAGAGGGTTCCTCGCTTAATACCACTTTTCAAATTTTGAAAAAAACCATCGAACTTGAAATTTCAACAAAAAAAATTGCAAAATAGTCGATGGTTTTGTTACAAATTTACCACAATTTACTTTTTTATGGTAAATTTGTAACATGAAGAAAAATGATCAAAATAAAATATTAAAGATAATAAAAAAAGAGAAAGTATTTAATCTTTCTGAACTGATTAAGATTTTTGGTAACCGAATGGAAGTTTCTCGTAAGGCTCAACTTGGAATTATTCAATCTCTAGGTAGTGGATACTACGCAAGCCCTGAAATGGATCCGTTTTTGGCTACACTTAAAGTCGTAGCAAAATATTACCCTGAAGTTGTAATCTCAGGCCGCACAGCCCTCCATATCCACGGTCTTTCACAAGATTATGTAAATCAAATTGACGTTGATATTAAAAGGGAGAAGTCACTTCGAAATAAGATTCTAAAAGTTCACAGAGTTCTTGGATCTCGTCGTATTGGTATCACTAGAATCAACTATCACGGTGTTGAATTAAAAATCTATGATATTGAAAGGTCACTTGCTGAGGCTTACCGTTTAGATCCTGCGGGACCTGATTTCTATAAGGCTCTAAAAAGATATGTTAAGCAAGGTAACATAAATTTCGATCGAATTACTCATTATGATAAAATTTTAAAAACTAAGGTTATGTTTCATCTTCAACAGGAATTCGCGCGTGATTAAGAAATTCAATGCTTTGATGCTAGCGAAGAAGTGGGCTATTAAAAAAAAATTAGTAGGACCACAAGCATTTTTAAGATTTGTTATGTTTCATTTTGTGGAGAAACTTTGTGAGACTTCAGACGATTTCGTATTTAAGGGAGGAAATCTATTATGGATTTACATTTCTACTCCAAGGTCGACAATAGATCTCGATTTTGTAACACTTAGGAGTAAATCTGATAAAACGATCAAGTCAAGAATTGAAAAGGCCTGCGTTTTATCTGATGAAATAAGTTTTAAGCTGATAAAATACAAATCTATTCTCCAACAAGATAAGACTGGAGCTAATGTCATCATTCAGTATGAAACCGATCAGGGAGCAAAAAATCAGTTTGAAATAGATATTGTGTTTGCTATAGAAACTGACACTTCGGAAATTAACTCACCTGTAAAT
>CANHIY010000004.1 GCA_947461175.1 Bacteriovoracaceae bacterium
AATCTTTTTCATTATCCTTTTTTCCCTCTCGTTATTTTCTCAAACTGAAAAACTTCAGGAGGAGAAAGAGCTAGAAGCGGTTAACTTTCAGAGCATAAAAAAGATTCTCATGCAGGATGGTCTTTCTGAGGCGGCCAAAAAAAAAGAAAAGGAGCTTGGGATCCTAAAAGAGGAGCAGGCCAAAATTGAAACGCAGAGGTTTTTTTATCCAAGGGAATCAGAACTTTGGGGTTTTTTATCGGATTATTGGATCGTAAAAAACGCCCAATTACTTAATTGGGATTTTGAAAAACCAGATTACGGACTTGAATCGAGTTTCAGGTCCCTTATGGAACAGATCGGTTTTTATCAAAAAAAATTTAAAATCCTTCTCGTAGATACTCCAAGTCTTGTTCGGGCTGCTCTTCCTGGAGATGATGAATTTACTCTTATCATATCTGTGCCGTTCATAAGACAACTTGATCTTTCCAGACTTGAAATATCCCTTCTTCTTTTTGAAGATTATGTGAGACTTGAGCAGGGATATTTTAAAAAGAATGTGATGACTGAAAAAATGGCAAAATTAGCTGGAACAAATTTTGAAGGAACTAAGCCAGATGTTCAAATGCTTGAAGAAATTTTAAATAACTATAACTCTCAAATTATGAAAACAGGATATACTTTTCAGCAAATGTTTGAAGTAACTAAAAAAATGGACGCATATCTTAAGTCAAGCCCAGAAATATGGAATAGCTATTTTCGTTTGCTCAGTAAGATTGATCGTTACATCAAATCCAACAATCAATTCAATGACTACTTAAAACTTTATCCTTCACCTGAAATGCAGGTGAAGTGGCTTAGCCCAGAAGAAAAAGTGCTGTAAATGTTAGATTCTCAATTATCAAAAAATATACGGTATTATGGAATCTTTCAGCTTCTTTGTGTAGGAACTTTCATTTTGCTGAGTTCAATAGGGGCTTTTTTTCACTTTTTACTTAACCATGAAATAAGTATCGTTGAGTCCTGGCTCCATAATAATCATTGGGAAATTATTATTTTATCAAAATTGATTGCACTTTTAATCATGAATAGATGGTTTAAGATTTGCTTATATCAGGTCAAAAGTCTGAGGCAGCTCTTTAAGGAACTAATACACTGGCCGGATCATAGGGCCATTGTCATCTCAGTTTTTATGCTTATTAGTTATCTATCTCTAGCTGGAGCTATTCTTACTGGTCCAAATATGACCTACTTGTATTATCATCTGACTTCTTTTGCAGGTTTATTTCTTTTTTTTGGCATAGAGTTTGTCGTGATTGCTTATCTTAAGGATATCTTTGACCCTCAACACGAAGCTCCTTTTGAAGTTTTAAGTTTCCTCTATGCTCTCTTGTTTATTGTTTCATTTAGACTATGTGTTCCTGATTATTACGACCTCCTTCCGTATGTTACATTTTGTTTTTTGACACTGATTTTTTTAAGTGGGAAAGAATTTAAGAATTGGAGTAATGTGGTTTGTTTTTTGGTGTTATTTATTGCCCCGATGGGGTCAATTTTTGGACTTGATCCCATTTGGGGAGATGATTTTTCACCCTTTCCTGTGAAATCGAAACTTGCTTTGCCTTTTCTAGTGGTTATTTGGGTGATATCTTTTAGCTATTATAAATACCGTAATCAAATTTTATCTGGAGCTCGTAAGCTCTTACGCTGAGGTCAACATGCATGGTTTAAATATCTGGCAAATTCTTTGGGATTCAGGTCTTGTGGTTAAATCTGTTCTCTTGCTTTTATTGTTATCATCCGTCATGTCTTGGACGATTATCTGGCAAAAATACAAGGAGTTAAAAATTCTAACGTCCGCCAATGAAAAATTTTTGGATTTTTTCAGGAAAAGTAATTCAATCACTGACATTCATAAAGAAGCTACTGAAAATCAAGAATCAACTATGAGCCTTATTTTCAAAAAGGGCTTCGAGGAATTGAATAAAACAATAGAAAAATTGAATCAGGCCGGGAAAGGAAATCTTTCACAACATTTTTCTACTCATGGGTTTCAATCCCTTGAAAGGGCCATGAAAGCTGGTTTTAACTCTGCTAACGAAAAAATGGATTTAAGAGTTTCACTTTTGGCAACCATCGGATCTATCACACCATTTATTGGTCTCTTTGGAACAGTTTGGGGAATCATTGACGCTTTCTCCGGCCTCTCTCAAGGTGGAGGAAGTATTGAGGCGGTTGCTCCTGGTATTGCGGAGGCTCTGGTGGCCACAGCAATCGGTCTTGCTGCCGCTATTCCAGCAGTGATTTTTTACAATCTTTTTAATAATCAAATTTTGCGGATAAATTCACAAATGGAATCTTTCTCGCAGGATTTTTTAAACCTGATAGAACGCACTATTCTTATTAAAAAGGATCAATAGTAATGGGTATGCAAATGGGTTCTGGAAATAAAAAAGGACCTGTCTCTGAGATTAACGTAACCCCACTTGTTGATGTGATGCTGGTTCTTCTTGTTATCTTCATGGTGACGGCACCAATGCTTTTTAGTGGTATTCAATTAAAGTTACCTAAAACCCAAAAAGTCAATAACCTTGGTCTACGTCAAGAGCTTGTGATCCTGTCAATTACGGAGGCAGAACAATTCTTTCTAGGTAAAGATCCTATAGCTGAAAAGGATTTAGTTCCCTCCATACTAAAAAAATTCAAGGCGAGTCAAACTGATGTGGTTTACCTTCGTGCGGATTATAACCTTCGTTATGAGAAGGTCGCAAAGCTTGTGGCTAGTTTAAAAAAAGCAGGTGTAAGCAATATCGCTCTGGTGACTGAAGTGGAGAAAAATAAGTAGTGGATTTTTACGATCAAAGTTTTTATAAAAATTTTCTCATTTCATTAGGATTACACATCCTCTTGTTTCTTTTAGCGTTTGCTGGTGGACAAGTTGTTTCCAGGGTTTTTAAGTCAAACGATGTAGAAGTTATTCAATCCTCCGTAAGGGTAGACGTTGTCGGCATGCCTAAGTTTACCATTCAGGAGCTTAAACAAGTCAAGGTAGAGGATCCAGTAGAAGGTGCTCCTCAAGTTTCTAAAGCAGTGAAAGAGGATACCAAAGCTGAAGCAGAGGACATAGTCAAAAAAGATGATCTCATCCTTCAAGAAGAAGGAAAAAAGAAAGAGTCATTTTTAAACCTCCTTCAGGATTATTCATCAAAAAAAGTTACTTCTACTTCCCAAAAGAAGAGTGTTAAGAACTCAGAAAATACGAATCATTTAGACTCTTTAGTTATTGAGGGAAACAAACTCTCAAAAGGGTCTTCCTTGGTTGGAGACTATACAGATGTTCAAAACTCTGAGTTTTCTTCTTATGTTCAAAATATCCCCCAGGTCATAAAGCCGTTTTGGAAGTTACCTAGCTACCTGTTGGAAAAAAATCTTCGTTGTCGTATAAAAATTTTTCTTTCTATCGAGGGAAAGCTTCTAAAACTTGAGATCCAGGAATCCTCAGGTGTGGCAGAGTTTGATTCTAGAGCTGAAAGTGCTATCAGAGATTCAACTTTTCCAAAGCCTTCAGAAGAGGTGGGCATGCGCTTAACTCAGTCAGGAATTATTCTCGGATTTCCTATATAAGGATTTTATGAAATTTTTTATTTTAGTTTGTTTAATGGTGTTTCAGATCTCTGTAGGGGCACAGGATGCAATTATTGCTGTCGGAGAGGCTCAGCAAGATAAAGATAAACTGGTCATTGATGATGCTGAGTTAACGAATAATCTTACAGGAGATCAAAAAAGACTCAGTGCTGAGTTGATTGAAATCATTCGAAATGACTTTGTTTTTTATAGGCATAAGTTTAATACCATTGATTATGCCCATAAAGGCAAAAGCTCTTTTACTTTTCCTGATCTTGGCCTTTGGGAATCTTCTGCCATTAATTTTTTCATCACCTCGCGAATTGAGAACGGTCCCGGCTCGAGCATAGATGCTAGTTTTAAAGTATGGTCAATCATAAAAAAGACTGAAATTTATAACGGTAAATTTAAAGTGTCTGGACAAAATCTTAGACAGAGTGCCCATCAAATTGCGGATAATCTCTATAAATCCATTACTGGAAAATCGTCTGTTTTTAACTCAAAAATTTTTTTTATTTCAGACCGTACCTCAGAAAAAGACATAGAAAAAGAACTTTATCTCATGGATTTTGACGGCCGGAGAGTCGATAAGTTAACCAATTTTAATTCAGTGGTGCTTTCTCCTTCCGTCTCTCCAGATAATTCTAAAGTTATGTTTTCTTTGATAGCGAGTAAAAAAGAAGTCTCAAGATCTAAGGTTAGGATGATAAAAAATATTGACCTTAAAATGTTGGACCTTCGAACTAAAACTCTTTCTACTATTTCTGATAAACCAGGCATTAATTCAGGGGCCATTTTTAGTAAAAATCCTGATATTATTTATTTAACTCTTTCTTTTTCTGGGAATGCAGATATTTATGAAATGAATATAAAATCCAGGGAGATGAAAAAAATCACGAACCATTATGCTGATGATGTCGATCCCTCCATAACTCAGGCTGGATCCTTTATGGCCTTTTTATCAAATAGGGCGGGCAGGGCCCACATTTACACAATGGATCCCTCTGATACAGAAAAAAATGTAAAACGAATCTCTTTTGTTGGACAATTCAATGCAACTCCTCGCTTTTCTCCAGATGGAAGAGAAATTGTTTTTACCTCTTGGGTAGATAATAGTTTTGACCTTTATCGCGTCGGAGCTGACGGAAATAATTTGGTACGGCTTACAAAGGATTTTGGTTCCAATGAGGAACCTTCTTATTCTCCGGATGGTGAGTTTATTATTTTTTCATCTAAGAGGGTCTCCGGCGGGGTAGCAACTCAGGACATTTATTTGATGAATAGGGAAGGAGAAATCCTTGGGCAATTGACTCAGGGATTCGGTCGTTGCCTTACGCCAAGATGGACTAACCTATAGAAATAACAATTAAAACTGAGAAATCTTTAGTCGCCGCATTAAAATAGTCTTGTAAAAAGTTCAGGCAAATTGTAATATATTCCCAATATCGCACTGTGTAAATTTTTGTCAGTGATGAAATTCAAGTGTAAAGGGGATCAACATGAATACAGTTTCTTCTCAAAATGAAATTGCTACTCTTTCAACAGTTTTACTTTCAAATCTTGATGAAGTTGTCTTTTTTTCGAAACTCTCAGGATTTTTTCAATCGGTTTTTAACGAGTATAAGGTTTTGGGTTATGAAGTCCTCTCCGACGGATCCACAAAACTAATTGCTGAAAATGGTCTGGCACTAGAAGTGGTTAAAAATTTTGAAAAAGGGCAGGGCCTGTCTGGCTATGTGGCCAGGACGAAGAGGGCCTATTATTCAAATGCAGTTAAGCGAGACCCTATTGCCTCATCCAACCACCGAAGTGAATCTGTTGAAGCCGAATTATGTATACCGATTATGGTCCAGTCTTCAGTGATAGGAACATTAAATATTCAATCCACAATGAAAGGACGGCATTTCGGTGAAGCTGAAATATCAATTGTTCATGAAGTTCTGGCCCAGCTTGAGTCTCCACTAAGGAATATGCACCTTTACCTAATGGCAAAGAATTTAAACCGTGAATTATTGGCCAGGATTGAAGCTAAAGATAAAGAACTTTCTAACCGTCAGGAGATTAAAACAACCAGAGGTCTTGAAGACAATACGCCCATGATAGGTGTTTCAAAAAATTTTTTGGAAGTTGTTCAGATGGCGAAAAAAATTGCACCTCAGGATTTTCCTCTCCTCATAGAAGGTTATCATGGTGTTGGAAAAAAAATACTTGCCCGGAAAATTCATTCTTGGTCAGGCCGTAAAGGAAATGTTGTACTTGCATCATGTTCGGCCATGAACGAATCTCAATTAGATAGAGAAATTTTCAGCTCTAAAGGGTTGATGATACAGGCAAACGGAGGCACTTTGATTCTCGATGATGTGGGATGCACCACTCCTCACATCCAGACAAAATTATTAAGAGTCCTTGTCTCCGGTGAGATGGTTACAATAGATACTGATGAGAAAGTGGCCCTCAATGTAAGATTAATTTCAACATCAAAGAAGCCACTTAAAGAAATGGTTGAGTCTGGTTCCTTCAAAGAGGATTTGTATTACAGGCTCAATACTGCAGGCTTAAGAATCCCGTCTCTTAAGGAAAGGCATGATGATATTAAAGTGATGGCAGAGTTCTTTTTAAATTTTGGAAAAACTGAGAAGAAAATCCTCACTTCCGTTGCAGTTGAAAAACTGAATGCTTATCACTGGCCAGGAAATGCCCATGAGTTAAAAAATGTTATGGAGAGAACTTATATACTCACTGATGGGCAGTATATTGAGGCCAGTCATCTTCCAGAGTTTGCTCAAGAAGTTAAGGTGGAGAAGGTAGAGGCAAGGCCCGTGTTTCAGGAGTTCACTCTCTTTAATTTGGAAAAGAAGCATATTATTGACACTCTTGATCATTTATCTGGTAATAAGACGAGGGCAGCCAAAGCTCTTGGAATCACAGTAAAGACTCTTTACAACAAACTTCACAGTTATGGACTGATTGAGGCACGTGAACAATAAGGTTTGAAGAGTTAAAGAGAAAAAAGTAAAATAAAAAAATCAGGAGTACTTATGTCAAAGAATACAACGACCCCAATTGCACCAAGCGAAGAAAAATCTGCTCCAGTTGCAGAAGTTATGACCTTAAAGAATTTTCGTTCCAATGGAGATATTGAAAACTTTTATCGTTACATTCATGATAACGGCCTAAGACGTGAAGCTTTCATGATGATGGAATATGCCATTTCAAAAGTTGCGAAGGTAAAAAAAGGTAAGAGAGCTAAAACACTTCAGTAATAAATTTTTTATGTAAAAGCTCCATTACCATGATGGGACAGTGGAGCTTTTTTTATCAGGTCATACATGGATGTATCCAAAACAAAAATTGTCTACGATCCTCTTTACGGTTTCATTCACCTCACAAATTTAGAATGGGAAATCATCCACACTCCTTTTTATCAACGTTTACGTTGGATAAAACAGTTAGGCTTTACTCTTTACACTTTCCCTGGGGCAGAACATTCGAGGTTTGGTCATTCCATAGGAGTCATGTTTAACGCCCACAAGATACTTCAAAGATTAGGAAAAGGTGTTCCAGAATCAGACTTATTTAGTGATAAGATTGAATCTCCACAAAAAGCCTTTCACCAAAGCATCAGACTGGCCGCTCTCCTTCATGACCTGGGAACATTTATGTTTTCCCATACAACAGAGATGGCCTACATCAGGTATGGCGAAACAACCCATGATAAAAATGGCAAAGGTCATCCGGATGATCATGAGCATTTAGGGTCATACATTATCAAAAATACAGATTACCCCAGAGGGATTACTTATATTTTGAAAAAATACAGAATTGATCCTCAGAAAATTTCAAATTTAGTAAAAGGGATAGATCCTTCCATCCTTGCCAATCAGATTCTTCACTCAGAGGTGGATTGTGACCGAATGGATTATCTTTTAAGGGATGCTCATTATTCTGGAATTAAGTACGGTACTTATGACAGGGACTACCTCCTTCATCACTTTAGAGTGGCGAATATTAATGGCCACGATGTGGTTGCGATCGGACATAATGCTCTTCATGCAGTCGAAGATTTTCTTATGGCAAGATTTGCCTGGTATTCTCAAGTGATAAGGTCAGCTCGTGGTGCAAGATTTGATGCCATTGCTGAAGAAATTTGTTTTTATATGCTAGAGAAAGGAAAAATTTATACTTACTCACAGTTGATGGACATGATTTCTAATGACCCTGACCAGTTCTACACCTTTAATGATCAATACTTTTTACAGCAGGTTCACTTAAATTACACTAACGGGTTTTTTGACAAGAATCCAAGAATCAAGGATCTTGCTCACAGTCTTCTTTTTGAAAAGGCACCCAGAACTGTTAAGTGTGAGGAGTTTAAGCAGAGAATACTTAATCAAGATGAGGATCATGTCCTGGATAAAATTTTAAAGCGAGCTGAGGATAAGATTAAAGAGATTAAGGAAATTCTCAGAAAAAAAGGAACGGAACAGGATTGGATCGTTGAGGATATACCAACAAAGCACATCATTTTTGTAAAATCCCGCAGAAAATTAGTGAAGGGTAAAACCAGTGAAAATCTCCTTCTGGAAAGGGATCCAGTCAAAATTCTCATGGATAATGGAGATGTCAGGCTTCTGGCAGACATAGAAAATTCTATCATTTCAGGTCTTCAAAATAAGTTTAATTTTGTGCCGAATGTTTATTGCTCTGATTCTGCTTACGAATTGCTAAAGAGCGAGGGAATCATCTCTTAAATTCAAGCTTTATTGGCACAATTGACCATGGTTGTCGGATGATGGGAGGAGTAGTGTGACAAACTTTACTTTTTTACTTTAACCCCGATACAATTTTCGTGTAAAATGGTACATGAGTTCCATGATGGAACTTTTTATTCACTAGGCAGGTTTCAAGGATGTTAACCGGTCGTCACCCTCAGCAAAGTCGCCCTCGAGCTGGGGTCAATTTACAAAACTATCTTTTCCATCTTGATAATTTATCGTTGGAGTATGGTGCTGTGAAAGCACTTAAATCCGTTCAACTCACCATTTACCCAGGTGAAATTTTGTTTGTTACAGGTGCATCAGGAGCTGGCAAAACGTCGTTACTCAGTATTTTAGGGGGGCACCTTGCTCCAACAAGCGGGAAAGTTATCCTACCTCATGAACGAAATTCTAAACATTTTGTTGCAACTGTTTTTCAGGACCTTCGACTTCTTCAGAAAAAAAGTTGTGAGGACAATTTGTGGCTCTCCTATGATAGTTCAATCTATAATAATAAGAATGAGTTTTACCGGGATATGGAGGAGCTTTGTCACACTCTAAAGGTAAAAGATCAGTTGAGTCGAAAAATTGAAGATTGCAATGGGGGACTACGTCAGAAAATCGCCATGATAAGAGCACTTCTCTCCAAACCAACAGCAATACTGGCAGATGAACCTACAAGTTCTCTAGATAAGGAAAGTTCATATCTTTTATTTGAAGTTCTAAATCATTTTAACCATAAAAAAGGTTTAACCTTAATCTGGGCCACTCATAACAAGGAACTTATTAAACAGTTTCCAGGAAAGATTGCCCACTTAGAAGGTGGACGTTTAGTTTATTCGGGACATGCATGTTTTATTTAAAAGAATTTTTAAAATCCTTAGGTGAATCTCCCTTTCGTGGAGCAAGTTTTCTCACCTTTTCATGTCTTCTTTGTTTGTCATTAACTCACAGACCCTGGATTGGAAAAACTATCCAGAAAATCAGTCCTGAAAAAATGGCCAATCCCTACTTCGTGGCGGTTTTGGATGGTTCGGTTGATGTGGTGAGAGTTAAAAATCTATTAGAGAACCTACCAGGTATTATTGCAGTTGATGATAAAGAATCTGACCGCTCAAGGGTTAAAATCAGTCAACTGGTCAACCAGTTAGGCCAGGACTACGCCTTATCACAAGATCTTATGAATTTTAATTCTCTTAGAGTGATTTTAAGTCACTCCCTATCACACGAGAGCCTGGATTTTGTCCGACAACAAGTTATAAAAATGGGAGGAAAGGAACACGTCAGTGCGTCGGATGTTAAATATCCGGAAGTGACCACTCTTATGAAATCTCATCCTTTTTATGTTTTTCTTTCTAAATCTGGAGATTGGGGAGTTGTTGGTATTCTCGCCGTGCTTTGGATGATTTCTTACTGGTTATGTTATGACGTTTTTCGTTCCAGATCTTACCTTATTGAAAAATTTCAAAGAAAGAAGTTGGTAGCGGCGAAAAGTATCGCCTCGGGATTAATATTAGCATTTGTGTCTTTTAATGCCTTGGGCATATGGAATGGGACTCTCAAGTTTTTTGATTCATTGATATTATTAATGATCTTTTCTTCCTTTTGGACTTTTTCTTTAAGGGAATGGAGATGGAAGCCAGTGTTATGAGATTTTGTCTCATCCTAACGATTTTTATTTTTACCCACGTGACGAGTGCAGCAGTAAAGAAATCTGTAGATGATCTCGCAGGTTATCGCACTGAAGTCATGCAACTTGGGGCCCGTCTCTCATCTCTTGAAAAAGAAATAAATACTAAAACTAATCTTTATTCATCTAGCCTAGAGCAAATTAAACAATTTGAATCTGATGTAAAACTCTATAAAGATGAGCTTATGAAAAAGCAAATTGAAGTCCAGCATGCTCAAAAAGAAAATAAAGAGGTTCTTCAAAGCTATTTGTTAGAAAGTGAGAATGATTCATCTGAAATTTGGCAAAAAAAAATTCATCTTGAACTGTTAAAGCTTGCCCAAAAAAAATTGGCCACAAAAGATAAGGAACTCCATGAACTTAATGGAAAAGTTTCTGAATTTGATGTGAAGTTAGAAGAACTACGTAAAGATGAAGAGCAGTTGTCGGTCATACTTAAAGAGCTTCAGGATCGAAAAAAAGTCGTCATGGAATCTTATCTTGCAAAACTAGAAACCAAGAAAAAACTCGAGTCAAAAGTTCAAAATGAGAAGATTCATCAGAAGGTTTCCAGGATAAAGAAACAACTAAGTGATGCCCCTGTGATTTTAACAAAACCTGATAGAGTTTTTAAAGATCCAGTGAAGGATTATCTGGGATTAACCCCTAGTCCTAAAGGTGTGACATTCAAATACAATACAATCCAGCCAGTCAGGGCCGTTGGAGATGGTAAGATCGTATTTGCAGGCGACTTGGCTGCTTATGGACAAGTCGTATTGATTGATCATGGTAACGATTTAAGAACTGTGTTGCTGGGAAGAATGAACGTAAAAGTTAAAAAGAATGATACAGTCAGGGACGGTGAGATTCTGGCCTATACTCTGAACGATTTAAAAGAGCCTCAAAATCTCTACTTTGAGGTGAGAAAGAAAAATACAGCTCAAAACACTATTTTGTGGTTAGAGCAGAACGGAGTGAGTAAAATCTAGGGGTAGTATTTCCTAGGAGAACTCATGTGTCGTTATGCTTTTTTCCTTGTCCTTTCTTTGGTTTTCTCTCATGACAATTTTGCCCGAAGTGAACAAAAATCCACTCGTCCTAATTTATCTGAGAACCGCTCTAAATTTGAGCAGCTAGAGTTATTCAATAAAGTGTTACATCTTGTAGAAACTCAATACTACCGAGAAGTGAATACGGACAAGCTTATTGAGGGGGCAGTAAAAGGCATGATGGAAACTCTTGATCCCCATTCAGCATTTTTGAATAAAGATTTTTTTGAGAAGATGCAAAATGATACTCAAGGTGAATTTGGCGGATTAGGGCTTGAAGTCACTCAAAAGGATGGTGTTATTTATATCGTGACTCCCATCGATGATACCCCGGCTTTTCGGGCAGGTATTAGACCCAAAGATAAAATTGTTGAAATTAATCATGAACCTATATTGGGCCTGACACTTGATCAGGTCATAGAAAAAATGCGAGGTAAGGTAGGTCAAATGATCAAAATTGGAATCATCCGTGAAGGGGTAGAGGGAATTAAAAGTTATTCTTTAAAAAGAGAAATGATCAAAGTAAAACCTGTTAAGTTTGACCTTCTCCAGGAAAAAATAGCTTACTTGCGTCTTACTCAATTTCAAAAAAGATCTGCGGAATCCATAGAAGAAGCATTAAAAAAAATGACATCAAAAGCAAAAGGTCAGTCCTTGGGCGGTATCATTTTAGATCTTCGTTCTAATCCCGGCGGACTCCTTGATCAGGCTGTGGATGTTTCCTCTCTTTTTTTGAAAGAGGGAATTGTGGTGACAACAGAGGCAAGGGATCCGCAAAATAAAGACATCCGTTATGTTAAAAAATCAGGTTTTAAAGATCTTAAGACTCCTATGGTTGTGCTCATCAACGGGGCTTCAGCTTCCGCATCTGAAATTGTTGCGGGTGCATTACAAGATTATGCCAGAGCTGTCATTATGGGGTCTTTATCATTTGGTAAAGGATCTGTGCAAACGGTCGCCCAATTGGATAAGGAAACAGGCATTAAACTTACAATTGCCCAATACATGACTCCAAAAAATAGAAAAATTCAGGCAATAGGAATAAAACCGGATGTTGTAATTGAAGAAATCGGTCAAAGTGATTTTGAAAAGGGTCAAAAAGAGGATCGTTATATCAGGGAAAAAGATCTACGGGGTCATCTTACAGCAACGATTGAAACTCCTGAGGAGAAAACATTAAGGGAAGAAACAGAGCGCACTGAAAGGGCCAATAGGATCAAAGAAATCCAATCAAAAGGTTCCTCAGGGGGTAAGGATCTTAACAAAGAAAATTCAGAAGATATTTTTAAAACCTATGATCCGGCCAATGATTACCAAGTCCTTCAGGCCGTAAGGTATCTTCAGGGATATAAAGTTTTTGAATCTTCAATGAAAACATCGAATTAAAATATGATGGGGATTCATGTTGCCAGCGTTTCAGATCTGGTGAGTTCCATTAAGGAATATTTAGAGGAAGAGTTTCATGAAGTCATGGTGCAAGGGGAGGTTACAAATCTTTCACCCTCGAGTGCTGGACATTGGTATTTTACTCTCTCGGATGAAAATGCTTCAATTTCATGTGCACTTTTTAAAGGAGATGCATTAAGAAATCCTCTCATCAGGAATCTTAAAAATGGTGATAAAATAATTTTATCAGGACCTTTGAGTGTTTATCTTAAAAAAGGTTCTTTTCAGATGCTTGTGAGAAGATTAGTTCCTGCTGGTGAGGGACAATTAAAACTTCAATTTGAAAGATTAAAGGCAAAACTATCTGAAGAAGGTCTCTTTGATCTCCAAAGGAAAAAAAAATTGCCCCTTTTTCCTAAAAGAATTGCCGTCATAACGGCAGAACATGGAGCTGCCTTACAAGACTTTATAAATGTTATGAAAAGAAGAACACTTTGGCTTCACCTGGTGATCATTCCTGCTCTGGTACAAGGGGAGGGAGCTCCAAAGTCACTAATACAGGCCCTTGAAAAAGCAGAAGGACTTAGGGACATTGATGTCATCGTATTGACAAGAGGAGGAGGGAGCTTGGAGGATTTGTGGGCCTTCAATGATGAAAACCTCATACGTCGCATTCATCATTGTCCTATTCCCGTGATCTCAGCGGTGGGGCATCAGGTTGATTTTACTCTATGTGATTATGTTGCCGATCATCGCTCTGAAACCCCAACAGCAGCAGCAGAAACCTTATCTCAGCCACAAACGGAGCTTCAGGCACGTATGAATTACTGCCAGACACATCTTAAATCCAGTCTGTTTAAAAATCATCAGCATGTACAACTTTTGATGCAAAAGTCTCATCCTAGAGAACTCTTTAACTTAATTCAGAAAAAAATATTTGAGGCAGATAAAAGACTAAATCACTTCCGGCTGCTTGAAAGGGCACAGGAGCTTGTTGGACTACCCGAGGCCCATCAATATCTGGATGAAAAACTGGTGAGCCTTGGATATGTCAAAGATATGAAATTAAAAAATCTTTCTGAAAAACTTTCTGGAATAGGGCATGTCCTCTCAGTTCTTAATCCTTCAAGCGTACTCGACAGGGGATATACCTTTATACAGCGAAGTGGAATCACTATTTCTTCCCAAGAAGAATTTGAAAAAGTGCCACGAGGTGAAGATTTTGTCATACAATTTAGAGATGGAAAAGCTCTGGCAATAAAGGGTTAATATGAACTTAATGATTTTTATTTTAATGATTTCAATCAATGTTTTTGCTAATACTCCTATTTCTAAAGAGATGACAATACGGCCAGGAGATGTTCGATGGTTAGAACTTGAACTAACTGGCAATGACATTAAATTGTACTGTAAAAATAATCCGATAAAAGTAAATAAGGAAAACAACAAACTTCAAGCTGCTATTGTTGAGACCTATTTTTCTGATTTGACTCCCTTTACATGTGAGTTTAAAGAACGGGATCAAGTACTGGCCTCTATTCTTTTCAAAGTTGAAAAGAGAGTCTTCCTTGAGGAAAAGCTCAAAGTAAATCCAAAAACAATCAAATTATCGCCCAAAGATCAGGAAAGGGCGGACAAGGAGCAGGTGATTCTCAATAAGATATACGCGTCCTCATTCAGTAATATTCTTTTTAATGGTTCATTTCGCGGACCGATGAATAGCACCGTAACGAGTGTGTATGGAACACGAAGAGTTTATAACGGTCAAAAGAAAGGTCAACACCTGGGTATTGATTACCGAGCTGCGGTTGGTGAGAAAGTACCCACCACCAACTCCGGAAGAGTCGTTTTCTCAGGGGATTTGTTTTATACGGGTTGGACAGTGATTATTGATCATGGGTTAGATATTTTTTCTGTCTATGGTCACCTATCTAAAACACTTGTTCAGACAGGGCAGTTGGTAGAAAGAGGAGAACTTATTGGATTATCCGGTAACACTGGAAGAACATCTGGTCCTCATCTTCATTGGGGAGTGAAGGTTCAGGGACACTACATAGATGGTTTTGTTTTAATTGATGAAACGAAGAAATACTTTAACGAATGATAAACCAGTATTCTCATTTTATAAAATTCAGCATCGATGCTCAACTCTCGATGCATACAAAAAAGAATATAGAAAATGTCATAGCTTCGTTAAAAGAAACTCATTCAAACGATAATCGACAGTCGTTAAAAAACCTTGATAAATTTCATGTTCATTTTTTAGCATGGAATAACTTAGGTGCCTCTTTAGTGTCTGCAGATTTTAAGATCTTGATTCAAAGTAAAAATCAGGAACTTTTTAAATCTCTCGACAAGATAGATTTTTCATCGGTAGATGCTATTTTAGATGAAGAATTAGAACTTAAACAATTGGAATATCTTCTTGAGCCGGCCCTCTTGAGATTTGTAAAATCCAGAAAGGAAATTTACACGAAGCTGGGTTTAAGAAATCTTAAAAGAATTGAGACCACCGTAAAAAATATGTTTAGAAAACAACATGAGTCAGTTTTTTCTTCTGACTTTCTTTTATCCTATGCTCAATCCTTAGTTGATTTGGAAAAAGACCTCATCCAGACTGAGGATCTAAGTAAATTAGAAAAAATACTAAAACATTTTTTAAAATTAAATACTGAAAACTCTAGATTTCGTCTCATTTCTACCAAAAACTTATGTGAGGTTCTTCATCCTGATGAATTTATAATTCTTCCCTGCTACAGGGGAGAATTTATTGGTTTTGAGATGGGTTGGGAACAGCATGATTCAATGCAGTTGGTGAAAGGATTGTTTTTTCTTAATACACTCACGAATTTTTTTCTGACTCAGCATGATTCAGTAGATCCATTTTTTGATGAGTCACTATGGGAGGAAATACTTGATGCCATACCGTTTCCCATGGCCTTGCTTTCAGGGGATGCTGAATTACTGCAACATAATTCTTCTTTCGCAAAACTGGGATTCCCACCATCCGATTGTCTTAATTTACGGTTGCGTGAGAAAGTTCTTATTAACAACATTCCCTATAATATTTTTAGAAAAGAAGTTCAACATCTGGATCAACCTAAGATATTATTTGTTTTTTTTACGGAAAGCTTTTTCTTAAAGAGTGAAGGGAATCTCACTCCTACAGGACAAGAACTTGGTATTATTAGTTCAAGTATAGCACACGAGTTAAATAATCCCATAGCTGGAATACAGGCGGCAATAGCTGTTTTACTTTTAGAAAATAATCTTGCGGAAGAGTCAAAACAAACGCTAGCTGAAATGAAAAGTGGCGCTCAAAGATGCAAACAACTGATTGAAACATTTCTTGGCTTTTCGAGGGTGAATCCTTCAAATACGATACCTCTTGAGACACCACAAAGCACAATCGATATTTGCTACCAGCAGGCGCAAAATCTTCTTAGATTCAGGTCTGTTGAAAGTGGCATAAGATTTAACTTTGATTCAATCAAACATGCTGATTTTCGGCACAAAATTAACCCTAGCCTATTAACAATGACTTTTTATTTAATTCTAAGTGAATTGATGACTTTATATTCACATCAATTACTCGTTGAGAACAAGAATCAAATCGAAAAAGTCATACGTGGAGAAATCGTGGAGTCTTTTCAGGAGATACAGATACAGCTTCATGAGCTCAACATTTCTAGTCTATCGATCTCCAAATTAATTCAAAATCTTTTGAATATCGAAAATTTTGTTTTACAGGTATCTCATTATTCACTTCGGTTTATTTATAATCCTTGAAATCCTAAATTTGAGACATGCAAATATCTCTATAGATGTTTTTCTGGGAATTTATATTTATCAGCTTCTTCCAGGGATAATCTGTCAATTTTGTCCCAATAAGTTCTACGATCATCCTTGATGTCGGAGATCTTTAAAGTTAAGTAGGTTTTGGGATCTTGGTTTAATGACCTATTAAATAAACTAAGAAATATTTCTTTGATGTCGTTTTGGATGAATGATTTTTTCTTTCCTTTTTGTTGAATTTCAAATCGGTTGATTTGACCTATTAGAAACTGATGTAGTTTTTTCTTATGGGATGGAAATTTGAAAACAAGATGAGAATAGGGAGAAAAATTAAGAAAGCTATAAACGATGAATTGTCCGTTAATAAGATGAGGTGTGATCACAAAATCATGTTCATCTAGTGGATTTGTAACATCCTCTATGACATGTTTTTTTTGTAGGTATTCAATTGTTTTCTTCCTATATTTTTCTGGGATTTTATTAAAATTAGTGTTTAAAAAGAAAAGTCCTTCAATAAATGGTCCGCACAATCTGATGTGAATTTGCTCCCAACGAAATTCTTCAAGATAGATTTTCATGTCCTTAATTTCTTCTCTCGGTGATTTGATAGGAAGTATTGTGAGGATGACACCGTTGTCGCCTTTGATCGTAACAATGCAAGGGATATCAATGTTAACCATGCTATCTAGAACTTTTTGTACGCCCTCTGAGTGGTCGATGATAGTCCTGTCGAGTTCAAATTTATTTCTAGGGTAATAAAGTTGATTTATTTTACGAATGTTCTTTAATTCAAATATTTCCATGTATTTCAGAAGCAGCATTCCAGTCGCTCTCGCATCCTCAATCGCTCTATGGGCCTGGGAGTGGGGGATGTTGAAAATGGTCGACATGTAATTAAGATTTGAACTCATGATGTCTGGAATCATGTACTTTGTCATGATATTCGTACAAATTACTTTATTCTCTAATACCGGACGTTGTAGTTTTTTTAAAACTCCGTTAAGAAAAGGAATGTCAAAGGAGGTGTTGTGAGCGACTAGAATCGAATCACCAATAAATTGTAAAATTTCATCAATAACTTCTTCAATCGTGGGAGAGTGCTCCACATCAGATTTTCTAATTCCAGTAAGTTTTTGAACAAAATCAGGGATTTCTTTCTGAGGATTGATTAAGAAGGAGCGTTCTTCAGTAATTTTTCTTTTCTCAATTTTAACCATCCCAATTTCAATTATTTTTTCCGTCTCTGGGTTGCCTCCGGTGGTTTCAAGGTCCACAACACAAAACGTGAGAGACTCTAATAATTCTTGTGAATTTTCAAATATTTTTTCTTTCTGTGACATCTTTTTAAATGGAACATTCGCTCCATCCCTTTTATTGATACTGTTTTTAAATTACTCCATATGTCTTGGAGTGAAGGCATTTGTCAGCATATCCTTGAGTTTTTTGGTTGTCTCAGCTCCTTTATGATCAGCAAAGGTGATGAGAAGTTCTCCATCCGAAAATTCAGTCATCACCTGAAGACACATTCCACAAGGAGGCCATCCATCGTGAGTATAGACATAAATCTCACTAAGTTCTCTGTGTCCTTCAGATACGGCTTTCCATATGGCGACTCTCTCGGCGCAGACGGTTCCACCGAAACTGGCATTTTCAACATTACAGCCTGAAAAGATATGACCGTCCTTAGTCTTCAGCGCAGATCCAACCTTCGCTTTTGAATAAGGTGAATAAGATTTTTCAGATGCCTCTTTAGCGAAAATTCTTAATTCATTTTTCATGAATTTTTCCCGTTCTTTTTAATTCACTTATAGTTTCAGATAAAATAGTTGCAAATCCAATCATGGCCTTTTCTGCCACTTTTTTTACATCACCATGATTGAGCTTTTCTTCCTTTATACCAGCAGCGTAATTTGTTACACAGGCAACGGCTGCCACTTTTAACCCCAGATGGGCTGCTGCTATCACTTCTGGGACGGTACTCATCCCAACCAGGTCAGCTCCTAAAGTCCGGAGCATTTTAATCTCTGCTGGAGTTTCATAACTTGGTCCTAGTACGGAGCAATAGACTCCTGTTTTTAGATTAATTTGGTGATGACCTGCAACTTCATGAATGAGCTCCCGAAGTTCCTTGTCATAGGCATTACTCATATCTGGAAAACGTGGGCCTAATTCTGAAATATTGTGTCCAACGAGCGGGTTTTTCCCTGTTAAATTGATATGATCAGATATTGTGACCAAATCTCCTGGGTGGAAATGGGTGTTTATTCCACCTGAGGCATTAGTGAGAAAAAGAAACTTAATCCCAAGGCAGCCTAAAGTGCGGACCGGGTGAATAATTTCTTCCATAGGATACCCTTCATAAGGATGAATTCGCCCAGAGAGTGCCGCCACAGTTACTCCATAAACTTCACCTACTATCAGTGCTCCTGAGTGACCTTCAACGGAGGTTTTTTTAAAAAAAGGGATGTCATCATAGGGAATGATGATCTTATTTTTTATTTCATCAACATAGATACCTAAGCCAGATCCTAGGACAATTCCCACCTGAGGCATATGAGATAATTTAGATTTGATGTAATCAGCAGAACTTTTGATTTTTTCTAACATGAATTTTTTCCTTAACTCAATTTATCAATTATAATTTTTGGGTGTTTGATTTTTTTTGTCGTAGTTTTGATCACATCTTTTAAAAATCTTTCTTTTACAAATTGAGCAATCTGATTTTGATGAGCATGATGAATAATGGTCACAATCGGTTCTCCTTTTTTAACAAAGTCCCCGATCTTTTGATGAAAACTAAAACCGACACCATGATCAATGATGTCTGATTTGGATTTTCTCCCACCTCCGAGTTCTATCAACAAAAGTCCTATCAATGAATTATCAAACATTTCAATAAAGCCTGACTTTTTTGCCCTGACGATAGTCTTTTCTAAGGCCATGGGAAGGAGAGTATAGTCTTCAACGACTCGAACATCCCCACCTTGAGAGAGGATGAGTTTTTTAAATTCTTCCAGTGCTTTTCCAGATTTTAACATAAGCTCGGCTTTCTTTCTTGCCTTAAGAAAAGTTGTTTCAACTCCCGCAAGATGAATCATGTGTGCGGCCAATTCTAGGGAAAGGTTTGTAAGGTCTTCTGGTCCACGCCCTTTTAAAGTTTCTATACTTTCAACAATTTCATTCGAATGACCAACCTCCCGCCCAAGAGGTTGGTTCATATCAGTGATTAGTGCCACAGCCTTTTTTTTAAATCTTCTGGCCGTTGTGATGAGACTTTTACCAAGATTTCTTGCATCTTTGGTTGTTCTCATGAACGCACCCGTTCCCGTTTTTATATCAAAAACCATTCCATTAGCGCCCTCTGCAAGTTTCTTGCTCATAATAGAGGCAGTAATTAATGGAATG
The DNA here is from genome assembly GCA_947461175.1 of Bacteriovoracaceae bacterium. Classification (GTDB taxonomy): domain Bacteria; phylum Bdellovibrionota; class Bacteriovoracia; order Bacteriovoracales; family Bacteriovoracaceae; genus Peredibacter. The sequence continues at coordinate 19,665 of CANHIY010000004.1, forward strand.
GAGTCAATGGTGGCGGTAACATCTCTAAGGGCATAGATCAGTTTGTCTGCGGGAGCGATTTCTGGTGTTTGTCCGATTAAAACAATTTTTTCTTTGTGTAATTTCTTGGCAAATTCCTTCAAGCTCAAGGTGGTTTGAAAGCCGGCGATAGCTTCAATTTTATCAATTGTTCCTCCCGTGTGACCTAAGCCTCTTCCGGCCATCATAGGAACCTTGACTCCAGCCGCACTAGCAATGGGGGCCAGAATAAATGAAGCTTTGTCTCCAATTCCACCGGTAGAGTGCTTATCAATAATATTACGCTCTGGAAAAATAAGTCGTTCCCCGGAGTGTAACATGGCATCTGTCAGAGCAGAGGTTTCAGAGAGATCCATGCCCTTGATAAACATGGCCATCAACATAGCTGACATTTGATAATCAGGTATTTTATTTTCAGTGTAATTTTTTATAAACCAATTAATCTCCTGAGAGGTTAATTTCTTTCCATTTTTTTTTTTATCGATCAAACTATAAACCTGGAATTCATTTTTCATAATCCTCATTTTTCACACAACTTATTTGCAAACATTGAAGAAGGGATTTATCATAATCTTAACCTCTCCCCCTTGGCAATTTTACTCCTGAGGACCTGGATATGAAGAAAATTCTCTTAACTTTTTTGTTACTAACTCTTGCCTGTGCTAATTTGGGTATAAATTCTTCCTGGGCACAAGAAGGTACAGGTGATCAGAATAGTGAAGATGTGCTTAAAAAAACTCAGGAGGATATTATGCTGGTGGGTGCTTCAGGTGTCGTAGGGGCAGTGCTTGGTTTATCTACACTTTCTTTCGTTGAGACTCCTTCTCGTCATATTTATAATATTTGGACAGGAGCAGCCTTAGGGATTATCGCAGGTGTCATTTATGTTGCCTATAACAGCGCACAAAGGGGATCTGAAGACTTACAATCTTCTTTGGAATTTAATTCCAGTGAACGTTTGGCCTGGCATCACGAAAAAACAACTATTTCCTCTTTCCCTAAAAACCAGCTAGGTACGCAATTTTTTCAATTAAGTTTTTAGCCAAAGACTTTCTCTTGCGCTAGGTTTCGGCTCTGGGTATAACTCATTTAAGTTAAAATTAATTTTACAATTAGGATGAATCATGGATCGTCTAATTTCTTTTATTGGCCTCTTGGTCATGATCGGGATTGCTTATTTATTGAGTGAAAAGAAAAAGGCGATTCAGTGGCGCACAGTAATTACAGGAGTTCTTCTTCAAATTGTTTTTGGTCTTTTGATTCTTAAAACAAATGTTGGAAGAAATGTTTTTGATTCTATCGGTAAAGGCTTTAATGCCCTGTTAGGCTACACTGGAGAAGGAGCCAAATTTCTTTTTGGTAACCTTGCTACACCTTCTGATAGCCTTGGTTTTATCTTTGCAACCATGGTCCTTCCCACCATTATTTTCATGAGTGCTCTTATGTCAGTTCTCTATCACATAGGGTTTATGCAAAAAATTGTGGAGATTGTGGCAAGGGTCATGATGTGGGCGATGAAAACCTCTGGGGCCGAATCATTGGCCGCCGCCGCTAACATCTTTGTGGGACAAACTGAGGCTCCTCTGGTGATTAAGCCTTTCGTAGGGAAAATGACCAAATCAGAACTTATGTGCCTTATGACTGGGGGAATGGCCACAGTTGCCGGTGGTGTTCTTGCCGCTTATGTGGGATTTGGGATAGATGCTGGGCACTTACTTGCGGCATCGGTCATGTCTGCGCCAGCTGCCCTGGTTTGTGCCAAGCTTATGGTTCCAGAGACTGAAGAATCCGTCACAGCGGGAGTTGTGAAAGTGGATCTTCCAAAAATTTCGGCGAATGTTGTAGATGCAGCTGCCACTGGAGCTTCCGATGGACTTAAGCTTGCAGTTAATGTTGCCGCAATGCTCTTGGCATTTATTGCACTCATTGCTTTACTCAACGGTCTTTTATCTGGAGTTGGTAACCTCTTTGGTTTCCCAAACTTAACTTTTGAACTCTTGATGGGCTACTTGAATGCGCCGGTGGCCTGGTTACTGGGAGTTCCCTGGGAAGATTGTTTAAAGGTGGGCTCAATTCTTGGGAAAAAACTAGTTCTCAATGAATTCGTTGGCTATTTAGATCTTATTGCTGCAAAGGATCAGATCTCTGAACGTGCCATGATCATCTCAACTTATGCATTGTGTGGTTTTTCTAATTTTTCTTCCATTGCTATTCAACTTGGTGGAATTGGGACCATGGCACCAGAAAAAAGACCAGTTCTTGCCGCCTATGGGATGAAGTCGCTTATTGGTGGTACTCTTGCTTGCTACATGACAGCATGTATTGCCGGACTTTTTATTTGATCTAAAACAATGTATCCTGACCAAGAATACAATTAAAAGTTTTTAAAGTTAGGATACATTCATGGCGAAAGAATTAGTGGTGAACCAGACTCACAGCGAGTCTCGTATTGCCCTTATTGAGAATGGGGAGATGCTAGATTTCCTCATAGAAAGACAATCAACCAAAAATGAATCGGCCCCAATCGTTGGTAATATTTACCTCGGAAGAGTCCTGAGAGTTCTTCCTGGTATGCAGTCTGCCTTTGTTGATATTGGACAAGAGAGGGCGGCTTTTCTTTACGTTGACGATGCTTACCTTCCTACTATGGAGGAGCAGCGTGAAATGCAAAGTAGGATTGAAATGGCCGAATCTTCTACCAAAAGGTTAGGAGAAATTATCCCTGATGAATTTTCAACTCTGACAGAAACCGTGGATATGAAATACCGGCCAGATGTGAAAATTCAGGATTTTCTCAAAGAGGGGGATGAAATTGTGGTTCAGATCGCAAAAGAACCCATCTCCACGAAAGGTCCCAGAGTAACAAGACACATTACCCTCGCTGGTCGGCATATCGTTTACATGCCTTTTATTGAGCATATTGGGGTCTCAAGAAGAATTGAATCAGAGGAAGAAAGAAAGCGCTTAAAAGATATTTTGGATTCGATAAGACCTGAGGGAGTTGGTGTCATTGCAAGAACAGTGGCGGAAGGACAAAGTTATAAGGTTCTTAAGAGTGATTATAATAACCTAGTGAAGATCTGGAAAGATGTTCAAAAAAAGATGGAAAAAGCCAAGGCTCCTCTTGAACTTCACCAGGATCTCTCTTTTATTCAGCGCTCTCTTAGAGACATCATGGATGAGGACGTAGATAACATTGTAGCTGACTCTAAATCCAGCGTGAAACAGATTGAAAAATTTATTCAAAGATTTATTCCTCATCATAAAGCGAAAATTAAGTTTTATGAGAGCGAGATTCCTATTTTTGAACATTACGGAATAGATATCGAAATTGAACGTGCCTTGTCGAATCAGGTTTTTTTAAAGTCAGGTGGATCAATCAATATTGACCAGACCGAGGCCCTTGTTTCTATTGATGTGAACACTGGAAAATTTGTTGGCAAAAAGACTCTTGAAGAAACAATTCTGAAAACTAACCTCGAAGCCGTTAAAGAAATCTCTTATCAACTTCGTCTAAGAAACTGCGGTGGAATCATTATCATTGATTTTATTGATATGGAGAAGGAAGAACATAGGGTCCAGGTTTATCAGGCCCTACTAGAAGCTTTAAAAAAGGACAGGTCTAAAACTAATGTCCTCCCCATATCGGGCCTGGGTTTAGTCGAAATGACGAGAAAGAGGACACGGGATACCCTCATCAGAACAATGTGCGAGCCTTGCCCGTACTGTGAAGGAATCGGAAGGATAAAATCAGTAGAAACTGTTAGCTTTGAGGTGATTAGAGAAGTTCAGAAAATGATGAAACGCACTCAAGCCCAAAAAATTACCATATTTGCTCATCCTGAAGTTTGTGCCAAACTTTCTTCAGAGGATTTTGGCATCATTGAGGCCCTGGAGGAGACACACAATAAAACTTTACTGGTCAGGGCCGACAATAACTATCACTCTGAACAGTATGAAATTTATGCTCCTGAATCTTAAATTGTTATGTTTAAAAAGCTTAATCTTCAGGAAAAAATATTTTTAATTTTCACCTTTGTTCTTGGTCTTTTCCTATCTATTGTTTACTTATCTAACCAAGTCATCGTCCAGGACAGTGTTCAGCTTTTGGAAAGGGGATACCTTTTCTCTCAAGGCTATCTTTTCCCTTTTGGGCCACGCTCCACCAATACAAACTATGTTTACGGGCCTTTCATCTCAGTCTTTGTAGGACTTTTTCTTAAACTCTATCAGCATCCCCTTTCACCACTGATGGGTATTTTAGTCCTACATGTTGGAAGTTTTTTTCTTCTTCTAAGAACAACTTTTTTAACTAAAAATCTTCAATCTTTTCTTGTCTTTATTTTTCTTTTCTGGGCAACTCCTTGGAGGGCGAGTGAGGTTTTTCTTTGGAATCCAGCCTTTCTTTTTCCGCTCTCGGCTCTATGGCTTTATGGTTTAGATTGTTGCCTCAGAAATAAATCATTTTTAGGTACTTTTTTAATGGTGATATCAATTGCCATAAATTTTCAAATTCATAATTCATTTTTATTTCTGGCGGTCCTATCACTCATTCTAGTTTTCACAAAAACCATGAGGGTAAATTATCTTGCCGTTTTTCTGGGAGCTTTGGTTGGGATTCTTCTCCTGCTACCAACAGTTTATGTTTTTCTAAAGCATCCTGAAATACTTCAGCAAAACCAGAAGAAAGCTCCACTTTTCCACAATCTCATCCAGGGAGGTGAGGCGCTGAAAGGTCTTCTTTACTGGTTCAGGTATCCCTCCCTCTATTTTGGTGCAACTACTTTTCAGTTGCCAAAACTCATTTGGAATATGGCAAATTTTCAACAAAAGGTCTGGTTCATTTTGAAGTGGTCCATGGCCCTCCTGAGCTTAGTGGTTGTGATAGTCGCTAACTTCAAATTTTTTCGCTCAATGAATCCTTCTTTTTTAAAAAGGCTCACTTTATACGCCTTAGGCTCCTTACTTTTTGTTTCATGCCTATCACCGGTACCATTTAATTTTTGGCACCTTTACCTCATTTTTCCCTTTTCTCTAATTCCTTTGTCTGAATACTTATCCCATCGTAAAAAGTTTATTCCAATCCTCTTAGCCATTTCTTTTTATAATATTCTTTACTCTGTCATCACTTCTAGCCGAAGTTATAAACATGATGCCACTAGCTCTCAAATGAACTCCTTCGATAAAATCAGGAACCACTATCCAGAGATTGAAAAAAAATACGTTAAATATTCCTTGAAACTATAGAGATATCAATTGTTTGCGGTTCTTTTTGAGAGAAAAATAAAATTTTGGACGCTTTGTGGTAAGTGTGCTAGGTTTCAGTGGACATTTTTTATATATTTCATCTCGCTCATGGCAATGTTGTCCATGGGCTTAATTATAATCCAGGAGGAAATATGATCTACGAAACGGCCTTTGTCGTTCGCCCTGATGCATCTGAAGAAGTTGTGTCATCCATCAAGAACTCCCTAACCGAAACTTTTAAAGAGTTTGGTGCTGAAGTTCTTGTTAATGATTCATGGGGAGTAAAAACGTTTGCTCAGCCCACTGAATCTGGCCTAAAAAAAGGCGCTTATCATTATTTCATGTATAAAGGTGCAGGTAACCTGAATGCAGAAATTGAGCGTAAATTCCGCATTAACGAAAATCTTGTTCGTCATCTCATCATTAAGTTAGGTGAAGATAATAAACAAGCAGAAATCGTTAAAAACTACAAAAATCCTAACCACACTCAAGCGGCTCAGATTGACGATGAATTTGGTGGTGGAGAGGATAAAGACAAGAAGATGCACTCTAAAAGAAAGTCTTGTTGGTTTTCTGCGAAGAAAACATCTCCAGACTGGAAAGATCCAAAATCTTATTCTTGGCTTGTGAATGAATTTGGAAAAATTTCACCTTCTCGTATTACTGGTCTGACACCGACTTTTCAGCGTCGTGCAAACGAAGCGATTAAGCGTGGTCGTAACATGCTTCTTATTAGCTACCAGTCTAACGAAACAGCTCGCTAATTTTTGGAGAAATTAAAAGGTATGAATTCTGAAGTGATGCAAACTCCACAACTCTCCCTAGGTCGTTTGTTCCTTTTAGGAGCAAGTTCTTTGGTGTTGTGTATTAGTTTCATCATGTCAATCTTTGCCCCCTTTCCTCTGGCCTTAGCTGTGATTATGTACGGCCGAACCAAAGGTTATCTGATTGGTTTGTCAGGGCTCATTACGAGTTTTATTCTGGCCAATTTGATTTACGGGGACCTCACGTTGTTTGGATTTTATTTTTGTGTGTTGATTTTTGGGTTTGGAATAGCTGAAATAGTTATTCGTGGTTTTACTCCTGTTAAGGCGATGGTCGTTTTTGGGATATCCTTTATCCTCATTCTGTCTGGTTCATTAGCTGGAGTCCTTAAATCTTTAAATCTCTCGCCTAAGAATTTCATTCTTCAACAACTACAGTTAAGTGCGGATAAAATTGCTGAGCAAAAGAAAATTGTTGAAATGAGTGGAGATCAAAATTCCCTGGAAGTTCTTCAATTACTTGACCGGCCTGATTTACTGGCAGATCAATTATTGGAACTTTTCCCAAGTTACTTTTTTATGGGAGTTTTCATCATGCTTTGGTTTAACATGTTTCTGGTATTAAAAAGCAGAAGGCTTTTGTTTTCCGGTCAGGATTATCCCTTTTCAGAGAAAGATCTTTTGAATTTCAAAGTGCCTTTTGGTTTTGTAGCCATCTTAGTCATCGGATTAGTGTTTGCAGTTTGGGGAGAGGAACTAGGGTCAGTGTTTTACGAGAAAATAGGATTTACACTCATCAGGTGCCTTGGACTTTTTTATTTTTTCCAGGGTTTTGGTGTCTTTAGTGACTTACTCAATTTCGTAGGCATTGCCGGTTTTTTTCGTTCTCTGATTGTTATGGTCACTATCTTTATGGCGAGTTATCTGATTGCAGCTGCAGGGTTATTTGATAATTGGTTTGATTTTAGAAAGTATTTTGTAAAGCGTACAACGAAAGACTAATTTAGGAGAAAAATATGAAAGTCATCCTTACTGAAAAAGTTAAGGCATTAGGAACAATCGGAGAGATTGTTAATGTTACGGCCGGTTTCGCCCGGAACTTCCTATTTCCGAAAAAACTTGCCATCCTAGCTGATGAAAAGAATTCAAATGTTTTAAAGGATAAGCAAAAAGCCTTAGCAAAGAAAATTGCTGTTGAGAAAAATGCAGCTGAGGCCCTTAAGAAAAAGCTTGATGGACTCACAGTAGAACTTATTAAAAAAGTTGGTGCAAACGGTCGACTTTTTGGTGCTGTTACCTCTCAGGAAATTTCAAAAGAGCTAGAGAAGCAGGGAGTTCACATCGAAAGACGTCTTATCCAGGTTGATAGTTCAATCAAATCCTTAGGGACTTACGACGTTAAGGCTAAAATTTTTAATGACGTAATTGCTACTTTTAAGCTCAAAGTTGCTATTGACGCAGCTATGGCCGAGGAACTTAAAAAACAACAAGCCGAAGCTCAAAAGCGAAATGCTGAAAAGAAAGCTAAAGCTGAGGCTGCCAAGGCCCAGGCCGAAGCTGACGCTATGGCCACTCAAACAGAAGAGTAATTCTTATTTAGGGGAGGGATTATTCCTTCCCCTCTTTTTTGTACCTAACTTCTTTTAACATTTCTCACATTGTCCTACCTCGACTTTCTGCACATGGTATAAAGTCACCCTAATTAGAAAAATTTGATTGGAGAGACTTGTAATGGCACAAGAGAATCGTAATGAATTACCCCATGATATAGGAGCGGAAAAAGCTCTTCTAGGTTGTCTTCTCATTGATAACTCAAGTTTTGATGAGGTCTCAGATGTGAATCTTGAGGCCCAGGATTTTTATCATCCTCAGTATGGGATTATCTATCAGGCTATTAAAGACCTTTTCATGGATGGCATGCCATTTGATATCGTAACTGTTGCAAGTAAGCTCAGTGATCACGGCAAACTTGAAAGGATAGGTGGGCAAACAACTTTAATTACAATTTGTGATGAAGTCGGGTCTGCCGCCAACGTTGAATACTATGCTCGTCTAATAAAGGAAAAAAGTATGCTCCGTGAGGTCGTCAGGACGGCCACGAGAGTTGTTCAAAGTGGAACAAATTTTTCTGGAGATGTTGGTGATTTTCTTCAGGAAGTAGAGGCGAGTTTTTTTAAACTAACCGCTCAAACCAAAAATAATAAAATGATCCCCTTAAAGCAAGCTCTCTATGAAAACCTCAAAGAACTTGAAAAGCCTGCAAGGGCCAAGGGTGAAATCATGGGGATTTCAACTGGCTTTCAGTCTATCGATAGACAGCTTTTAGGTCTTCAACCCGGTCAGCTTGTGTTGATTGCCGCACGTCCTGGTATGGGAAAAACTGCTCTTGCACTTAATTGGGCCGTGGCTGCTGCCAAACAAACAAATATGGCCGTTGCCGTATTTTCCTATGAGATGATGTACGCTGAGCTTTCTATGCGACTTCTTGCCAGTGAGGCCTGTATTGATGGAAGAAAGTTAAAAACTAAGGAATTTAACGAACTGGATTTGAGATCTATTTCAAATGCTGTTCAAAAACTTTCTAATTTAAAACTTTTTATTAACGACTCTGGCTCAACTAACCTCATGGACATCAGGTCGTATTGTAGAAAACTTAAGGCCGAGCAAGGGCTTGCTATGATCATAGTGGATTATCTACAGATTATGCCCATGCATGTGAAAAAACAAAACCGTGAACAAGAAATTGCAGAACTTTCACGGGGATTTAAAATGCTCGCCAATGAACTAGAGATTCCAGTTGTGGCCCTCTCTCAGCTTAACCGTACGGCCGCTTCAAGAACTGACAGAAGACCACAGCTTCAGGATCTTCGTGAATCGGGCTCTCTAGAACAAGATGCCAACATCGTATGCCTCATTCACCGGGAAGAATATTATGACACTCAAACCCCGAAGAAAGGGATTGCAGAAATTATTGTGGCCAAAAACCGTAACGGTGAACCTGGGACTATTGAGCTTTCCTGGATTGGTTCACAAACAAAGTTTGCCGATCTTGCACCTCAAGTGAAGGCCGAGTAGAAGATGATATTTTCCAGATTTAAGTGGAAAGATTCATCCTACTTAGAACTTAAAAACCCTTTAAAGGCTTTTATTTATTACCGCTCCATGAGGTTGAATCTTCTGACGGGGTTCCCTGAAACTTATCCTTTTGAATTTTTTTTAAACCGCCTTCAAAACATCACCATGCAGGAGCGCTTTCACCGCCCAACAGTTTTTCACTTTTATTATGAACTGGGTCTCATCTTAATGGGACTTGGACATGCGGTGGATGAAGATACACCACTGGCCATAGAAATTGAGTATCAAGAAAAAAGAATTCACGACAAACCCAAAACTAAAATAAAAAATATTCCTCTAAAATCTCTGGAAAGGCCTTCTTGGGGAGAATATAAAGTGGCCTTTAGTCAGATTCAGGAACACCTACTTGCCGGTAACTGCTATCAGGTTAATCTGACCTTTCCCTATGATTTTGAATGCCAGGACTTAATGGATCCCCGTGATATCTGTGACTTCTTTTTTTCAAGAAATCAATTAAGTGCCTATGCCCATGCAACTTTTCTCGGTGATGAGATGATTCTGAGTAATTCACCGGAATGTTTGCTCCAGTACTCTAATAACAAAATAACCACCATGCCTATTAAGGGCACTATGAGGACTGGAAAAAACTGGAAAGATGACTGGGAAACAATGAAAAAAAGCATTAAAGAGGAAGGGGAGCTCAACATGATCACCGACCTTTTAAGAAATGACTTAAACCGACTTCAGTTCCCCGAAGCAAAGGTTTTGAAAAAAAAGGCTCCTTTAATTGTTCCTGGGCTTCTCCATCAATGTTCTGTTATTTCTGTGTCTCTCAAAGAGGCCTTAACATTTCAGAAAACTCTAGAGTGTCTTTTTCCAGGCGGTAGTGTAACGGGAGCACCCAAGAAAAGGGTTATGGAGATCATCCTGGAAATTGAGAGGTACCAAAGAGGCATCTATTGTGGCTCAACTCTTTTGTGTGATGAGGAAAAGAAGCTTGCGAGCATTAATATCAGGACGGCCCAGCTTTCAGTGGGGGATAAACTATGGAGGTATGGGGCAGGCGGGGGAGTCACTCTTCTTTCCAGACCAGTTTCAGAATTTCAAGAAATGGAATCCAAGGTTTATAGTTTTCTAACATTACTTAAAGTACCAGGCTATTAGAGGCCAGAAATCTATTAATCTTAAATAGTTAAGGATGACTTCCAGAGATAAAGACTAACAAAAACTTACATTTAGAATCCCTTAGGTTGACTTCTTTTTTACTTGAAAGGTACGCTTTGATGCATATGCGCTAAATGGATTTAGCGAGATTAAGTTCAAGGAGTTCAGAATGTCAGACAGTCAAATTGGTCTTTGCGCGGAAGGTAAAAATACCGTTAGTTTAGAAACCCTCTCTAAAATGACCGGGTTTCCTGTGGAGTTAATTAAAGAAGAATTATTCAATGGTTCCTCCTCAGAACAGGTCTGTCTTGAAACTTTAAGGGCGGCTATGCTTTCCTATATAGACTCAACCCTTCTTATGAAAGACGAGGCTTAAGGCCGGAGAAAAGAGTTTCCGACCTGACAAATCAGCTAAAATCAAAGATTTAAGTCTCTTTGAGAAATTCCGATAACTCATTCATACAACTTCTTTTTGTTGGGTGAATTATGGATATTTCAACAGTCGCAGGTTTGGTCCTTGCAGGAATTGCCATCATCGGATCCATCCTTTATGGATCTCCTCTTTCAATCTTTATCGATATTCCTTCCGTGTTTTGTGTTATCGGAGGAGTTATTGCAGCGACACTAATTAAGTGGCCCATGGAGTATGTAAGTGCCTTGGCCTCGATTTTTATGAAATCTATTTTCAATTCAACGCCTGACGCAAAATCCATGATCGCAGAAATTCAAAAGTTAGCTGAAACGGCCCGTAAAGAGTCTGTCTTTGCTCTTGAGAAGGTGCCTATTGAAGATAAATTTTTAAAGAAAGCCGTAACCCTTGCTGCTGATAACCGTCCACCGGAAGTGATTACCTCCATTCTCTCCCTTGAAATTGCGGCGATGGAAGACCGTCACTCAAAAGGTGTGGATATTCTTGAGGGTATGGGAGCCGATGGTCCAGCCTTTGGAATGATTGGGACTCTGATTGGTCTCGTTCAAATGCTTCAGAACATGTCAGATCCTTCGGCCATCGGGCCTGCCATGGCCGTTGCCCTCCTTACAACTTTTTATGGATCAGTTATTGCAAACGTGATGACTATTCCCGTAGCTGCTAAATTAAAGATGCGCTCTAAGCAGGAATCCACCAAAATGAACATCATTGTGGCAGGAGTTTTAGGGATTGTTGCAGGGGAGAACCCACGGGTGATCAGAGAAAAGCTAGATTCATTTCTTCCTCCAAAAGATCGAGTGGTCGAGGAAAAGAAGGAGTAGATTATGGCCGACGCTCCTAAGTGCCCTCCCTGTAAACCTGGTGCACCTGGATGGCTAGCTACGTTTTCAGATTTGTGTACCTTACTTTTGACGTTTTTCGTGTTGCTCTTATCATTTGCAAAAACAGAGACGGCAAAATATGAGGCAGCTGTGGGGTCTCTACGGAGTGCCTTTGGGGGGAACGTCTTAAAGCCTGGTGAGGTCATGAGGCCAGGGAAATCACCTAATGATGCACCTACAATGATTGATTCTGAAAATCCTCCTAAGCCTTTTCCGGTTGAATTTCTCACCGCTGAGGGACTTCTTGATAAACATGAAGTGAACCGGGAATCTGATGCTCAATTAAATCAACTCAAAAAAATGTTATCAGAAAGTGAGCTAGCAGAGTCGGCCAACGTTTATGAAATGCCTGAATCCATCATGGTGAGGATGAAAGATAAAATTCATTTTCTTAAAGGTTCTGTGGAAATTGAGGACATGAATGTACAAGTGGTAGATAGGATTATAAAAATGTTACGAGAAAATGATTGGAATATTATTATTGAAGGGCATGCTGAGGCCGGCGAGGTCTCAGGTAGAACAGGGGGGGATGCTTATGCACTTTCCAGTGCCAGGGCCCTCGCTATTTCAAAGTCCCTCATCCAAAGAGGAGTCGCCTCAAACAGAGTAACCATCGTTTTTTATGGAGACTCTAGGCCCCAGGAAAAACTGAATAAGCTTATTAATGACCGAAGAGTTGAATTTGTCTTAAAGAAGTCAGATCTAAGAGTTGAGGGTCGTAAAGTTGAGGCTCAGTAATGTTCAAAACGGTAGAGTTTTGTTGGGTTTGTGAGGAGCACTCACTTGAAGAGGCTTTGAAAAAAACTTTAGGATGTTCCGGGCAACAGATTAAAAAATATTTCTCCTCAAGAGAACAGGAAAGACCTGTGAAGTTCAGGGATGTCATCAGTCTTCCCTTAAACTTGGTAAACCATCTAAAAATTAATCCAACCTACGAGGGACCTGAAGTAAAAATTTTACTTGAAAATAGCGATTTTATTGTGACTCATAAACCTCCTAGGGTTCACTGTCATCCACATAGCTATGAAGATAAAGATACGATTTTAAATTTTTTAGTCACAAAGAAGAAATGGGACGTCTTAAATATCAATACTAAAAATTATGACCGATCTCTTTTATACCGACTGGACTACGAAACTTCAGGAGTCCTTCTATTAGCAAGAAATGAAGAAAACTTTAAATTGATGAGAGATAATTTTTCACACCTGATGAAAAAAAAGTTCTATTGGGCCATTGTTGAAGGTGATTTTGACAAGGAAGGAAAATGGACTCATTTTTTCAGGTCCACAGGGCCAAAAGGTGTTAAACAAAAAGTTTCGGATCAGGCCATAGAATTTAGTCATGAAGGCACTCTTTCAGTTCTAAAAGTCATGTGCATCAGGAATAAATCACTTGTTTTAGTTCATCTTAAAACAGGTCTTCGACATCAAATCAGAGCACAATTATCTTTTCTTGGGTTTCCGATATTAGGGGATGAATTGTATGGTGGTCGTCAAGCGGAGAGGCTTTTTCTCCATGCACTTCGCTATGAAACCAGTGAAATTTATGAAGATCCTAATGCAGAATTATTTTCCCTCTTCTTTGACTTGAACCGTGCTTTGGAGGTGAGTCATGATATGTTCGGGCGTCTCCAGAGTGGATAGTTTAACCAGAAATTTTCCTTCAGTAACTGCATTGATGGTCATTTTGGGATGTATCAGTTTAAACCTCACAAAAAAAACTTTCTCCAATATATCACTGTGAGAATTACGGGCCACAAAAGTCATGTGATTAACCAATTGTCGGTAAAGAAGTGACTTTAAATTGGAAGCGCGCTTTGGGACAGTAATTTCTTTAATCTCAACAGCCAGGTTATTTCCTTCACAATAAGCTTTCCAGTTCTCTGGTATTTGTTTATTAAGTCTAATAATCAAAGCGTTACATGTGGTGGCCATAAGCTTTTGATTATGAAAAATGCCCCACTTTCTGTCCTGGGACACCTGATAAACAAATAATATGAACATCAGAAGACCAACACCAAGTACTGGTTTTTTCATGAGGTATTGCATCCCTTTATTATCATCTTTCTCCCAATTTTTTGCACTAAAGAGTTGGTATTAAAAAACCGATAAGGGTTGTCAGGAATAGAATATGAAAAAAACCGTTAGTTCAGACATGTTGAAATGGCTCATTCAGCTTGGAGAGAGGCAGGGATCCATAAAATTAAATAAACTGGCAGAAGAAATGAACATGGCCCCGGATGAGGCCCTCTCGTTTATCAGACAAATTTTTCCTGTGGGAGTTGGGATTGAGGTTTATTATCGCAATCATGAGTACTGGATAGACTTTAGAAATGAGTGCTCTCAATATAATTTGTCCCTTTCCCTCACTGAATGGATCCATCTTCATCAGATTATTTTTTCGAGTGATTTCATTAAATCACCCGTCATTCAAGACTTAAGGAAAAAGATAGCTGAAGAAGGTCCATTAAAGAGAGTGACGGATCTTTTAAGTCAACTAGATGTATGGGATGTCCAGGATGCACACAATCTTATCCGTAGAGATTTGGAAGAAAGTATTCAGCACTCCTGCCTTTTAAGGTTAAGAAAAAAATCAGGCAAGTTTTGTCATATTTATCCTTGGAAAATGATTCATCTTGAGGGATGTCTTTCCCTGGTAGCAGAGGATTCCCATGATCATTGTCTTATGGTGATCCAGATCAGAGACATTGAACTAATAGAGATTTTAGAAAAAAATTCTCTTTCTAAAAAAGTTTCAACCTTCGAAATTGAGGAGTTTATATCTGCCATCAGGTCAATGAGTGAAAAAGAAACCCGCTTAATTCTTAAAATCCATCAGTCAGAAGGAATTAATCTTTTTCCTGAAAACCATTTCCTTGGAAAACCCTGTATGGTAACGAATCCTAATGGAGATCTCATTTGGGCGGCCTACGTTGAGCCCTGTGAATCATTATTTGAGTGGATCCTTAACATGGGAAAACGTGTTGAAATATTGGATCCTTTGAAATTTAAGGAAGAATACCTCGTATATTGTGAGGAAAAAATTAAAAAAATAGCATAGAATCCAGGGCATGAAAAATGCCCAAAAACCCTACTTCCTTCTCTCTTTTTTTCCCGCTCTTGCATACTGGTACCTGGAAACTTACTACACTCTTGAAGTCGCTCTGATTGGAGGTATCGTCCTCTCTATCATAGAGATGTTCCTTGAGAAGAGGTTTACCGGGCATGTCCATTTGATTTCAAAACTTAACCTGACACTGATCTTGATCCTAGGTGGAGTTTCTCTCATGGCTAAAGAAGGAATCTTCTTTAAGCTCCAGCCAACATTGACAGGTCTTTTTCTTTCCTCTTTTTTGATTTTTAAAAAAATGAAAAATCAATCTCTACTTCTTGAAATGATGAAAGAAATGAATCAAAAAGTACTCTTCCCTGAAGAATTTTTTCACAAGATGGAGTGGCATTTGAGCCTGTTTTTTCTTAGCTTTTCATTTTTTATGGCCTGGGTTGCCTTATATAAAAGCACTGCAACTTGGCTTTTTTGGAAGACGGGAGGTTTTTACATGGCCTTTGGGGGATTTCTTATTGTTGAAATGTTCTACATCATGAAGTTCTTCAGGAGGTTAAAGAAATGAGGATTTGCATTTTTTGTGGTGCTAACTCTAGCCTGGATCCTAGGGTCGATGAGGAAGTTAAGTTTCTCATGAATTTTTTTGCCGATCATGGAGTTGAATTAATTTATGGAGGTGCCGGCATTGGCATCATGGGTTCTCTGGCCACGGAACTTATCATCAAAAATGGTAAGGTTACGGGAGTTATTCCTCAGCAACTGATGAAAAAGGAAATTGCTCACGGAGGATTGACTCAATTACATGTTGTAAAAGATATGCATGAGCGGAAAAAAATGATGTATGACCTTTCGGATGCATTTTTAATCTTTCCCGGAGGATTTGGCACTTTAGATGAGCTTTTTGAAATACTTACCTGGAAACAACTTGGAATCCACAACAAGCCTATAGGTATTTTTAATATAGGGAATTACTACGATCATTTACTGAAATTTTTGGATCACTCTGTTGAAAAAGGACTCGTAAGGCCTCAGGATAGGTCCCTTCTTTTTGATTCATCAGAATGGAGTGGGATTTGGGATTATTTTAAAAACCATCCATCTCTGAAAGAAGTTTGATATGAATTTTTGGAGGAGATTTTTTAAAAAATCAAAGGAATACTTTCTCGAATTTACATTAGCGAATACTAACTGGAGAGTAGTCACATGGAATTTTGACTTCGATCTTAGTCAGGGCAGACAATGGTCAGTGGAAACTCATGGTGATCATACCATGCTAATCAGATGGACATTAGAAGAACATCCTTTAGTTGAATTTATTAAAAATAAAAAATTAGTCCAAAAAGAGAAATTAAAAGTTGACTCTAGTTCCTTAAAAGAACTCATGAATATAGCTCTTCACTCAACCATTCAACATGGTCTTGAAGTTAACAAAAGTTTTATGCTTATTCCTGTTAGTGGGGCAACTTCCCTTGATATACAAAATGAGGCCAGGGCCTTGCAGTGGATTCAGGCCAGTTTTGGAACACTACTAAGGTCTTTGGATGGATTTCAAACTAACAAAGATTTGATTTTAACAGGAGCTTTTTTTTCTGGAAAAGAGCCCCAAACACAGGAGAGTGTCTTAAGGGTGATTGCTTTTAATCTAGATATTTTTTACTATTTTCGGCCCGACCATACACTACATATTGTCATTTTTGATGATAAAAACCATGGACATGGAACCACTAAAAATCCCAGCTTTCAGCAAATTATCAAAGTTACAAAACCTCAATTTTATGATGAGATAATTAAGCTCATCAACAAAATTGCCAAAGTCGGAGAAATCGTTTGATAGGGTTCTTTTTACTTGTGATTATTTATTTCGCTTTTTCTCTGGGGCTCCCCTGGCATAAGATTCCATCGACTGTATCTTTCTCCTATGTTTTTGATCTTTTATTTGCCTTAAGTGTTTCATTTTTTTTCCAACTTCAGTGGAGGTTCAAATGGCACTTCTCCAAACAAAGCTTCAAGCTCATGACCGAAGTCTTTTCCTTAGCACTTTTTTCTGTGCTGGCCATTTGGTTTCTGGATATTGAGACACCGTTTCGTCTGTTGTCTGACCTAGAATGGCATTTACTCTTCTTTGCTCCCATTCTTGAAGAACTGGTTTTTCGTCAAACCTTCCAGCGTTTTCTCATTAATCAGTTGGGTGGGAAATATGTGACAAGTATGCTCGTGGCCAGTGTTTTTGCCTTCTCCCATCTCGTAGGACTTCAGGTCCTACCAGTTGAATATGTACCATTTATTGGCTTTCAGGTCTTTTATACCTTCACTTTGGGAGTCATTTGCGGACAGGCCATGCTGAGGTTTCACTCTATCTTTGCCCCCATTCTTCTACATTTTATATTTAACCTGACCTTCTATATTGCCCTTCAACTCGAAATTATTTAAGACCCTCCTTTACTAAATTTTCTGTCATTGCTATATTGCGCCAAAACGCATCCCGGTCTAAGACCTATGTTTTGAGGACAAATATGGAACACAACTTAGGAAACTCTTCTCTGAAGGTAGGGGATATGGAATTCCCACCCCGTAAAGTATGGATGAAAACTTACGGTTGCCAGATGAATTATCACGACACTGAAAGAATCATGTCTCATCTTTCAGAGCTTAATTTTACTAAGACTGACCAACAATCTGATGCAGATTTGGTGATTTTTAATACTTGTGCAGTAAGGGATCTGGCGAATCAAAAATTCTACTCACATTTAGGTGAAACGAAGAAATTAAAGAACATTTCAAGCACCAGTTCTCTTGGTGAGCTTAAAAAAAATGTGATTGTGGCCGCCGGAGGTTGTATTGCTCAAACAGAGGGGAAGGAACTTATCTCCAAATACAAACAGCTAGATTTTGCCTTTGGTACAGACGTTATAGATAACATTGGGGAGATGGTTTACCGGGCCTATGCCGGTGAGAAAAAATTTTCTGTGACCTCTTGGGATAAATCCGAAAACTATTCGATTGAGACCAAGATCACTCAAGGTTCACCCATGGCCTTTGTGAACATTATAAAAGGGTGTGACAAATTCTGCTCCTATTGTATTGTTCCCTTTACCCGTGGGAGGGAAAAAAGCCGAAGACTTGAGGAAGTGGTTAAAGATGTAAAACGTCTGGTGGAATACTCAGGAGTCCAGGAAGTTATGCTATTGGGTCAGAATGTAAACTCATTTGGTAAAGAGAATGGGGAATCCTTGGCTCAACTTATTATGGAGCTAGATAGAATTGAAGGGCTCCAGCGCCTAAGATACACGACTTCTCACCCATATGATGTGACTGATGATTTGGTGGAGGCCCATAAGAGTGCTAAAAAACTTGCCAATCATTTGCACCTCCCTGTCCAGTCAGGTTCAAACACTGTGCTTCAAAGGATGCTCAGAGAATATACAATTGAGCATTACCTTGGTCTTATTGAAAAAATGAGGAAGGCAAATCCAGAGATGATCATTTCAACTGACATCATCGCTGGCTTTCCCAATGAAACAGAGGAAGAACACGAGGCAACTTTAAAGCTTTTAGATGATGCTCAATTCGATTTCATTTATGCTTACGCCTATTCTTCCAGAAAAGGAACGAAAGCGTCTCGTATGAATGACGTTTTAAATGATGATATTAGAGGAAGGCGTCTTCGTGAGATCCAGGAAAAACAACTGAAGATCCAGGCCAATATACGTCAACAAATGGTTGGTAAAACTTACCGGATTTTGGTGGAAGAAAAAGGTCTTTCAAAAGGAGTTTTGAAATGGACCGGAAGAACTTCCTGTTCTCGCTTGGTGCACTTTGAACCTCCCGTTGCAGACCAGGATTTTCAGTGGCACTGGGTAGATGTTGAAATCTTGTCGGCCACCGCACTTTCAACTCAAGGAAAAATAATAAAAGATCACGGTAAAACATTGTGAAACCAATTTGGTTTATTTTTGCCTGGGTAAGCTTTCTATTTGGAGTTGTTGGAGCCTTTATTCCGATTCTTCCGACGACACCCTTTCTGATTTTGTCGGCCTTTTTGTTTTCAAAATCTTCTCCTCGATTCCACAAATGGTTACTTGATTTACCTTTGGCTGGTGAGGGGATTAGGGATTGGAACCAAAATAAAGTGATTCGCCCCAAGGCCAAGATGTTATGTACAACAATGATCTCACTTTCTCTCATCCTCATTCATAGGAACAGCTCCATTCCATTCATCATTAAATGGTCCGTGAGTCTTGTATTGATTTCTGTTTGTCTTTTCGTGGTGACTAGAAAAAGTAAATAAGCACTTCGTTTTATCCTGAAATAGGATAAAATTTTAATTATGATTTTCCGTATTTTTTTACCTTTAATTCTTTTTTCTAGTTGTACCATGGTAAGTTATTTAACTGAGCAGGGGCTAGAGCAGGTTAAGCTTCAGCTCAATGGTCGTCATAATGATGAATTTCTGAATGATCCGGGTGTCTCTGAGGAGATGAAGAGGAAGGTCTTGCTGATAGGTGAGTATAAAAAGTTTTTTTATCACTACTTTGGACGAAAACCTACAAACATATATGATAAAATCACCATCCTTCCAAACAAAGCGGTAACTTATCTGGTTATTGCAAGTCCTCATACTAAAATTAGTGCCCATGAATTTAATTTTCCTCTCATGGGGAGTTTTCCTTATATTGGTTTTTTTAATAAAAGTTCCGCCCAATCCTTTGCTCAGTCTTTGTCGGAGGATCAAAATCTCGTCACCTACATCCGTCCTGTTTATGCTTATTCTACTCTGGGGTATTTTGAAGACAGGATTCTTTCATCTTTTTTTCACTATGATGACGTTGAATTAGCGGAACTGATTTTTCATGAACTATTCCATACTATTTTCTTCATAAAGGATGAGGTTGATGTCAATGAGAACCTTGCGAATCTTTTTGGAAAGGCCTTGTTAAGAGAATTTTTTAAAGAAAGAAATGAACTTAAATTATTTCTTGAAAATGAAGCTAAAAAAGAAAAATTATCCTCACGCGTGGTTGAACTTATTGGTATTCTAAAAGATGAATTTTCTAAACTTGGAGGGTTTATTACGGATAAGAAGGCCGACATCATGACCAAAAGGTTTGTGACGGAGGTTTTCATTCCTGACTTAACTTCTTTTTGTCATTCCTTGATGCTCCCAGAGGAAGATTGTGACATTAAGGAAGAGTGGAACCAGGCCTCATTTGCAGCATTCCTTACCTATGAAGAAGACCAAGATTTTTTAAAAAATCTTCAGGAAGGTTTGAAGTTAAACTTGAAAGATTATCTTGTTTGGTTACAAAAAGAATATGATTCTTTTAAAGAACAGTCTAAAGTAAAAACATTCTCTGATTACTTGAAAAATAAGCTAAGGCTACAAAATGCGACACATCTTACTGATTGATCCTTTGTCGAATTTAAACATTAAAAAAGACTCCTCTCTCATGCTCGCCTTATCCATGAAAAATAAAGGAATTGAAACTTATATTTTTTTTGAGAAGGATTTTTCCATCCACAATCTAGGAGTTCAAAAGATCAGGGTTCATAGCTTCGAGGGAGCCTTTAGGGATGATGAGATCTATCTTGCGAGCTTTAAGACGACTGGAGAAAAAGTTATTGAGCTCAATTCATCAGATGTTTTACACATGAGGCTTGACCCTCCTTTTGATTCCAGATATTTGAGGATCCTGTGGATGCTTGATCACTTGGTTAGGATGGGTATTAAGGTGATGAATGACCCAAGAGGCATCATGATTTTTAATGAAAAACTTTATGCTTACAGATCTCAAGGCGCAACTCCAAGTTTTGTAGGACAAAATCTCAATTTAGCACGTCAATTTGTGGAACACCTCCATCCTAAACCACAGGATCTTATTTTAAAACCAATGGATCTTTATAGTGGACTAGGGGTGGAGAAATATTCTGTGAATAATTGGGAAAAAAGATTTGAAGAAAAAGTTATTGAGCTTCAAGGACCGGTGATTGTTCAGCCTTTCTTAGAGGCCGTGACTTCTGGGGAAATCCGCTCTGTTTTTTTTAAAGGTAGAGAGCTGGGAACTATTCTTAAAACGCCAAAAGACGGAGAGTTTCTTTCAAATATTGCTCAAGGGGCAACTTTTCATGCTGAGGAGCTCATTTCAAAAACTAGAGCTCAGTGTGAGGCGATAGTCAAAGAGTTGCAACAATTTGGTGTTGATTGGGTCGCCTTTGATATCCTGGGTGATTCTGTTCAGGAAGTTAATATCACTTGTCCTGGTCTTTTGGTTGAGGTGAGTTTTGCCCTTCAAAAGAACCTGGCCAACCAAATTATTGACTTGATGATGGATTAATCAAAAGTTTTTGTTCCATCTGCCGCCACCTCGATATCCATAGTCCAGCAGTCCATAGATCTTACGTCAGAAAATACATTTGAGTTTTTAAATCCGTAAAGATGATAATCGTTTGGAAATACACCCTGGTTGCCCCGGACAGATTGGACAATGAGGTAAATCCCGTTGGGATAGGTCGATGCATAACTGGAAAGATCTATTGCCTGAGTGCAAGAGTTGACGTTTACATTAAAGTTTCCAATCGGTTCCGTTTGAGTGGTGCCATCTGCCTTTGTTCCTACCAAAGATACAGAGAATTGAAGCTTGGTGTAGCCAGCAATACTCGACATTTTTGTATAGCTAGGTATGTAGCAGTAAGGAGAGCTTTGGGTATTTTCAGGTTGAGTCCTTGGCTTAAACCTAACTTTCAGCACAGAATCTGTCTGAAATAGTGTTTTTGCACTGGCAACACTTTTTAAGATGGAGGATGTATTTAAGTACTGGGATGCAATAGGGGATGCGGGACTGTAAAAAGTTTTACCTTGAATGCCCACTGAGGCTTTTCGAGTTTCAAAAGGAGCAAAGTTAATTCCCGTTGGGGCATAGGTAGTGGAGCAGTTTTCTGCTGGCTCTCCGCCTGGGTATTGAACCCCCCAGTTTTGATAAATGGGATTAGATGAAACGTTTGTATAAGGGTTAGTGATGACATTTGGTCCACCACTTGAACAAGACGTGTGAGAGGGGTAGTTTTGGCAAAAACCCGGACACCCTTGGGTTTGCCAGTAAGACTGCTGACTTTGGTAACAGATATTTACAGTGCCGGTTGTTCCACCGGAGTTTGTTCCACCTTGAGTTGTTCCATAGGAGTTGTATCCAGGACATCCAGGTATCCAATAATTGTTCCCAATGCAGTTACTTGATGAACTTTTATTTTTTTTCTCCTGGCATGAACTCATTAAGAGGAGTGAGAAAATAAAAATAAAAGGAATGTATTTCATAAGTTTAATCCTTATTCCGTAACACCTTTCGGCAATTCTTCTGCTTTACTTGATAGAAGTTTTATTGAGTACTCTTAACTTATTGAAATTATGAAAAAGTCTGACAGGATTTAAAAGATTTAAGTGTCTTTTCGAATTTTTATTTAGATGGCTAAATAGTATGTATGAAAAGAAAAGATTTCTATCAACTTGTGGCCCCGCTTTCAGAAAAACTCTACAGGCATGCTTATACATTGATTCCAGATGATCTACAGGCAGAACAGTTGGTGGTGGATGGCCTTAATGCCTATTTGTTGAGAGAAAGAAAAAAAATCTTACTTAAGGAAGTAAATTTAGAAGATAAAAAAGAGGTGACCCTCCAGAGGAGGTATCATTTCAAAGGGATTCTTCGAAATATATGCGATATCGGAATCCGTCGTTCGGTTCACTTTCTCGAACAGATGAAGGATATGAGGCCTCATGGGTATCATTCATTTTATTCTCTCGAACCTAAAGTTCGTTTTACTATGAGTCTTCGCTTTGATGCTAAGTTCACGGTGGAGGAGATTGAAGATATTATTCAACTTCCTCGTTATGAAGTTATTGAGAAGTTACATAATGGACGTTTTCTTCTTGCCACTGACCTAAATCCTGGAAGCTCCCTATGATGCTCGAAAAGAATTTTGATGATAAAACATTTGAAAAAAAAATCATCCCATATCTGGATGGATCACTTTCAATTGAGGAAACCTCTGAGTTTCAAGCTTTTATTTCTACTCATCCAGAGTTTGAAAAAAAAATTAAAGCGAAAGAACTGGAGATTGAAAATTTTAAAAAAATGATTCCTGCTGCTGTCATCTCAAAAGAGACTCTCGAATCGATACAGACCGAAATGCGAGTTTCCATCTTTAATCTTTTAAGTGAAGAGCCCAAAAGCTTTTTTGATCATTGGAGGATAAAATGGGAAGATTGGAGAAGCCGTTAGCCATTTAAAATTTCAAGAGTGTAGTACATTGAAAATTCATTTTTCTTTTCCCATAACGCCTTAGGCGGATTATGAAGCTGATCAATTCCTTTTACTATTTCTTCGAATAAGTCCTGGATTTCATTGATTTTAGTCCATCTTACCATTTTAATTTGTATGATGTTCCCCTCTGAATCATAAGTAACTCTTGCAGTCATTGTTATTCTAGATTGGGAGGGAACCTTGTAGTGGGGGTGAGTTCTTTGGAACGTATTAAGATTTTTGAGAATAGAGTTTACATAATTTATCGCCACTCTCTTTTGAAAACCGTAAAACATTAATTCGTATTCATTTAATTGATCGGGTGCAACCCCCTCTGGAACTTCAATGCTCACTATGGCATCGTTAATCTTTTGGGAGCTTTGGATCATATCAGAGAGAGCAAGGCCTCCTGATGGGAAGGACTTAGAGTAATTTCTAAACTCCTTACTCTTGAGACTTATGGCGCTAATTTCCTTCACGGATTGTGAAGGCTTCACCTCTGGTCTTGTTCCCGCACGTGGCCGAGGTAAGTCCATGTCCAGTGATAAGTCTTTAAAACTAACTTGGCTTTTTTTCGATCTTGCACCTGCTTCCATGATACTGTTTGAAGTTTGAATGTTTGGGTGCTCACTTTTGGCAGTTTTAACTCGTCTGATCTTGAGTAAAGAAGGAGTATAATGATTTGGTAAAAATGAAGAAAGACTGAAAAGTGGAGTGCCTTTAGAAAGCATAAAAAAAATATGCACTACCAGCACCGTAAAAAAAATTACAGAAAAATTAATTCTTATCTTTAATTGAATATTTTCAACCGACATGGGTCGGACTCCTTTACTCAACTACATCATAGCATCTTGTACCCATAAGAATCAAACAAAGTCATAGAATGAGCAAGATAATACCAATTGAAAGAAATAGTCGGTCAAATTTTCCAAACTTGACTCAAGTCTTAGGGAAAAGAGAGAATATCATTGTGCCCTAACCATTGTTACAACAAGGATGTTACGTAACTATGAAAAAATTACTCGGTCTTTCTTCATCGAAAATGTGTTTAATCTCTGGGCTTTCTTTGCTGGTAACTTTGGCTTCCTTTTGGCACCTTCGGTTAAATCAGGGACAAATCGATAGATTGAATTCCCTCGGTCAAGGCGTTAACACCTGCTTTAATAGAATTTCTCAAACTTTTACTGCTTTAATGATTAAAGAGATAAAGTCACCCTATTTAAACCGAAGTTTTATGGCAGTTTCAGATGAGTGTTTGAATGAAACCACAAAAGCAGTCTCACCTTTTAAAAATGACCTTGGTAAAGGTTACCAGCTACTAAATCAATTGATTTCCGAAGTGAACTGGTTTCATGAAATTGTTGTTAAAATTCATGCTCCCTTAGTTGCCCAGCAAGCGACTCATCCTCCCATGACTCTGCTAACAGATCGTTTCAGTAAAATGGAAAATTTTAAAATTGATCTTATGGATGAATTAGAAATTTCCATGACTAAACTTAAAAGCGTTCAAAGAAATGACGAGTACCTTATTGCTCTCAGCCTGATTATATTTGTTCTTGCCCTAAGCCTAATCTCGCTTCAGGATCATCATAGAATCCAAGCAATTAAGAAGATTGAAGACAATGCAGTTCATTTACTAAGGTCAGGGAAACATAGTACCGGAGCAGTGGTGGATCAATTAATTGATAATGCCTTATCTACTCAAAATTTAAAAATTACCGCACAAGTTTTCAGAGATTACCATGGTCAGTTGCTCGAAAATCTGGCAATGAAGCAAAAATCTCCATTGAGTCAGAGCATCTCAAAAATCATTCCTGAAGATGAACCAGAGGTTGAAGAAATCTATGGAACTCAGTTTAAATCATCTCTGAAAGAAGTCCTCATTTCAGTACAGAATAATCAGCCTCAAGATTTAATTATGGCGAGCGAAGTGAGGGATGTGCATTTAAATGTTGCCTTTGAAGTTCTTGAGCAAGTCTTGAGTTCCTCTCTTAATCAGCTTGCTTCAAGAAGAACAGGGAGTAAGAAGATTTTAATCAGTAATCAGGTTCACACTGATAAATCGATTATTAATATTTTCCTTGGAGATACCATATTCAATGCCACTGAGCTTAATTTTTCACAGGGGCAAGTTGATAAAAACTCAGAACCGATAGACATGAATCTCATTATTTTGAAGGAAATCGTAAGAGATTCAGGGATTCAGTGGCATCTTGAAAACAAGTTAGATAGAAATGGCAAAATAGTTGGTGCTAATATCAAACTCAATGTGAAAAGAGTTCCCAAGGAAAAGTCTAAGCTAATTTCACTAACTAAAGGTAAAAAAAGAGATATTGCAAAAGATCTCATGAATTAGAATTGAAGAAAAAAAGTTACAGGACCATCATTAATAAGTTTTACCTGCATCATTGAACCGAACTTTCCTTCTTTAACAGTGAGTCCTTTATTCCTAAGTTCTCTGTTAAACAGAGCATATTTAAGGCGTGCCTCTTGTGGGGGCATGGATTTTTCAAAACTCGGTCGGTGTCCACCTGAGCCATCCCAACTAAGTGTAAACTGACTGACAGATAAAATTTCTCCTTTGATAGCGTGAATATCTATATTCATCTTTCCTTCACTGTCATCAAAGATCCTCAGTTTTGAAATTTTTTCCACTGCCTTATTTAGTGCTTCATCCTTATCTCCATTTTCAAAACAAATCAGAAGCAATAGGCCATGGGCAATAGAGCCCACGATTTCTGAATCCACAGAGACACAAGCTTCCTTCACGCGCTGAACGATGATTTTCACTGCTTTCTACCCTGAAGAACCTGAATTCTCATTGCATGATCTAAGGTCTTCTGAACCTCTTCTAGTAGTTCTTCATAGATAATTCTGAGATCCTTCGTTGTCTCTATGACTTCTTTTAAATCTGAAATTTTTGGCACATAGAGAGCCCTTAAAATTTTTGAAACAGGGACGTCACAGGCCTCAGAAAGGAGCAATTGAATAAATTGTAAAAGAGAATCCTCGGCATGTAGTCTTAAGATAATTTTATTTTCACTTATCATTTCAAGTGAGGAGAGTCTTAAATCACTTTTTTGAATAACTTTTATTTGGCAATCGGTTAAAGGGAGATGGATGTCTGAGGCAACTGACCCATCAACAAACTCAATAAAAATATCTTCGTTCTGAGGATAGATTGGAAATGTTTGTTTCATCAAAAGCTTTGCCTGAACAACTGGACTCATGAAGCTCATTTTTTGTCCGAGTTTTACTTCATTCATTTTCCATATCAAGGTTTTTAAAGTTCTTTCAAAATTTGATAATAAAGAAAGAATTTCACAGGCATAACGAGGCAATAAATCTTTTAAAATTTGATCAATATGTATGAAAGAACGTTGAAGATCTTGAGTTGAAGAATTAAGAAGTTGTTCTTCATTAAGTTCAAGGATTTTAAAACCAGAACGAATGTGACTTGGCAGAGGCTCGGTCTCAGTAAGAAATTTTGGTACTAAAAATTTACTCAGGCTACCTTTTACCAATTGAACACCACCATTGAAGGTTAGGTTCATGAGTTGTTTACCAACTGGTGTTTCAAAATAATTTCTTAGAAGATTGGGATTAAGACCTGGGATCTTTGGAAGTAGTTGAAAATAACTACATAAAGTTGCTCCGTAATCAGAATAAATGGATCGGAAAGTATCCATAGGATGAAGCTCTAAACGCACTTCCTCATGTCTGAAATCAACAACCAGAAAGTATAAGACATCACTTTTAAGCCCTAAATTGAGAGGGTTTTTAATGGGAAACTTATCCTCCGTATGGAGAGATCGGATTTCAAAAATGGTGTCCAAAGGAACGCAACTTGAAAGAAGGCTCTTAAAGTAAGAGGGGTGTGTAATTCGTGTAGAATCCTCATTCGTCGAATGAATAAGCATTCCATTAACAATGGCCTCCTGGAAATATTCCACTCTGAAAGTATCAGGGAAGTCAAGGTGTCCCATGGCCGGTGCTTCGGAGAGGTTTGCAAGATAAAAAGTTCGAAGATGATCGGCCACAGAGGAAAATTGTTGAAAATTTACAAGTTCAGCAGAAAATCTGAAATAAGAACAAAGTTGTTTTTCAGAAAGATTTGTTGATTGTTTCCTGAAAATATAGATGTAGGATCCCAGTTCTCCTTTACCTTTCATATTTTCAAAATCAAATATCGCTTCAGTCTTAAGTTCTTTTAAAAGTGGTCCTAAACGTTCTCTTAATGAAGGAACGAATAATTTTTTTGAAGAAAGGACAAAGAGATATCCATTTGGCTTGAGGTATTTGACCTGTTCCAAAATCTGAGTCATTAAAAAATGCTGAGGATTATTTTTAGGAAACTGACAAAGATTCAGCACGACTCGGTCATAGGTAGATGAAAAAAAAGGATTATCATCTAGTAGTAAGCCTTGGCGAACAGGGCTATTTTTTCTATTCCTAAAGTGACCACTCATGATTTTACAGATGTATTCAATAGGTCTTTCAGTTCGATAGATGGATTTTTTTGCTAAAAATGTTAAAAACTGAAGCTCATTGCAGATTTTAGTAAAAGTTCCTGAAACAAATTCGACACCTTTAAAATCCGGACACAATAATTCATCCCATCGAAAATCAATATTATTTTCCTGGGCAAGCCAATGGGACAATGACAGAGATTCAAGATAATCTCCAAAATATTTGCAGCTTATAATTTTTTCAGTATCAACATTTGAGTTAGGAATTAACCCAGCTTCGAGTGTTTCAATCCACAAAGGGAAATTTATCTGAAGAGAGTTTAAAAATAGTCCCATTGATAAATGAGAAAGTGCATGGGAGTAGATTTTATTTTGATCTTGGGAGATCTGAGTTCTGTGAGACAGGTGTTTGGTAATTTCAGAGATCTCAAGTTCCCTTGACACAGAAAAAAGTTCCCTCATTGCTTCCTGCATACCTTCGTGAGGACGGTACCAACTATAGAGGTTTGTTTCGAGAGCACTACTTTTAAGTTCCGTATGGCTTCCAGTTTTAAAGATTTGAGACAGAAAAGCAGTAGGGTACAGAAGTGCCTTATGGGAAAGTTCAATTCCACATTTATCTATTAAGGAAGCGATGAAGCGGAGTTTTAAAAAGGTGATGGTTGCCACTCTATTACAGTAGATGTCGATAAATTCGGACAGGTTATTGTCTTGATTAAGTTTATCAATGTCGAGAGCATTCCAAAAACTTCCAAGATCTGAAAGGTCTTCAAAATTAAGTCCTAAAGTTTCGGCAAAGGAGAGGAACTCATTATAAAGACCTTGTTTGATCGTTTTGGGAAAATCTTTCGTTCTTAGAAGTTCATTTTTGATATCGAGTTGAATCTTTGTCATCAAACGCTCAAATTTCAGGATGTTCATGGAAGGAAGTGAGTCCCCCTTCCACCCTGGAACAAAGCAATCAATGGGAGAAAACTTGCTCCCCAAAACTTGAGGTAATTTTGGTGTTTTATTCTGATAAATAAATTTAGGGAAACGCTGATGTGACCGCTGACTTTTTGTATAATCGGATAAATTATTTTTTTCAGACGGATAAGAAACTGAGTCGGTAAAATATTGACCAAAAGAAGTCGTGGTTGATTCATGAACTGAATCAATATCTTTTTGAAACCACTGTGAGGCCAAGAAACTTTTCTTACTCAATTGGTCGAGCCTTCTGCGTTAGTAGTCGAAACTACTGAAATAACTATTAAATATGGAGGGAATTAGTTTCACTTATCCCTCTTCTCTTGTCATGAGAAATGATCGAAAAATGTCATATAAAGTTTTTTTTGCATGATGCCGAAAAGTTCATTGTTGTGATTTTAAATAAATTAGATTTGAGAGGGGAGTTTTTTTATGGACCAGAGCTTCAATGACCAGGAACTTTCAGACATTATGAAAGAAATAGAAGCCTTGGAAGAGGATTTTGAAGCCTCCACTGAGAGTGATCCTGGCACAGCGCTAGAAGAGTTGGCACAACTAGAGGAGGGAGGTAAAACCCCCGAGACCCCAGTTAGCTTGCTTACAATGGAAACGTTGAAACCAGAAAACAGCTCAATGAAAAAAAATTTTTCTGAAAAAAAGACTGATGATGTGAAAGTATCTAATCCCACATTTGTGGCGCCGGCATCATCCTTATCTGCCTCTTCTACTGCCATAAAATTCAAGGTATCAGGTAATTTATCTCTTGATCTGGAGCTAGAAATGGGGGAGCAAGTAGTATCCTTAAAAGTTTCTGAATCAGGGCTCAGCATTGAGATGGATGGGGGAGTGAAATTTACAATTCCCAATCAAATTAAGGCAGGTCATAAAAAGGCCGGCTGATCCATGTCTGTAAAAATTTTGGGAGGAAGTGCGCGAGGATTCACCTTGCTTACGCCAAAAACTTTTTCAACCCGACCGACATCTGTTCTTGTGAGGAGAAAAATCTTTGATTGGCGGCAAAGGATGGATGAATTTATTTTTCTCGATGTTTTTGCCGGTTCAGGCTCAATGGGGTTTGAGGCCCTTTCCAGAGGTGCTGAAAAAATTTTTTTAAACGATTCCAACAAATCAGCGTTTTTAACATTAAGAGATAATAAATTAAGAATTGAGAAAGCATTCTCGTTACCTACCTCTAACATCCAACTGTCAAATATGGATGCTAAAATTTGGGTTACAAGAGAGCTAAACTCTAATCTGAACAACTCATCAAATGCTGTCCTTTACATTGATCCACCCTATGAACAGCATAAACTTTATGATGAGATGATAGTAGCTTTAAAGGATAAAAAATTCAATGGAGAGGTATGGTTAGAGTCTGATAAACTCAAAGGTCCACATTTGAAGGATCTCGTCGGAGCATTCTCTTCAGTTATTAAAATTGTGGAACAGGGGGATCATTTTGTGATCCTGGGAAAATTAGTATAAGATAATTTAAGACTCATTAAGGCCAAAGGATGAATCTTGGAAAAGAAACGTGCACTATACGCAGGAACATTTGATCCCTTTACAAATGGTCATCTGGACATCGTTCAAAGGGCGATAAAAATATTCGATGAGATCATCGTTCTTGTCGCAGTTTCTCCTACAAAAAAACCTTTTATGTCCACAGAACAAAGAGTGAATGTTCTGAACAAGCTATTTGCTCATGAGCCTAAAGTTAAAGTGGATAGTTGGTCTGGTTTAATTGTAGAATATGCCCGACAAAATAAAATTGCTTCCATTGTAAGAGGTTTAAGACCCACCGGCGATTTTGAAATCGAATTTCAGATGGCCTCCATGAACCGTAAAATCAATCCTGATTGTGATACCGTATTCTTAATGACGAGTGAAAAACTTTACTACATTTCTAGTTCATTAGTTAAAGAAGTCTATCAACATCATGGGGACATTACGAGTTTTATACCTCCCTTGGTACATGAAGAGTTAAAAAAGATTAAGGATTAGGAACCAACATATGCTCATAAGTTCTCGGGTTAAAGGAATTCAAGATAGCATTACGATGAAGCTTAATGAAAAATCTCTGCTCCTATCTGAGGAAGGAAAGGTCCTCTATAATTTATCCGGTGGCCAGCTTCCCATCAAACCTTCAGTTGAGTTTATAGAAAAGATACATCACCAGTTAAATTTTTTAAAAAGTTATCAGTATTCACCTTCCGGAGGATTCCCAGCACTTCGTAAAAAACTTTTATCCTATTTTTCCTCGTCCAGAAGACTACCTGAGGAACTCTTTGAGACAAGTTCGGACGTTATTGTTAGTAATGGTTCAAAACATTCTATTTATAATGCCTTGGGTTCTTTAATTGATCCCGGGGATGAAGTTATTTTACTTGCCCCCTACTGGGTTTCCTATCCTGAAATGATTAAATTCTGGGGAGGAGTGCCAGTTGTGGTAAAATCAAATGTGTATGATGCCTTTGTTCCTGCAATTGATGACATCAGAAAATCTATCTCACCCTCAACAAAGGTGATTATCGTTAACAGCCCCAATAACCCTTCTGGAGTTCATTATTCTGAAACCTGGATGAGGGAATTTGCTTTATTACTTCAAGATTACCCTGATCTCATTGTTATTTCAGACGAGGTTTATTCCGATTTAAGCTACTTTGATCCAAAGCCCAGTTACTTTTACCAATTTGATCACTCCCTGTTAAAGAGAACTGTTGTCGTACAGGCCATATCTAAAACTCTGGCGGCCACAGGTTTAAGACTTGGGTGGGTGATTGCTCCCATTGAAATAACGACTGCTATGTCCAGCATTCAGGGGCAGACAACTTCAGGAGCAAATTCACTTATCCAAAGATCTTTAATTGATTTTGATTTTTCTCACATCGAGGGATTCTTAACTCCAGTAAAGAATCACTTAAGGATGAATGCAGAGATACTGCGTGAGAAGTTTCGAGAAGCAAATATTGGACATTGTTGGTACCAAAGCACTTCAGCATTCTATTTTATGATAGATTTTTCCCGCACCCCTATGTTTAAGCGTTTTGAGGATTCAAAAGATTATTCCTACCTAATTGCAGATGAACTGCTTGAGAAGGAGGGAATTATTCTGGTGCCAGGGACTGATTTTGGCATACCTAATACCGCTAGGATCTCACTTGTCATTGAAGAAGTTCCCTTCAGAGAGGCTGTAACTAAAATTATCAAGTATGCTCATCAGGTTTAAAATCGATTGCATTAATCCTCTTAAGTTTCATTTTGAAAATGATCTCGGCAAATATTCTCACTCATCCTTATTTTTTTCTTCCTGACCTATAATATACCCATCACACTTATATTTTAAGGGTTGAAGTAAGTGCGATGGAAATGGTTAAGAGGAAGATTTGTGAAATTATTCAATATTTTAGTTATTTTCATCCTTGTCATTGGTTGTGGAAAAAAGAACTCTCAGCTAACCAGTGAAGCGATTGATGTTGCACTAACCCATCTGTCAAAAGAAGAATGTGATGAGGCCCTGAAAGTTTTACTAAAGCTAGATGGAGAAGAAGAGAACCCCATTTACATACAAGTCCTGGCCAGTGCTTATGCTTGCAAGGCAGACTACAAAGAGATCAATTTTCTAGAGGATGATCTTATCACTCTCACCACCACATCTGCCGTTACGATCATGACCTCCTTGACTAAAATGACCATGTCTTCTCAAACGGAGGCAGATTCTGATGATTATGTTTCAATCTTAAAGGGCATCAATACTCTTTTGGGAGCCACATATGGTACCCCTGGACAACTTGCCAGAAATCAAAAGTTTGGTATCCGGCGTGCTTCCTATCTTGGCATTCAAGCCCTTCTTCTTCAGCTCGTTAATCTTGGAAAGTTTCTTCATTTCTATGGAAATGTAAATAATACCGGTTCAAAGGGTCAGGGAGGAAATACAAACACTTGTTTTCTGAATTACACCCATTTTGATGCAACCATTCTAATAAATGCTGGCTTAGGTGGAATCTGCAATACCACTAATGATGGTCACCCAGACCTTGATCTTAGTAGTTCAGATGGTAAACGCAGGGCCTGTGAGGGAGTAGTATTAGTTGCAAACATTATAGATATCATCGATAACCTGGAATTAGGGGAGAACAACGACTTAAAAGTGCTGGAAGATTTTTCTGAAGAAATTAATATTTTCCTAGATATCGCTGAACAAGATGGATTGGGTCAGTTTGTGACTATGACTTCTCAGAGTGACTGTGAAACTGCTTTGAATTCAGCTTCAAACCTGGATGATCTCCAAACTTACTTTGTACTGATTTTTGAAAAAGGGCTTCAATGATTTGGATGCCTATCTTACTTTTTATATTTGAAATGAGTGCTTTTGCATTCGACTATCCTTATACCATTCGCTCTCCTGAAGGTCTTTTAATGGGAGATGCTTACACTGGTGTGAACGCTGATGAATTTACCATGTTTTATAATCCTGCTACTTTGGGGCGGCATAAAAAAGATTTCACTTTCTATCCCTTTAATCCACAACTAAGTGGAACAAATGTTCTCAATGATGTTCAGAGACTTAAAGAGTTTCAGGACGGTCAGATTGATGCTTCAGAGGTTCTTATGGATTATCCTATCCATGCTTCGTCGGGTATTGCTCCTGGATTTAAATTATTTAATGTGGGAGTTTCTTTTTTTGCATCAGAAAACTATGATCTTCTTTTAAGAAATCCCGCTCATCCAATGCTTGATTTAGATCTTCATTCAGACAAAGGAATTATTCTTGGAACTGCAATTCCTCTGGGAAAATCAAGACTCAACCGGCAATCTCAAAGTGGTTCACAAACATCCTTGGGAGTAAGCTATAAGTATGTAGAAAGAACCGGCGTGAGGGAGACAGTTGCATTACTGAGTCCTGAAATCACCGAGGCCCTAAGTAAAGATGGACTCAAATATATTCTAGACTCAATTGATCGGGTTAAGAGTATGGGCCATGGTTTTGACGCCGGCTTTGAGCATGTTGTAAAAAAAGGAAGCTCTCAGTTTGTCATGGGTCTTTCTGCCCTAAACATTGGAGGAATAGAGTTCAAAGAGGAGAGTCACCCAGAGGAAATCCAGGTATCAGATGTGAGGTCTCAGATGAATTTGGGTCTTGCTTACGGGCAGAATTTTAATTTCTTTCATTATATTCTCTCTGCAGATGTGAGGGGGCTTAATGAAGAAACAGATTTTGGGAAACGTTTAAGAATGGGGCTTCAGTTTGGGTTTCCAGCACTAAAATTCATGGCAGGACTTAATAGCGGGTACTATAGTTATGGTCTTACTTTGGATTTATTTTTTATGAAGCTTACAACTGGACTTTATGGAGTTGAAATTGGAACCCATTACAAACAAATTGAAAGTAACCGATTTCTTATCTACTTATCCTTATTTGACTTTTCATTCGATGCCTAATTTTCTATCCTAAACTCAGAACTTACCACCACGGACTGGAGGATTATTTTGAATAAAACGTTCATTCTGGATACTAATGTCCTTTTACTTGATCCCCTTGCCATAAACAAATTTGGTTCTCATAACAAAGTTTTTATACCACTCACAGTCATAGAAGAATTAGATAAATTTAAGAAGGACCAAAATGAAAATGGTCGCAATGCACGTTATTTTTCAAGGTTAATTGATGGATTCAGAAGTGAAGGTTCACTTTTTAAAGGCATCAAATTAGAAAATGACGGAATCTTGCAAGTCAGTGTGACCAAAGAATACAAGGGGCCAGCAGGGGCGGGGCTTAAGCTCGACTTAAATGACAATATTATTCTTGCTTCAGCCTTAAATCTTAAAGAGGCAGGAGAAAATGTCATTCTTATTACTAAGGACATTAACCTCCGGATAAAATCTGATGCGGTCAATATACATGCAGAGGATTATGAAACAACAGATGTTACTGTGGATGAACTTTATTCTGGTCAAAGACAGGTGCAGTTTGATCTTGAAAAAATTGAAGAGTTTGAAAAAGATCGATTCCTACGTCTTGGGCCAGGAGATATACCCGGGATTTATCCTAATGAGTACCTTATCCTTGTGGACAAAAATAACCCCTTTAAAAAAGTTTTGGGGCGTTTTCATTTTAAAAAAGGTGGGATTGTTCCGCTCATTAAGCCTAAAGAAGGAGTTTGGGGGATTCATCCCAAAAATATTGAGCAGCAGTTTGCCCTGGACGCTCTCCTGAATAATGAAATTAATCTGGTTTCTTTAGTAGGGAAGGCCGGTACAGGGAAAACGCTTTTAGCGATAGCAGCAGGTCTTGAATGTGCTATTACTAAGCAAAACTATTCAAGAGTTCTGGTGTCTCGTCCAATCGTTCCTATGGGACGTGACCTGGGCTTCTTA
The DNA here is from genome assembly GCA_947461175.1 of Bacteriovoracaceae bacterium. Taxonomy (GTDB): domain Bacteria; phylum Bdellovibrionota; class Bacteriovoracia; order Bacteriovoracales; family Bacteriovoracaceae; genus Peredibacter. The sequence goes on from CANHIY010000004.1 coordinate 54,417, forward strand.
CCAGGAGACATAAATGAAAAGCTTGGTCCCTGGATGCAGCCCATATTTGATAATATTGATTTTCTTTTTGGAAATCAAAGAGCAAGAAATGAGATGACAACCTGGGATGAGTTAATTAATCAAGGGCTTCTTCATGTAGAGCCCTTAACTTATATCAGGGGGCGCTCACTTCCTCAGCAGTTTATGATTGTTGATGAATCTCAGAATCTAACTCCTCATGAAATTAAAACCATCATCACACGAGCGGGAGAAGGTACAAAAATAGTTCTCACGGGGGATTCAGAGCAGATTGATAATCCTTACTTAGATTCACTGAATAATGGTCTGGTTTACACCATAGATAAATTAAAGGGTGAAGAAATAGTCGCCCATGTTAAGCTTCAGGTAGGGGAGCGATCACCACTTTCTGAGATTGCTTCAAAATTATTATGATAAAAAAAAATTATCAACGCAGGCATCTCAGGGCCCCATTCAAAGAGCCTATACTCTATGCAGATGGTGCTCATGTGCATGTTGCAACAGGTTTAAACATTTCAGAAGGTGGGCTTTTACTGGATAGGTTACCTAATTTCCCCGATAGTGATGAAGTTCCTCTGATGTTTTGTGTTCCGAAGTTGCCCTTATTTAAAGATCATAGCCTGCTTCAAATGCAAGGTTTTTCCAAAGATGAGCTCACTTACAACGTCGTCAGAGTGAAGGCGAGGATGGTGAGAAGAGAGCAGCTGTCTCAGAGCTTAGACAATTTGTTTCGTTCCCGTTTTGGGCTTGAGTTTATTCGAATCACTGCAACTGATCAAAAACATATTGATAACTTTATTGTCTCTTTTTGTGCAAATTTAGTTCACCTCCAGACTCTCATCGACTCCTTTAATAAAGATGAAGAAACAAGGCTACGGGTTAGGATGCTTGCTTTGATCTTAGGTTACTCATCCACAGAAAAAATTGCCCACTTAAGAAATTTGGTCGTTGAGGATTACAGAAATCTTCAGTGGCTCTGAGTAAATTTTTGATCAGCTCTATTAAGGATAAATTTAGACCTAACCATTTGATTGAATTTGTTCAATTAACTAAGATCCTTTCGTTTTGAACTTTCACACGATCAAATAGGTCCCCATGCCCTATAGTCATCGAACTCTAAAAATCATTATTATTGAAGATGTCCGAAGCGACTATAGAAGTCTCATATCTGAGCTTGAGAGAGTTAATGGAAAGGTTCATATTCAGCAAGTTAAAAATTTAATTGACCTTAAAAACCAGCTTATAAATCATTCTTGGGACTTGATTGTCTCAGATTTTAACCTAAATGCTTTTACGGCTTTGGAAGCATTGCAGATAACTCAATCAGAAAATCCTGACGTACCTTTTGTCTTAATGTCCAAGGGGTTGGGTGAAGAGGTTGTTGCAGATATGATCAAAGCGGGGGTTGAGGACGTAGTGCTTTGGAATCGGTTGGAAAGACTTCATCCTATTGTGAAAAGAATTATTAAAGCTCAGGATAGAAAAGCTCATGAAGCAAAAGTTGTGAAAATTGCTAATGAAGCCTTTGCAGCAAAGGAGCAAATGCTTGCAATTGTATCTCATGATATAAAAAATCCCATCAGTGCCATTCAACTAGAGGCTCAAATGCTCTTAAAGGCATCAGAAAGGAATTTAGACACTTCTACTTTTAAAGAAGAAGTTCAAATACAAGCCCAGAGAATACTAAAAACAACAGAGCACATGAAGTTTCTTATTTCAGACTTATTGGATAAAAACAAATCGGAAAATTGTCTTGGACAACTAACGAAGCATTCGACCTCATTGAACAGACTTATTCATGATGTTGTTGAAAATCTCAGGCCTCTTTTCATCGAAAAGGGAATTAAAATAAAAACTAAAATTCCTGATGGGATTTTTATTCTTATGGATAGAAATAAAATATTTCAAGTCATCTCTAATCTTTTAAGTAACGCGATAAAATTCTCTCCAGAAAATGAATCTATTCTCATCGAACTTTTGGAAAATCAAGAAGAATATATTTTTATGATTCAAGATTCTGGACCAGGCTTGAGTGATAAGGCCATCTCAAAGGTTTTTGAAAAGTATTGGACCGGAGAGGCAGGAAATCAAAACGGAACTGGTCTGGGACTTTTTATATGTAAAACTATTGTGGAGGCACACCAGGGTAGAATTTGTGCTGAAAATTGTAAAAGTGGTGGTGCTACTTTTAAATTTACGTTGCCCAGAAATGCTCCAGAAACAAATCTTCTTTCTCATCATCCTTCTTTGAAATTACCCCGGTTGACTAAATTTAAAGTCAGCAACAAAAAGATTTGCATCATTGATGATGATAATGATTTAAGGGAGGTTATTCATTGGATCCTTATGAAGGAAGGATACTCAATCATCTCGTTTAGTTCCCCAAAAGATGCCCTCAGAGTTTTTAGTGAAGAAAAACAAGGGCCTGATCTTTTAATCGTGGATTATCATTTGCAAGAAATGAATGGTTATGAATTTCTCAAAAGAAAAGATACATCAAAAAATTTGAGTCATTGTCCTTCGATTCTCATAACCGCGGAATCTGAGGAATTTTTTAAAAAAAATCCAGCACATTTGTCTGACAGAATAATCAAAAAACCCATAGATATTGAGAGGCTTCTCAAAGAAGTGAATGATCTTCTCTATCCACCAGATTTAAACCCTGAAATTTAAAGTCCGAGGGATGGGAAATATTCAGGTTTAACCTCTTTTAATGACCCCTTTTAGTGGGAACCATGGACCTTAAAATCCATGCATTCTTTTCGTGCTTTTGCATCCTCTGAACGATTAAATCTATTGTAACATCATCTTCTGCTTCGTCACAAATGTTCACAATCTCTCTGGCAGTCGTAACAATTGTTTCATTCCCTGACACCAGGTTATAAATCATTTCTTCAGCAGAGGGGATTCCGGAGTCTTCTTTTATTGAGGTCATTTTATGAAAGAGTGAAAATGAGGCCGGAGCAAATTCTCCTAAGGCCCTGATCCTCTCAGCAATTTGATCAATCGCTGACGAAAGATCTAGGTATTGGGTTTCAAAAATTTGATGAAGTGACTGAAACATATTTCCAGTAACATTCCAGTGATAATTCTGGGTTTTAAGATATAAGAGATAGGAATCGGCGAGAAGTTTTGATAAACCTTTGCAAACTTGTTTTCTCTCTTTTTCACTAATACCAATGTTTAAGGGATGCTGCTGAAATTCAGCTTCGATTTTGTTTGGCATTTGATCCTCCTTTTCTGTCAATCGGATGTTATCCGATTTGAAAGGAGCAAAAACGAGGCCATTCCAAGAGATGAAATTAACAAAAGACTTTGGTCTAAAGTTTTTTAAAAGTTTCTCTCGCCATGCTTTCGATTTTATTTTTTATTGGACCTTGTGCCCGAGAGGTGATTTCTTTCAAAATGAGCCGTGCTTTGGAATAAAAATCTTTACTGTAAGACTCTCCTGAAAATTCTTCTAGTAGTGCATTCACTTCAACTTCAAGTTGAATGTTGCTTAATGTTTTTAAATAACGGCCATAAGAATGTTCGCACTTTTTGAGTTCCTTATTTCCCTTGAACTCTTCTAAGTTAATTATTTTCATCTATTCCTCACAATTTCTCAAATGATGAAGCATCCAGGTTTCATCTTTAGGCCCTACTTTAGGTATCCTCACCTTCTATATAAATCTCTTTATTTTAAATAGCCTCAGTGAATATTCTTCTTAGACGATTGTAAAGATTACTATATTGATGAGATGGGTATGAAGTGGAAGAGGGATGATGAATAATTTACCCGGTTAACATTTGACTGTTCTTTTACGATTTGCAGCAAATGAATCCTCAGTGAAGTGGATTATACTTCACTGAGGATTGGCATTTAAGCGTTTTTCTTAAACCAAGATTTTGAGCCTTGAGGGTCTGGCTTCATAGTGTCAGCACCTTTTTTCCAATTGGCAGGGCATACTTCCCCAGACTTCGCCGTATGCTGATAAGCTTCTACTAAGCGAAGAGTCTCCTCAACACTTCTTCCAACAGAGAGGTTGTTAATAGTTGAGTGTTGGATAATGTCTTTGTCGTCAATAATGAATAGACCTCTCAAGGCCACGCTGTCATTGACAAGAACTTCATAGTCTCGGGCAATTTTTTTATCAAGGTCTGCAATAATTGGGAATTTAACTTCACCAAGCCCACCCTCGTTTCTCGGCTGTTTGGTCCAGGCAAGATGAGAGAAAAAAGAATCCACTGAACAAGAGATAAGTTCGCAATTCATCGCTTTGAACTTTTCAGCTGCATCTGAGTAAGCAATAATTTCTGTAGGACATACAAAAGTGAAGTCCAAGGGATAGAAAAAGAGGACCTTCCACTTGCCTTTGTAGTCATCAAGAGAGATTGTTTTGTTTTCACCGTTAACAAGGGCATCGGCCTTGAAGTGAGGTGCAGGATTACCGACTAAACGTGCCATTAGGAACTCCTTTAAAAAAAGGTTATAACCAATTTCGAAATTGAAACATGGACCTGAAAAATCTAGTCTTAAGTGCTAAATAATTCAAGACTTGTTGTTTCTTTCTCAGTATTTTGGCCATGTATGCCTATCTTTTTTCTAATTAGTGTTAGGAGTAAATTTAATCTCAAGAAATAAATGGAATCTCCGATAAGGTTGAATAATTTAATCAATCTTTAAAGTAAAAGGAATAAAATGGAATCACCTAAGGGCTATATCCCAAATCCCATCGTTATTGAGCAAACTGCCAGAGGGGAGAGGCAGTATGATATTTATTCTCGTTTGCTCCTTGATAGGATTATTTTTTTAGGTACGGAAGTTAACGATACAGTCGCCAATCTTCTGGTGGCCCAAATGCTCTTTCTCGAACAATCAGATCCCGAAGCTCCTATCCATTTTTATATCAATTCACCCGGGGGATCTGTTTATGCAGGCCTAGGTATTTACGATATCATGCAGCATGTGACTTGCCCTGTGTACACCTATTGTGTAGGCCTAGCCGCCTCCATGGGGTCACTTTTGTTGCAAGCCGGAGAAGCAGGTCACCGTTATTCACTTCCTCACTCTAGGATTATGATTCATCAACCACTGGGTGGTGCTAGAGGGCAAGCTACCGATATTGAAATTCAGGCCAGGGAAATATTAGACCTCAAAAAACAGCTCAATAATATTTATGTCAAACATACTGGAAGGGCATATGATGAAGTTGAAAGGGCCTGTGATAGAGATAATTATTTAAATCCTGAAAAGGCCAAAGATTTTGGACTGATTGATAATATCATTGTTCCTAAGG
>CANHIY010000005.1 GCA_947461175.1 Bacteriovoracaceae bacterium
AAACTTGCTATGCTTCAGAATGAACTTTCAGAGAGAGAAGTAGAAGCCTCCGCAGGTGGCGGAATGGTGAAGGTAAAAGTTAATGGAAAACAGCAACTCCTGAGTATTTCTATTAACAAAGAGTGTGTCGATCCCAATGACGTCAGCACGTTGGAAGATCTTGTGTTCACGGCTGTTAATCAGGCCATGAAACAGTCACAAGAAATGGTTCAGCAGGCGATGTCAAAAGTTACAGGCGGCATGAACATACCGGGATTATTTTAGTGATCCAACTTCCAGAAGTGATTAAGAATGCGGTTTCGGCGCTCACTAAATTGCCTGGCGTAGGTGAAAAGACAGCATTTCGCATGGTTTTAAACATGACTCACTGGAAAGCAGATGAGCTTAATTTAGTTGGAAGCTCTATAACTTCACTGAAGGGGTTAAAGCTCTGTACTCAATGTGGAATGTTTTCAGATGAGGATATTTGTTCAATTTGCATTGATGAACATCGGATAAGTCAGAAGACTATGTGCATAGTTGAGAATGCGACGGATTTGATGGCCATTGAAAAAAGTGGAAATTACAACGGTCTTTATCACATTCTGGGGGGAGTTTTAAACCCACTTCTTGGGATCGGTCCAGAAGAGTTAGGTATGGATGTTTTGAAGGAAAGAATCGTTCATAACGAATTCATAAATGTCATACTTGCTATTAATCCTTCAGTTGAGGGGGACGCAACCTGTTCTTATTTAAAAATGATTTTGCCTCAGGGAATAAAAATAGAAAGGATTGGATTTGGTGTCCCCATTGGAGGGAGCCTTGAGTTTTTGGATCCAATGACAATAACAAAAGCATTAGAAAATCGGAAAAATTTTTAATGAAACCTATCAATTTATTAGAAAAAATCAGGTCTGTGCTGGATCATAAAAAGTCTGGTATATCTGCACGTATTTTTTTAAGCAGAGAAGATGGTATTACAATCTATGATTCTACTCAAAACCAAACAACAAGTTCTGTATCGGCACTTGTCAGCGGAGTATGGCAAGCGTCAGAAGCCTTAGTTGGACTCACAAATCCTAGTCAAAACATATTAGAGTTTCGTCTTGGATTTGATACTTCATCCCAGGGTATTTTGTTACTGCCACTTCTCTTATCTGGAAAAAAATATTTTCTCGGCGCGATTTACAAAGAATGTTTAAATCCTGGCCAACTAAAACGTCAACTTGTAATGATTAAAGAGGAAATGAACCTCATCTTCTTTGAAGAACCTTCATTAGTAAAATCTAAAATACAACAAACCAAGACAAACTCTGATCAGCGTGAAGGATTTCTTTTTCAAGAAATTTCTGATGATGAAATAGATCGTCTTTTTACGACAGGTATATAGTCATATGTCATTTGTAAATTATCACACCAAAGAAATTAATTGTAAGATTGTTTATTATGGTCCAGGTCTTGGAGGTAAAACTACAAACATCCAGTACATTTACCAAAAAACCAGTTCGCAGAACAAAGGACAAATGATCACCCTAAATACCGAAAATGAAAGAACACTTTTCTTTGATTTTCTACCCTTAGATTTAGGTGAGATTAGGGGCTTTAAAACGAGGTTCCACCTTTACACTGTTCCTGGGCAGGTTTTCTATGAAGCCAGTCGTAAACTAATTTTAAGAGGAGTAGATGGGTTAATATTTGTGGCCGATTCTCAAGTTGAAAGAATGGAAGCGAATATTGAGTCCTATCAAGGACTCGAGAAAAATCTCGCGGAACAGGGTTATGATCTGGCCCGGGTACCTATGGTCATGCAATGGAATAAGCGTGATCTTCCGAATGTTGTTCCGGTTGAAGATTTACAATTTCAATTAAATAAAAAGAAGTTTCCTGCATTTGAGGCAGTAGCCAATAATGGTCTGGGTGTATTTGAAACATTAAAGATGGTTTCTAAGTCCGTACTCTTAAATATTAAGGGTGGCCTGGAATAATTTATTTTTCTCGAAGAGGAGTTTATCTCATGACTGAAAAAATCAAAGCTTTAACAAAAAAGCAACTTGAAACTCTTAAAAATAAGCTTCTTGAGGAAAAAGAAAGTCTGGTTTTTAACGAAGTTAAAACAGAAGGACTAGACCTCACGCTCATTAATGGAGGTGATGATGTTGAACAATCTATTTCTGATTACAATAATTCTCATCAGCTTCGTTTTAGAAACAGAGAAGTTTTTTATGCAAAGAAAATTGAAAAAGCTTTGAAGAAATTTGAAACAAATGAATTTGGACTTTGTAGTGAATGTGGTTGTTGGATTAGGTTTGAGAGACTCCTGGCACGTCCAACGGCTGAGATGTGTATCATTTGCAAAGAAGAGTCTGAAAGAGATGAGTCTTCAAGCTTTGTAGGTCGGCAATCAAAATCACTTGGAAAAGTGGTAGACCTAACGGGAATGCTCGCTTAAGGAGAAAACAAATGTCCAGGATAAAAGTTGCTATCATCGGTGGGTCAGGTATCTATAAATTAGATTCCATAAAGATCAAAAATCAGCATAAGATTTCAACTCCCTTTGGAGATCCGAGTGCGGAAATTATGGAGTGTGAAGTTGATGGATATTCATTTTATTTCCTTCCTAGGCATGGGATTGGTCATTACCTAACCCCTAGTGAGGTAAATTACCGCGCTAATATCTTTTCTTTGAAAAAACTAGGAGTGGATACAATCATCAGCATTTCTGCCGTTGGTTCTTTAAGAGAGGAATATGCACCTAAGCATTTTGTTATGGTTGATCAATTCATAGATTGGACAAAGGGTTTTAGAAAAAGAACTTTTTTTGAAGCCGGAATTGTTGGCCATGTTTCTACAGCTAGTCCTGTGGAGCCCACGCTATCTAAAAGGCTTTTTGAGGCATCAAAACGTGCAGGTATAGTCTCACATCTCGGTGGTACATATGTTTGTATTGAGGGTCCTCAATTTTCAACCAAAGCTGAATCAAATATTTATCGAGGATTTGGAGCCTCCGTTATTGGTATGACAAACGTACCAGAAGCGTATCTCGCCAAAGAGGCGGGAATTGCTTATGCCACTGTTGCTATGGTCACGGACTATGACTGCTGGAAGGAAGAACATTGTACGGTCCAGGAAATTATGGATGTTATGAAGTTAAATTATGTTTCTGCTCAAAGGTTCATTCAAGAGGTCATTTCTGATTTATATAAAAATCCGATCAGTTTTGATCCTGAAAATCAGTATGCCGTCATTACTGATCCTTCCTTACATAAACCAATTCACAAAGAGATTTTGGAAGTTATACTTAAAAAATGACAGAGTATCTTTCTCATTTCTCAGTTCTTCTAAAAGAGTGTCTGGATTATCTGGAGCTAGGGAGTAAAGACTCTGGATCCCACATTTTGGCCGATTTAACTTTTGGAGCAGGTGGGCATACATTTGCTATGTCTGATCGCATACCAGGGTCTGAAGTTTATTCAACAGATCAGGATCCAGATGCTTTGATTAATGGATTCAATAAAATAAAATCACTTGGAAAAGAAGACTCCATACATTTACTTCCTATGAATTTTGAAAAATTTCCTGAATGGTGTGAAGAAAATAAGATGCATGGGAAATTTGCCGGCATTCTCATGGATCTTGGAGTGTCATCACACCAATTTGATAAGATGGAAAGAGGCTTCAGCTTCCGGGCGAATGCTCCTCTTGATATGAGGATGAATTATGAGGACAACTCTACCCCAACGGCGGCGGATCTCTTAAACTCATTACCGGAACATGAAATCGCTGAAATCATTTTTAAGTATGGAGAAGAAAGACTTTCTAGAAAAATAGCTTCAAGAATTGTTGAATTACGTTCAAAAGAAAAAATAACCAGCACAAGTCAAATAGAGGATATTTGTTTTCATGCTTACCCTGCGAGAGATCGACATGGAAAGATACATCCGGCCACAAGAACTTTTCAAGCTTTAAGAATTTCCGTTAATCAGGAATTAACAGTTTTAGAAAATACTATACCAAAATTGTTGCCCTATCTGGCTGACGGAGGAGTTCTTGCGATTATAAGTTTTCATTCACTGGAGGATAGAATTGTTAAACATACTTTTAAAGAAATAGTGGAGAAAAAAGATTTTCCTGCTATCATTTTAACTAAGAAACCACTTACGGCCACAGAAGAAGAGCTATCACAGAATTCACGTTCAAGAAGTGCTAAACTTCGCATTTTACAACGGAGTTCTCTACCAGGAGGGTTTGATGGCACTAAGAAGAAAAGATACAATAAAGCCTAATAACAAATTAATTTATTTTCTTTTTAACCCCAGAGCATTGCCTTTTACTCTTACCTTTACAACATTGGCCATTTTATTTGTCGGCTTTCGCATGAAGGGTATTGAGCAAGCATACCTTTTAAATTCCATGAAGCAGGACATTCACAAGGCCACTATAAGAAACAAGGAACTCAAAGCCCAAAGGGCCCGAGAGATGTCTGTACCTAAACTTCGGGAGTTTGCTGCCAAATATGACTTAAAAGAACCTGGTCCAGAACAAATAATTCTTATTCCTTAGGATTTGAAGGAGCAGGCTCCATGGTAAAAAATCGAGTTTTTTTTAGTTTTATCATCTTTTGTTTTTTGTTTGCACTGGTACTTAGTAAAGCGTTCTATATACAGGTAATAAATAAAGGGAAACTTCTCTCTTATGCGAAGTCACAATTTTTTCGTGAGGTAAAAGAATACCCTAATCGTGGAAATATTCTGGATAGAAATGGTAATCCTCTGGCAATCAACGTACATGTCTATAACTTATTTACGATACCAAAAAACAAAAATACCCAGTTTTATAATCAGCTAAGATCTTTATCAAAAATTGTTCCCCAACTCCCCTTTGAAAAAATTAAGTCTCTGGTACAAAAGCGAAACAAATACACCTGGCTTGGAAGAAAGATACGACTTTCTGAGGAACAAATTAAAAAAATTAAAAAATTAGATGGGATATTTATTGAGGCCCATACCGAGAGGGTATATCCAAACCGTGAACTATTGGCCCAGACATTGGGTTTTGTTGGTATGGATAATGTGGGTTTAGCTGGCATTGAAAATAGTCTAAATAATGAGCTAAAAGGTAAACCTCAAGTTGTAAAATATATCAGGGACGCAAAAGGTAGACCTATAAAGTATGAAACAAAAGCTTCAGAGTTGGTTGCAATGGATGTCAATCTTTCAATAGATAAGGATATTCAGGGAGCACTTGAGAGTTATTTGAAAGAATCAGTGATTTATCACAAGGCAAATCGTGGTGGTGCAGGTGTAATGGATGCGGAAACAGGTGAAATAATTGCCATAGCAAATTATCCTACCTACGACCCGAATCTGGCAACCTCATACCCCTTAGAACATAGAAAACTAGCCTTTGTAACAGATCCATTTGAACCAGGGTCTATATTTAAGACTCTTACCTTTGCGTCAGCCTTAGAAAATAAAATTGCTAGTCCAGAAACTAAATTTTTCTGTGAATATGGAAAAATGAGAGTTCAAAATCACTGGATTTCTGAAGCTGAAACCCATGAAAAATTTGAGTGGTTAACTCTTTCAGATATTTTAAAACATAGTTCCAATGTGGGGACTACGAAAGTGGCTTTTGCTTTAAAATATCCTAAGCTGAGGGCAACTTTAGATAAATTTCGAATTTCTGAAAAAACTGGAATTGAAATCAAAGGAGAATCAAAGGGCATCTTAAGTTATAAAGCGACTGATAAAGTACGTCCACTCTCACTGAGTAATATAAGTTTTGGACAAGGAGTAGCTACCACAGCACTTCAGATGTTGAGGGCCTATGCTTCCATTGCTAATGGAGGGTATTTGGTAAAGCCTACACTTTTAAAAAATGAATCATCACAAATTAACAAAGAAAATAGAATCATTTCAGAAAAAACGGCTCTGGATTTAACAAAAATGCTTGTCTCTGTTGTGGAGGAAGGAACGGGTGATAATGCCAAAATTCCACATTACGAGATTGCCGGGAAAACCGGTACTGCTCAAAGAGTTTCTCCAAGTGGAGGATATTCAGGGTACATAGGAAGCTTTATTGGATTTCCAGTTAATGTTAACAGAAAGTTTGTCGTCATGGCCTACATTGATAATCCAACTGAAAATGGCTACTACGGGGGAGTCACGGCGGCACCTATTTTTAAGAAAATTACTCAGTACATTCTTTATAAGAAAAAAGATTTTGCTCAATTTGCAAAGTATGATGAAAAATCAAACACTAAGAATCTGGATGAAGTTCAGGTTCAACAAGCTCAATCGACAAAAATTTTTCCGCAGGGACTAATGCCGGATTTTACTGGGCTGGATAAATCCAGTGCAATGCAACTTGCACAGGAGAGAGATATTGTTTTGGATATCTATGGATTTGGGGTAGTAGCAGGACAGTCAATTACTCCAGGAACTCCAATTGCAGGAACTACAAATTTAAAATTAAATTTTGAAGCCCCTACTTATGTTGAATGAAAAAATACTGAAAGAAATTCTTAATATTCCATCTTTAAAAAGTGAGATTACAGATATTCACTGGAAAAGCCAGGAATCAGATGCTAACTCAATTCTTTTTTATAAAATAATTAATGATGAAAAATCCAAAAACATTTTTAATGAAAGAATACAAAATTCAAAATTTGCCTGGTTAATTACCAATCTGGATCACCCCTCAAGACCTAAAAATAGCTCTGTGTTAGCTGAGTCAGAGTGGCCTCGAATACAGAAGATGATTCTAGATGAATTTTATCCAGTTCCAAACCTGAAACTGATCGCAGTTACCGGGACAAATGGTAAGACTACGACTGCCGACCTTGTTTTACAGTTAGGAGAGCTCTGCGGAAAAAAAGGGTTTAGCATAGGAACTCTTGGCGTAAGAGAGAATCATAAAACAATTCTGGATTTTGGATTAACTTCTCCAAGTTTTATTGATTTAAGAAAATTTCTTAACAAGTATGGTAAAGGGAAAGACTTTTGTGTCTTAGAAGCAAGCTCTCATGCTCTGGTTCAGGAAAGACTTTATGGACTAGAGTTTCATATGGCTGGGTGGTTATCTTTCTCCCAGGATCATCTCGATTATCACAAAACAATGGAAGAATACTTTTCTGCAAAAATGCTTATTTTTAATTTATTAGATTCCACGGCAACTCTTTTTGTACCCTTTGAACAAGATGAGTTATTTAGAGAAATAAAAAAATCAAAGTCTAATGTATCTAAGGCTAGAGTGTTAAATCAAAAACTACCTCTTTTCTTTTCGACAAGATTTAATCAGAACAATCTTGAAGTGGCTTTTGAGCTTGTTGAAAAAACTTTTCAGGTTAAAATTCCAGACGTCTTAGAACTGCTGATCCCCCCAGACGGTCGTTTTTTTATAAGAAATTTTAAAAGTAATTACATTATTGTTGATTTTGCTCACACACCAGATGCCCTTGAAAATATATGTTTAGGTATTAAAAATGCATTTCCCCAACATAAGTTGAAAGTTCTTTTTGGATGCGGTGGAGACCGGGACCGTGCCAAAAGACCGTTGATGGGTCAAATTGCAGATTCTTATTCCGATAAAATTTATCTCACCAGTGATAATCCGAGAGGTGAAGATCCTGAGCAAATTATTTCAGACATAATGTCCGGTATTCCTTCGGTCCATAAAATTGTGAAAATAGTTGAGAGACCTCAAGCCGTTCAACGAGCCTTTTCTGAATTAAAAGAGAATGAGGTACTTCTTCTTGCCGGTAAAGGGCATGAGGATTACATTTTAATAAAAGGTATAAAACATCCTTACAGTGATATTTCAGAAGTAGAAAAGTTTCTTTTAAAGGAAAATAATAAATGATTAATCTTTCCCTACTTTCAAAGTGTTCAAGCTTAAAAAATAAATATTCTCTTTCTGGTTCACTAAGCTTTTGTACTGACACCAGAAAATATTTTCACCCAAGTGTGTTCGTAGCGATACCAGGATTAAAAACAAACCCATTGGATATTATTGAGGAATTATTAACTCAAGGCTGCCCAGTGGTTATTTATCAAGAAAATGACGTTAATCAAAAAAAAGTGGAGAACCTTAAGAAAAACTTCAGCACAACGGAGTTTATACCCGTTACTGATAGTGTAACTTTTCTTCAGGAAGTTTCACATTTTCATATTAATGAATGGAAGGAAAAGAATAGTAAAAATATTATTTTTGCCATATCTGGTTCTAATGGGAAGACAACTCATAAAGAGATGCTCTCGTTTCTTTTAAATGAAGTTCTTCCTGGAAAAGTTGTGTCTACGGAGAAAAATAACAATAATCACCTTGGTGTTCCACTTACCTTATTGAAAGTAACTGACGAGACTCAATTTGTTGTTCTTGAGTTAGGGAGTAATCATCCAGGAGAAATTAAAGTTTTATGTGATATTGCACATCCCAATTCAGGTCTCACAACTAATATTGGTGCAACACATATGGAATTTTTTGGGACTGAACAAAAAGTTTTTGAAGAAGAAGGCTATCTTTATCATGCGGTAAAAGAAATTAGTGGAGATAAGGGATTATTTCTTATTAACTTGGATGATCCCTTCCTAAAGAATCTTGCTCCAACTTTAGGGTCTATCACTTTTGGGGAACATCATGCAGCTGATGCAAAAGTCATTTTCCTGGAAAATGGTGCGGAAATTCATTTTAAAAATCAAAAATTTGTAGCAACTAATCCCTTTATAACGGGAAAACATAATAAGCTTAATCTTATTACATGCCTTTTTATTGCAAGTTACTTTTATCCTTTTCATAAGGATGAATTTACGGAGGCCTGTAAGAAGTTTAGACCTACTAAAAACCGCTCTGAATGGATTGAGTTTGATCATCGTCAAGTTTATCTAGATGCCTATAATGCTAATCCATCTTCTATGAAAGCTGCTCTTCAAGGTTTTAAGGAGAGTATTCTCGCCCAAGGTTTAAATATTGCTGACTCTTGTGTTGTTTTGGGGGACATGTATGAGCTTGGAGATTCAACTCATCGTTATCATAAAGAGGTTGCTCAATATGTGAAAGATTTGGGTTTCCCTAATGTCTACTTTGTTGGCCACTACTCTGCTGATTATCTAGATGGTTTTCCTGAGGGAAAGCCAAAGCGTTCAATTGAAGAATTTAAAAATGAATATAGAAATGAGTGTTTAAAGAAATTCACTATTCACTTTATAAAAGGCTCACGCTCTTTACAATTAGAGTCACTGTTCGATATAACTTAAGTTTATCTTTTTTAAAGGGATAAACATGCTGTATCATTGGCTTTACCCACTAAGTCAAAACATTCATTTTTTTAATGTTTTCAAGTACATCACTTTTCGCTCCTTCTTGGCTTTCATCATTGCCACTACAATTTCAATTTTGTGGGGAAAGCATTTTATTGCCTTGATGAAATTAAGGCAGTTTGGACAGACGATCCGAGATGAAGGACCGGAGTCCCACAAAAAAAAGAAAGGAACTCCAACCTTTGGAGGGGTCTTCATCCTTGGTTCTGCCATGTTTGCCTGTGTAATTTGTGGTAATTTTGTCTCAGATCCGTTCTTAATTGCCTCTTTTGTGACGATCTCCTATTTTTTTCTGGGAGGGCTTGATGACTATCTGAAAGTACTCAAGAAAAACACAAAAGGTGTGTCGGCCAGGCAAAAGCTTCTTTGGCAATTTTCAACCGCTCTTGTTGCGTCATATGGCATGATAGCCCTAGAAGTTACTGACACAAACATCTATGTGCCCTTCATTAAAGATCCAATTCTTGATATTGGATGGTTTTATGTACCTTTTGCCGCCTTCGTTATTGTAGGTTCATCAAATGCTCTGAATTTAACCGATGGACTAGATGGTCTTGCCATAGGACCGACTATTATTTCAGCCGCAACTCTAGGCCTCTTTTCTTACCTCGCTGGTCACTCAGAGCTCTCAAATTACTTACTTATACCCTATGTGCCCGATGTCGGAGAACTTCTGGTATTGGTTTCTGCTATCATTGGCGCTGGGGTAGGATTTCTTTGGTATAACGCTTATCCTGCTGAAATCTTTATGGGTGATGTGGGCTCACTATCTCTTGGTGGGTGCCTAGGAACAATAGCAGTGCTCACAAAAAATGAATTTTTATTTGTTTTAATTGGTGGAATTTTTGTTATAGAAGCAGTCTCAGTAATTCTTCAGGTGGCATCATTTAAAACACGGGGTAAAAGAATTTTCAAAATGGCGCCTCTACATCATCATTTCGAATTGATGGGGTGGCCTGAAACCAAGGTTATTGTGAGGTTTTGGATAGTGAGTTTGATTTTTGCTATTCTCGCCCTGGCAACCCTGAAACTGAGATAAATTAATTAAGGAGTCAACATGGAGCAGTATAGAGGAAAAAAAGTTCTCATCGTAGGTCTAGGCAAAACTGGATTTGCTTTGATTAATCTTTTTAATCAGTGGGGATGTGACATAAAGGTAACAGACTTAAAACCCATTTTTGACCTTAACAAACAGGTGAAGCGTCTTAAAAAAATTAATCCTGTTCCTGGTATGACTTTGGGAGAACATAAGGATGAGGATTTTATTGAAGCTGATTTGGTCGTCTATTCTTCCTCAGTAGATCCAAATCTACATCAGTTAAAAGTTGCAAAAGAACATGGTCGGGCAGTTTATTCTGATTTTGCTTTTGCATATGAACATACACAAAAGCCTATTATTGCAGTTTGTGGATCCCATGGCAGAACTATTATATCCCATATGATTGGATATACTCTTAAGCTTGATAAAAAAAATGTTTTCATTGGTGGCACTTCAGAAGAACCCTTTGTTAATTTTCTTGGCTTACCAAATAAAGAAGAGTTTGATTACTGTGTGGTGGAAGTTTCACCCCAGCAACTTCAGACGGTAGAGAGCTTTAAACCCTTAATGGCCGTTTATCCAAATCTCGAAGAAAAAAACTTATTGGGAAGATTCAAAAACTCAGCCGATTATCTTGACACTGCCCTTAAAGTGGCGCGGAACTTAGGTCCAGAAAACTACTTAATTGTAAATTTTGATAAGCTTGCACCAAATTCCGTTTTAAGAACTTCTCAAGCTCAAACACTTTGGTATTCAAGAAAATCTTTTGTTACTATGGGTGTGATTTCTGAAATCCAGGGAACTCATTTTCATGATAAAAGAATTCACTGTAATATTCATTTTCATTCAGAATTTAAAGTTACTGATATGCGAATTGTTGGTGTTAATAATCGTGAAAATCTCATGGCCGCAATTACTGCCTGTAAAGCCTTAAAAGTTTCCGATCAAGCTATTCAACAATGTATAGAAAAATTCCCTGGCATTCCTCATCGCTTGGAATTTGTTGTTGAAAAAAATGGAGTCCGTTTTTACAACGACTCTAAGTCAGAAACAATGGATCAGTTAAAAATATCTCTTGAAGCTTTCAAGGATCAAGTGATTCTGATTGCAGGAGGAAAAGAGCTTGAAGGCGTGGTTTTCGATAAGTATGCCAATATTATCCGTGAAAAAGTACGAGTTCTAGTTCTCGTTGGTGAAGTAAAGGAAACAATGAACCGGGTGTTGGGAGATGTCACCCAAACTTATCTTGTAGGATCATTTGATGAATCAGTTCTGTTGGCCTATCAAAAATCAAGAACTGGAGATACAATCTTACTTTGTCCTGGAAATGAAGGTTCAGATGTATTCAGAGATTTTGAAGAGAAAGGTAATTACTACAAAAAATTAATCTTCCAATTATAATTTTTCCCCTCAAGGCATATGAAAGGTGTGCCTTGAGGGGAAAGATTTTATATATTTATTGAGCCCGGCCCTAACTCAAGATAGACTGTTACAAACCTTAATTGTGGCAGTTTTCAATGATTGAAAATAATAAACTAGAAAAGTTAAGTAATTACTTCCTGATCAATGTCTTTTTTTTAATACTATTTGGCGTCATTATGGTGTTCTCTGCCAGTTATATGTATGCAACTGAGAACATGGGCTCAAGTTATTTCTTTTTGGCAAAACAGTTAATCTTCATTGTATTAGGACTTTTACTTGCTCTGATATTTTCTCGGATGAAAGTCCTTTTTTTATATAAGCATGCTTATAAATTGAATGCTTTTTTCGGTTTCCTTGTAACCCTCACACTTATCCCAGGACTAAGAGTTGTTATTAAGGGTTCTAAGAGGTGGTTAAATATAGGATTTATGCATCTTCAGCCAGGGGAATTTGTTAAATATTCTCTAATGTTTGCTGCCATTAAATATTTTGAAAACTTCAACAATTATACCCCCAAGCAAAGAGTAATTTATCTTTTGGGACTTATTTACCCTCTTGGTGTTTTTATTCTACAGCCCGATTTTGGAACATTTTTTATTTCAGCACTTATTATTGGATTTATTGCTTACCTCAGTGCTTTCCCCAGGAAATATTTTTATTCAGTTTTAATCCTTGGGATGATTGGCGCTTTTGGCATTCTTATCTCTGCTCCTTATAGGGTTAAAAGATTACTGACGTTTTTGGATCCATGGAAAGATCCAAGAGGTGCAGGGTTTCAAGTTATTCAGTCATTTCTTGCCTTTGCCAACGGATCTTTCTTTGGGCAGGGTTTGGGCAATAGTAATGAAAAACTTTTCTATCTCCCAGAGGCCTATAATGATTTTATTTTTTCAGTAATTGGAGAGGAGCTTGGTTTTTTAGGAGTCCTTATTACGATCTTGATGTTTTTGAGCTTTATATTCATCGGTTTTAAAATGGCGATTTCCCTAAAGTCCAAAGTTGGGGGGATAATGGTTTCGGCTATAATTTTTGTTATAGGCCTACAGGCATTTATGAACATGGGTGTCGTTCTTGGAGTTCTTCCCACAAAAGGATTAAATCTTCCCTTCATCAGTTATGGAGGTTCATCCATGGTAGCAAACCTTGGTGCTTTAGGGCTTATATTTGCGTGCTTAAAAATTCAACCAGGCGATTCACGGGTTCCAAATAGTCGTCAACCTCAGTATCAAAAAGGGGCGCTTAAAAGCGTATTTAATTCATGAAATATGCTGTTTTAGTAGCTGGAGGGACTGGTGGACACATAAACGCGGCTCTTGCTGTTGGAGAAGCACTTAAAACAGAGGGCTGGGATATTTTCTATCTTACAGGTAAAAGACCCTTGGATCATAAGTTGTTTGAAGGACAGAATGTCAGGCATCTTGATTCAAAACCACTAAGAACAAAAAATCCCCTGGAACTCATTAAAAATCTTGCCATGAATTTAATTAGCTTCATCTTGATACTAGTTACATTCATAAAAAAACGGCCTGATATGATTCTAGGTGCTGGCGGTTATGTTTGTGGTCCGACGCTTCTGGCGGGCTATTTGTTGTTCATCCCTATTTTTATTATAGAGCAAAATGCAGTGATGGGTTTAACAAATCGAATTTTAGGCTGGATCTCAAAGGTTATTTTCGTACATTTCAAAAAGACCTATGGATTGTCTGATAGTCTTTCTAAAAAAGTAAAAGTTGTGGGTAACCCCACTCGAAAATCCATACGTCCAGTTCCTCTCAAATCTTTCGATGGAGAGTTAAAAGTTCTAGTTTTTGGCGGTAGTTTAGGAGCAACTCAAATAAATAAGGTTGTTTGGGATATTCTTCAGTCTTCTCCTCTTGAGAAACTTAGTATCCATCATCAACTAGGTTCGGACGTTAAGGTTCAGAACTTTTCTACAAATGTGAATTATGTTCCATTTCAGTATATTGATGATATTCAAAGGGAATATGAGTGGTGTGATGTGATTATCTGTCGATCTGGCGCAAGTACGATTTCAGAACTGTCTATCATAAGAAAACCTGTGCTTATTTTCCCCTATCCCGCAGCGACGGATAATCATCAATTTCATAATGCTGAAATTTTTAAATCAGAATCTGATTTTACGGTAGAAGTACTCGATCCTAAGCTTGATCATATTGTATGTGTTAAGCTCACTCAGGAATTTCTTTCCAAGGCTTACCGACAAGAGTTAGAGTACTCTAAAAATCCCTCTCATGGTAATCACACCTGTGATGAAATTTTAAAAGAGATAAAACTGCATGTTAGGCTGGCTTAAAACAACGAAACTACATTTTATTGGCATCGGTGGAATTGGTATGAGTGGTATTGCTGAAATACTTCTCGATCTTGGTTATAAGGTTTCAGGTTCTGATATTAATTCTTCATTGGTGATAGAAAATCTTAAAAAGAAGGGAGCTGAAGTTTTTATTGGCCATAGATCTGAAAACGTTGATGGGGCTAATATTGTTGTTTATAGTTCTGCCATTGATCATAAAAATCCAGAAGTAATCAAAGCCCTGGAGCTGGAGATCCCTATGATCCGTAGGGCAGAAATGCTCGCTGAACTTATGAGATTAAAGTTTGGAATTGCGGTGGCAGGATCCCACGGGAAAACAACCACAACAAGCCTCATCGCTACCATTTTTCATGAAGCTCTTATGGATGCAACTTATGTGATTGGCGGAATAGTGAGAAATCTTGGTGGAAATGCAAGAAAGGGAGATGGGGAGTATCTCATAGCTGAGGCGGATGAATCAGATGGGTCTTTTTTACTTTTAAATCCTATTATGGCTGCTGTAACCAACATCGATGATGATCATCTGGATCATTATGGGAGTAAAAATAAAATTGTTGAAGCTTTTGAGAAATTTGTTAACAAGCTGCCTTTTTACGGGAAAGTTATCTTAAATGCCAACGATTCAACTTCTGTTGAAATAAAAGCGTCGGTTAAAAGATCCATCATTTGGTATGGAATTGAGCTTCAAGATGAGGAATGTGATTACATAGCAAGGTCTATTGAACTCTCTGCTTCCGGAACGGAATTCGACCTTTATCATAAAGGCGAAAAAATTTCGCGGATTCATACGAACATGATGGGCTATCATAATGTTTCAAATGCACTGGCTGCGATAGCTATTTCACGAGAGGCAGAACTAAGTTGGGAGGTCATTCAAAAAGGACTTTTAAGTTTTCAAGGTGTCGGGAGACGTCTTGAAAAGCTTTACGAAAAAGGTAATTTTGTCGTGATAGATGATTATGGTCACCATCCAACTGAAATTAGAGCAACCATCTCTACTCTGAGGAAGGTGGATAATCGTTGCCTATGTGTGGTTTTTGAACCTCATCGATTTTCAAGAACACAAAACTTTTGGACTGAGTTTCAGGATTGTTTTGAAGGGACAGATGAATTATTTATTGGCCCAATTTATCCTGCTTCTGAAAAACCAATAGATGGAATCACATCCGAAGCTTTAGTTTCTGAAATGAAGCAAAAGGGAAAAATTGCTTCATATATTTCTTCACTAGATGAGATGAGTTCACTGATCGCTGAAAGAAAAAGTAAGGACGTAATTTTTGTAACTCTTGGTGCAGGAGCAATCTCAAAAAAAATCAGGGAAATTATCACATTACTATGAATCTTTTTTCTGAGATTTCCTCCATAGATGGATGTTTCTTATTTTTAGATCAAGATCTGACAAAGTTTACAACTATGAGGCTTAAGTCTCGAGGAGATTTGGTAGAGATAAAAAGCATACCCTCCTTGCAAAAGTTACTGCCCATTCTTAAAAATCATCATAAAAAATATATTGTTGTCGGTTGGGGTGCAAATCAGATTCTTCCTCATAAGTGCAAAGATCTTGTCATTCATCTTGATTTTAACTTTGATACAAATTATTTGAATCAGCAAAGGGATGAATATGACTTACCTGCTTCTTTAGGTCTTAATCATCTAACTCATCATGCACTAAAATTTAGCCTTTCTGGTTGGGATTTTTTTACAGGCATTCCTGCCTCCCTGGGTGGTGCCATTTATATGAATGCAGGTACTAACTTGGGTGAAATTGGTTCACTTACAAAAAAAGTTAGGATAGTTACCCCTGAAGGTCAATTAAGAGAGGAGACCATCAACTCCCTTAGCTTTTCCTATAGAAAGAATCATTTTATAAAGTGTGGGGAGATCATCGTAAGTGCAGTGATTTCTCACAGGGGAATAGACCCAGAGATACCTGATAAAATAAAAGGCTACCTAGAGTATAGAAAAAAGACTCAACCACTCTCTACTAAGAATTGTGGTTGTGTTTTTAAAAATCCTAAAAGAGAGCTACAAGCGGGAAGACTTATCGATTTGTTGGGATTAAAGGAGCTCTCAATGGGGGATCTCCGGGTGAGTCCAAAGCATGGCAATTTTATTGAAAATTTAGGAGATGGAAATTGGGATCAATTTCAATCTATCCTCAAAATTATTAAGTCCAATATTGATCACTTCTATGGAATTGAATTTGAATTGGAAGTTAAAATCTCCTATGATTAACCTATGCGAAAATCTTTTTTAGTATTTGTCTTGATACTTAAATCATACAATGCCTTGTCTGCGGTTCCTGATAGTTTCACTCAGAAGAATGTTCACTACAGAACTTACTTTGGTGAGTGTCCCTCAAAATCTTCAGGCATGCTCTCAATTTTGCTTATGAAAGAGTTTGAAAAAAATCATTCTCTCAAAGATGTTAAAGAAAAAATTTTGAACGAGAAATTGGATGAGAAGTACTTTTTAAGTGATTACCGAATCTCGTATAACCCTGTTTTAAAAACGCTAAAAATTAATTTTGAGTGTCCTGAGCCCCTCGCAAAAATTCAAGTTTATAAATCAAATGGGCAAGAACATTACTCGGCAATTCTTGCTGATAATTCTAAAATGTATGAACCTCAGTATGAAAACTTGATGAGAGTTGAGAAAAAATTATCATATCCTCTTCCACTGCTTGCGATATCCATGGAGCAAATTGAATCGACTGCCCCCACCCAATTAGCACAATTTATAAAAAAAATTGAAACAGATTTACGAAAACAAATTTCCGAGATTATTTTAAATAAAAACAATGAGTTAACTTTGATTTTTGCACTTTCAGGAAGGGCGACCAGTGTGTTTATGGGGGCAGACTTTTGGGAAGAAAAACTTATCAAGCTTTCAAAAATTGTTGCTTATGTTGGAAAGAATAAAAGATACCCAACAACGATTAATCTGGTAAATTCGAAAAAGGTTGTTGTCAAGTTTTCTGACAAAATCTAAAATTTAAGAAAAGCTATGAATGCTTTTTTAGTCAGAATGAATCTGCCCTCTTCATTTGAAGAGATTTTGAGAAGGGAATCTCATGAGTACCAAAAGTGTGATTGTCGCTTTAGATATTGGAACTACAAAAGTTTGCACTCTCATTGCACAAAAATCCGATAAGAATTTAGATATACTTGGAGTTGGATCTCACCCGAGTCAGGGACTAAAGAAAGGCTCGGTTGTAAATATAGAAAAAACAGTTGAAAGTATTCGCAGTTCCATAGAAGAAGCTAAATTGATGGCCGGGATTGATGAGCTTGATTCTGCAACTGTGGGAATAGCTGGTAATCATATTTATTGTTTTAACTCCTCAGGAGTTGTTCCTGTAAAAAATAAAGAAATCACACAGGCTGATGTTGACAGAGTTGTAGAAGCTGCCAAAGCAGTTTTAATTCCTACAGACCGTGAAATCCTTCATGTCATTCCTCAGGAATTCAAGGTGGATAATACCTCAGGTATCAAAAATCCAATTGGTATGTGTGGGTCCAGGCTTGAGGGAAAAGTTCATATTGTCACTGGTAAATCACCACTTATTCATAATTTAATTAAATGTGTTGAGCAGGCAGGCCTTCAGGCCAATCAAATTGTTCTTCAACCTATAGCTTCTTCAAAGTCAGTCCTGACCAGTGAAGAAAAAGAACTTGGTGTCGTTTTAGTTGATATTGGTGGAGGGACAACTGACCTCGCCGTCTGGAAAGATGGTAGCCTCCTTCATTCACAAATTATTCCATTAGGTGGGAATCACTTTACTAATGATCTTGCTGTAGCTCTTAAAATTCCCCATAACGAGGCAGAGCGGATCAAGCTCACCCATGGAACTGTTCTGACCACTCATAAGAATGAAACTTACTTAACTGTCCAGGGTTTATCCGGAACAAAGCCACGAGAAGTACCCTTAAGTTTTGTAGCTGAAATTTTAGGAGCTCGAGCAGAAGAATTATTGAAGGTGATTAATGAGATTATAGTAGAAAAAAATCTTCAAAATGAAATAAATGGAGGATACGTTTTAACAGGCGGAGGTGCTCTTATCCGGCACTTAAGTGAATTTGCTGAGTACTGTTTAGAAAAGCCAGTTAAGATGGGATATCCCGTGGCATTTGGTGGAATGACGACAGCCATGCAGCATCCAAAGTTTTCAACTGTCTTGGGTCTTATCCAAGAATCAACCAATCTTTCTCAAGCAAGAACTCGAGAACAAAAGCTC
Source organism: Bacteriovoracaceae bacterium (assembly GCA_947461175.1). Taxonomy (GTDB): domain Bacteria; phylum Bdellovibrionota; class Bacteriovoracia; order Bacteriovoracales; family Bacteriovoracaceae; genus Peredibacter. Next base: position 18,330 of record CANHIY010000005.1, read on the forward strand.
GAAGATGAAACTGATATGTTTGATAAGTTTAGTAAATCAATTAAAAACGTTTTCAAAGAAATTTTCTAATACCGGAGGAACCTCTTTATGTTCGATATCGCGGATAATTCTCATCTTGTTGATGGTGCTAAAATTAAAGTAATTGGTGTTGGGGGTGGTGGATGTAATGCTGTCAATACGATGATTCGTGCTGGGTTAACGGGAGTTGAATACATTGTCGCCAATACTGACTCACAGGCACTGGCTGCCAATCTAGCAGGAACAAAGATACAGCTTGGTGGTAATGTGACGAAAGGTCTCGGAGCTGGAGCTAACCCGGAAGTAGGTCGTAAGGCGGCCATTGAGGATTATGAAAAGTTATCTGAGGTGTTAGATGGTGCTGATATGGTTTTTGTAACCGCCGGTATGGGTGGTGGGACAGGCACTGGTGCCGCTCCCGTAATTGCGAAACTTGCTCGTGAGCTAGGAGCCTTAACTGTTGGGGTTGTCACAAAGCCTTTTTTCTTTGAGGGTAAAAAACGATCACGACAGGCAGAGGATGGCATTCGATCTCTAGAAGAATCAGTTGATTCACTTATTTGTATTCCAAATCAACGTTTGCTTCAACTCGCTGGTGAAAATCTTTCTCTGGTAGATACATTCAAGGCGGCAGATGAGGTTCTTTTAAATGCTGTTCAGGGTATTTCAGATTTAATCAATAATACTGGACTTATAAATGCAGATTTTGCAGATGTGTCTACAGTTATGACCAATAAGGGTTTATCTCTCATGGGCACAGGAACGGCTACTGGTGCAGAACGTGCTCTCAAAGCTGCAAAACAGGCGATAAGTTCTCCCCTCCTTGAAGATGTATCCATCAATGGAGCAACAGGAATTATTATTAATATTACTGGTAACAGTTCATTAACAACTCATGAAACAAACCAGGCTGTAACCCTTATCATGGAAGCGGCTGATGAGGACGCAGAAATAATTTTTGGTACAGTAATAGATGAGAGTCTTGGAGATGCAGTTAAAGTAACTGTTATAGCAACAGGACTTCAGATAGGACGAAAAGATGCTCCACTTTCAATTCATCCTCAAACTAACCAAAAAATGGCAGTTAGTAATTCAACAGTTCAGGATAATTTCATTAATCCTCAGGTGAATACATCAAACCTCAACTCGAACACCACAATGAACAGTCCAATAAAAACAGAAATTCCTGTTTCAAGGATTGAAGTTAGGGAAGAAAATATTCCTTCAAATCCAAGAAGTGAATATAACGTTAAATCTGAGAGTAGTTTTGATTTTGAAAATGCAAAAACATCTGACTTGCAAAATTCAAGACCTAAAATTAATTGGGCCGAGAAGTTACAGACAGCAGCTTCAAAATATGAATCTCAGAAAAATTTTGAATCACATTTAAATTCTGCTCCAGTTGCTCCCAAAGCACCTCCAGTTGTAGAGAGGCAGGAATACTCACACTTTGACAATTCTGAGCCTGCTCAGAATAACATTTCAAGCCAGGCGGCACAGAACAGAGAGTCCAGAATAAAGTCGATTGCTGAAAAACTTGGTTTTTTTAATTTTGATGAAGATGAGTTTGATACTCCATCATTTATGAAAAAGAATGAAAGAGGACAGGATTCTCAAATTTAGTTTTTAAACCCATCGCATATCCTATGTGATGGGTTTAATTATTACTCAAAATGTTTTTTAACCTGATCTGCATCAGGCTTCATTGAAAAGAGTACAAAATAAGTCTCTATGTGGTTGTGATCAACATTAATCTTATAATGGGTCTCAATATATGTAGGTATATTTTTTTCATCAAACAAAACTTTCTTTGCGTCGTAAAGGCTGACTCCATTCTGAGGGGCATCAGGAGAGGCTTCTATTTTAAGAATCTCTTCCCACTCATTCCTCATGACCATTGGGAGGTGGATTTTGCAAAAATATAGAGATTTGAAGGGTTTTACGCAGGAAGAACAAAAGTGTTTGTCACAGATCGCACATTGCACCTCCCCTGGCTCTTTTGGGTGGTTGGGACAGTAGAGATCGCTCTCTTTTTTAGAAATTTCTTTTAGCTTTGTGATGCGCTCTAGTATTTCTGGATGAAAATCAGATCTAGCGACATCTTTTGGCCGACTATCTTTCCCAATATTTAAAGGAAGATTTGGATTTTGAGAGATTACTTTAAATATGATTATTGTCAGGAGAACTAAGACAATAACCAGGATAAAAAGTGTTAAAGAGATAAGGACAATCGCCGCAGTTTCCATAAAATTTATTCTTAAAATTTACAAACCTTTTAAGAAAAAAGGTGAATTTCAGTTAATGGTTTATAACCTAGATAATTATTATAAAACTGTCTGGTGAGAATTTTTAATTGATTTTTAAAATATTCATCATCCCTTGTGTTTAAATTCTTATTGATTTGATCAAGCAAAATGTTTTTTAGTTTATCCTTTGCTTCATCAGCGCTAAGTGGTAGCCCAAAAAGTGATATCTCTAATTCTTGAGAATATTTTCTGTAGCTGATAAACACCGCTCCCAAAGTTGCCATTTTTCTTCTTTGAGAGATTTGAGTTTTTTCAATTTCCAATGATTTTCCGTGGATTAACTTCGGATCTTTAGCATCAAGATTACCTATTTTGATTGTGTCTTCATTAAAGATGACTTCTTGGTAGTTATAAATTAAGTGAGAGGATATTTCAGGATATTGGTTTTTAATGAAGTCAGAATGTTTTTTTAAAAGATAAGATTCCCCATGGATAGGGAAATAAAAATTGGGGGTAAAGTTTTTTAATAAAAGCCTTAAATCTTCTTTGCCTGGATGCCCTGAGGCATGAATAAGATCATCATTTGCGGTTATTATATGCATCCCAAACTCTGTTAGTTTATTGTAAATCCGAAATATTTTTTTCTCATTGCCAGGAATAACTTTTGAACTAAAAATAATGAGGTCACTAGGACGAGGTTTTAAATTAGTATCTTCTCCATAACTAAATCTCCTCAGTGCTGAAAGAAAATCGCCTTGGCAACCAGATAAGAAAATTAGCATTTTCCCATCATCATTTTTAACTTGTTCTGGTTCACAGAAGTATTCAGGTGGAAAGCTAGTATGATTAGTTTCAAAAGCAACTTCTATGTAAGTTTTTAGTGATCTGCCCATGATCACAACTTTTCTTCCTGCATCTTTGGCATGCTTGGTGATTAAATCCATACGATGAACATTGGAAGCAAACAGCGTAATGTAAATTCGATTTTCATCCCTTTCCATCAAATTTTTTAGATTAGCATTCAGCTCTCCCTCTGTCGTTGTTTTCATATCGTTGAGGATGTTGGTTGAATCTAAAAAGTAAGCTGTTTTTCTGCATTCTTTCATTTTTTCTTTGATTCTTGCCAAGTCAATGGGACGCTCATGAGTTGCCGCAAGGTCTACTTTGAAGTCAGAGATATACAACGCCCCCCAATTTTTATCCTTGGTTCTTATAACTACGCCAAAAGTTTCAGGGATGGAGTGGTTTACATGAACTGGATACAAGTCAACATCTTTAAAACTAAGATGAGAGTGTTCATTATAGATGACATACTTAAAATGAATTTTCTGTTCAATAAGTTTTTTTTGAATCAAGTGGAGGGTGAAGCGACTAACGTAAACAATGATGTCTGGAAAAGATTTTAAAAGATGAGCTAGTCCGCCAATGTGGTCTTCATGCCCGTGTGTGATAATAATGGCAGTCAGTCGGTTGGGATCTAATATTGAAAAATCAGGAATAAGATAGTTAATATTGAAACATTCCTCGTAGGGGAATAGCATTCCACAATCGATGACAACCTCTTCATTCGGAGTTCGAATAAGGGTCATATTAGATCCTATCTCTTGAACGCCACCAATAGGTATAAGACTAAAATTTTGATGTTTCATGACCTTCCTTGATGGATTCAAGAGTGATGGATAAAAAAGACATTAGCTCAAAAGACTTAGTGGATCAAAGACTTATTGAAGTTGGCTAAATTCAAAATTTTCAGTGGATGTCTCATTATGAGTACGATTATCTAGAAATTCCTTTATTCGTGCCGAAAGAATTAAAGCAGCAACGTCGGTTTCCTCTCCAACAGTGAAGTCAGCATATTGCTTTTGTGGATCAAGGTATTTTTGATACATAGGTCTTACTGTGTCATAGTACTGGGAAATAACGGAATCAAGTGAGCGACCTCGCTCCCTTACATCTCTGTGAAGACGTCTGGTGAATCTTATATCTGCTTCTACGTGAAGAAAGCATTTGATATCTAATAAATCTCTGATTTTTTGATCATACAAACTAAAAATGCCCTCAAAAAGGACCACTTTGCATGGTCCTATGTTTTCATATTTAGTCGTTCGACTTGATGTAGAAAAATCATATACTGGACAATGAATTCGATGCCCATTTTTTAAATCACTAAGGTGTGTCCGAAGTAAGTCCCAGTCAAAGGCGTCTGGATGATCAAAATTCACCATTCCGTTCAATTGGGGCACTGTAGGTAGGTAATAAGAATCCATGTGCAACAGTGAAGAGCAGGAGTTATTTACTGCCCTCATCACTTTCTTTGCAAAGGTTGTTTTTCCTGACCCTGAACCGCCGGCTATTCCTACTAGGAAGATTTTACTCATATGGAATTTTCTTTTATCAGAAAAGTTCATTTTTAAGCAAGAAAACACCCGTAATTGTAATTTTTTTATCCTCACATCAGAAATTAAATGAGTTATAAGTGCTAAGAATAAAGGAAATTTATGGAAACTTATTGGATTGTGACACTTTTTCATTATCAACCTACTATGGCTCAAAAAATTAATCTTGAATCTATGGCTATTAGCGAATTCGAAACTCTGGGTGTTGAAGAATTCTCCCTAACAGAACCAGAGGTTGATGAGATTCTTGGAGAACGATCTTATTCTGGTGGAGATTTACCCCAGCATGTGTTGGACGAAGTTGAGGAAAAAATATTTTGTCATCCCACTACCTGCAGATTCTTCTTTTTAGATGAAAATAATGCAAACCACTTTTTAAACTTTGTGACAAGAGAGCTTCTTTGTGAGGCACAGGTAGAAGAAATATTATCTCAGGACTGGAATGTTGAATGGAAGAAACACTACTCGCCCATCTGCGTGAATGAACAACTAGAAATTGTTCCTTCATGGCTGCAGGAGCATGGATCACAAAGTAAAGAGAAGATTTTTATTTACCCTGGTATGGGATTTGGAACCGGTAGCCATGAAACAACTTTTCTTTGTTTAAAAATATTTACTGAAAAAATTCTTGGTACGGATGTTAAAACAGTTTTAGATTTTGGTTCAGGGTCAGGTATACTTGGTCTCTCTGTTTTTAAATTTTATCCAGAAGCTAATATTGATTTTTTTGACATAGATCCAGAGGCCAATAAAAATTGTTATCAAAATGCGATTATCAATAACTTAGAAAACAGTAATTTCAGACTTCTTTTACCTGACTTTAGAGAAAAACTGCTTCCAGGTTATGATTTAATATTTGCTAATATTCTGGAGGGAATCCTCATTGCTGAAAGAGATGCTCTAGTTTCTTCGTTAAACTCTCACGGCTTTTTGATTTTGTCGGGTTTACTTAATCATCAGGTAGATCATATTATTAAAATTTATTCTTTTTCTGGGCTTCAGCTTATGTACCAAATCCAAAAGGGAGATTGGTCTGCCCTTCTATTTAAGAAGAGTTAGTCATGAGGGCGTATTTTCTGGAGTCTTTAGTCGAAAAAGATGATTACATTCTTTTAGTGGATGAATCTCTTCATCATCTTTTAAGAGTCGCAAGATTAAGCACAAGCGAGGAAGTACTTCTTCTGAATGGGAGAGGGCTTCAAGTAAGAACTTTAGTGATGAATATTTCAAAAAAAGAGATTCATCTAAAGACTCTAGCTGTATTTAACTATCAGCGAAAATATCAATTTGATTTAGCACTTTGTATGCCAAAACGTGAGGCTTTGGAACTATGCCTAAAGGAGGCAACAGAACTTGGTTTTGAAAATATACATTTAATTAAATCAGATTTTTCCCAAATGAAGTTTCCAGAGAGGGAAAGAGTTCATAAACTAATAATTTCCGGTGTAGAACAGTCAAATGCACCGTATGCGCCTCATTTATTTTTCTCAAATTGGGATCAAATACCTTGGAGTTCATATCATGAAGTTTTACTCTTAGACTCCCAGTCCAAGAGAAGTAACTGGGCTGTTACTACCGTCCCATCTAAGAAATTACTTGTTGTTGGCCCAGAGGGTGGTTTTTCTCTTACTGAGTTGAATTACCTATATTCTCAAAAAAATATTAGACCCATAACTTTACCAACCCCAATTCTTAGAACACCCACTGCATTAGCAGTTGGTGCAGGGATGATGATCCAAAGTTTGCTTAATTGAGTTTAGAGTTGGTAAGATAAGAGAAAGGGAGATTTATGAATTTGGAACAAGTAAAAAATGCTAAAAATAATCCTCCACTTTCGGATGAAGATTTTGAATTAAACTTTAAACCCATCACCTCTGGGTTAGGATTTCATACTCAAAAAATTTCTGAAATCAAACCAATCGTTAATGAACGGGCTATTACTGTTAATCCCATTAAAGTTACTCCAGCTCCAAAAAAAGAGATGAATGTTTACCAAAATGATCTCTCCATCTTCTACAATCAAAATCAGTCTGGGCTTACTCATTCCGAAGAAGATACGAGCATGGTTGAAGAAAAAATCCTCGTAAATGCGTCTAAGACGCAAAGGATTTTTGCCTATTTGATAGACCTACTGTTGTTGACAACTATTTTGGGAATTGTTTTGGTTATTATGGCGAAAACAATCGGAATGGATCTAGTACAGGTGTGGACAACTTACCCTGACGAGATGACACCACTTTTTGTTACACTTTTTTGCGGTTTTTACATTATTTATTTTTCTATTTTCGATAAGGCAAACCATTCCACTTTTGGCAAAAATTTTTTTGGAATTCGAGTAACAGGCTTAGATAATTCCTCACTTTCCTTGGGATCTTTACTTCTACGTTCACTGTTTAGTCTTTTGAGCTTTGTGAGTTTAGGTCTTTTCGCGTTTTTTGATCTTCAAAACCGTATTTCAGGTTCAAAAGTTATTAGGGTTAAATGATGTTTAGTACTGAACTAGATAATTTCCTATTTTTAAACAAAGACAAAAGAATAGTTTTTACAAATGGCTGTTTTGATATTCTTCATAAGGGTCACGTTAGCTATTTATCTGAGGCAAAAAAACTTGGTGATTTACTTATTGTAGGACTAAATTCTGATGCAAGTGTAAAGCGTCTTAAGGGGAGTGATCGCCCCATAAACAATGAAAATGACCGTCGCTTTGTTTTGTCACAACTAAAGTCTGTAGATTTTGTAGAAATCTTCCATGATGATACACCTCTTGATCTTATAAAAAAAATTATGCCAAACATTCTCGTAAAGGGAGGAGATTGGAGGATCGATCAAATCGTCGGTGGAAAAGAAGTTATTGAAAATGGTGGTGATGTTTTTTCTTTGAACTTTATCGATGGTTATTCCACATCTTCTATAATCCATAGAATTCAGCATTCCTGATGATTTCTTTGCAACTTAATTTTGAAGAAAAATTAGATGTTCTTACTTGGTACCACATGGAGAATGCAATTCATTGTTCATCATCCCTATGGTTCAGTTTAGTATGTGCCTCATTAAGATTGAAACACTCAATTTTAATCATAGAAAAGCCTTTGGCCCTGTTTCCACATTGGAATCCGGAGTCTAGGTGGTGCACAGGAGAGAACTGGAGCTGGCTCTCAGCAAGAAGCCTTGGTCCTCTTGTGTTAAAATTTAATGAGCCAGTTACGAACTATCAAGAGTTTAGGAGTTTTCTGGTTTTGTCTAAGTAGTCATTTTTGCTTAAATTGTTAATTTTTTTTGTCAATTTTTCCGATCAAGCCTCAAGTATTATCCGACTATTTCGATAAGGGAATGCGAACTCTACCATAAAGGTATGGTTCTAACGATTCTTTCAAGGAGTACGTTGAATGGGCTTAAGAATCAACACCAACATTGCCTCTCAAGAGGTACAGCGAAACCTGAGGACGAGTAACTCTCTCCAGGAAGCTGAGTTTTCAAAACTGTCTTCTGGTAAAAGGATTAATAAATCTGCAGATGATGCTGCAGGTTTAGCAATCGCTAACAAGCTCGAAGCAGAGACCAGAAGCCTTCGTATGGCAACAAGAAATGCCAACGATGCCATCTCAATGGTTCAGACCGCCGAGGGAGGTTTGAACGAGACCAGTAACATCCTCACAAGACTTCGGGAGCTCTCTATCCAGTCTGCTTCCGATTCTATGAGTGACCAGGACCGTGGTTATCTCGCCCTAGAGTATGATCAATTGGTTCAGGAAGCTGACCGTATTTCAAAAGTCACTTCTTTTAACGGACGCCAGCTATTAAGTGGTAAAGGTGAAGTGCTTCAGTTCCAAGTGGGAGCATTTAGTGGGGATGACAACTTAATTGAAATTGATTCAAGCTTGTCTGATTCCTCTGCTGAGAGCCTTGGTATAGCTGGTTCAAATGTAAGAGATAAATCAGATGCTTTAGATAATTTAGAGCGCATTGATAATGCTATTGGAAAAGTCAGCGCTTATAGAGCTAGTTTTGGTTCTTTGCAATCAAGATTAGGCACAACAATTAATAATTTAGATGTGGCTATTGTCAATCAGGAGTCTGCACGTTCACGTATCCAAGACGTTGATGTCGCAGAATCCGCTGCAAAACTTGCCTCTGCTCAAATCAAAGTAGCCGCAGGTGCAGCTACTTTGGTGCAAGCTAACGCCATTGGTAATTCTGCCCTGAGGTTAGTTGGTTAATGAGAATTTGGAAGTGTTGCTGTTTTAAGCCCAAAACCTTCCGGTCCTAACCGGTCCGGAAGGTTTTTACGGAGTCTAGGCTTTGGATAATCATAATAAACTCATGAAGATTCAAGACGAGGGTATCATCATGAACCTTTTGTCAGGGGCAAATATTCGCAAATCGGAAGTGTTTGTCTGGAAGTTTTTTGGAAATACCAAGCATATTGGGCAAGTTCGAATTGAGTATATGAGAAAAAACCGCAAGGATTTTTGTATTTCGCCCATTGAGGGGCAAGAAAAAATAGTTCATGAATTAATATATCTTCAGGATTGGGTAGATCTTTATATTCCTGAATCCCTCGCTCTCCTAAGATGTAGTTTAAAGTCGATTGATTCACCACAAAGGTATTTTTTAAAGATTCCAATTCTTGCAGGTCAGGTTGAGAGAAGAAAGAGCCTAAGGTTACATGTTCATGAGTCCTCTGAGGTCAAGCTCACATTTTCTAAATCGGTGACCATGTTAAATACAATGAGTCAGCGTTTTACCAAGGATTGTTTTGATCTAAGTTCTGGTGGTTTTTCTTTTCTAGTATCTAAAATGGAGCTTAAGTTTTTTCAAGTTAACGATTCCATACAGTCCATGGAAATTAAGACCAAAGACTGGATGACGGTAGTTACTTCTTCTATCAGAAGTATATTGGAGGTAGAGCCTGATGAATTCAATAACCTCCCCTATAAGGTTTGGAGAATTAATTGTGCCTTTACTTCTATTGATAAAAACAGCCAAAAGTATCTTGAAAAATTCATTTTTGAGAGGATAAAGAGCGATCTTAGTGATATAAGTGATGCGTGAGTAAGATTGTTGCAATTTCTGATGTTCATATCAAACGCCCTGGAGATGATGGCGATCGTTTGTTATTAAGTTTTTTCTCTCATCCTCTTGTGGCATCTTCTGATGTTATCGTACTTTTAGGTGATATTTTTGACCTAATGTGTGGACCACATCAGGAATACTTGAAGCTGTATCAGCACCAATTTCAAAAAATAACTGATCTTCATAAGAATGGTAGAAAAATTTATTTTTTTGAAGGTAACCATGATGTCCATTTAGAAAAGTTGTTTAAAAAAATCTGGAAAAATGATGAAATAATACTTTCTCAAAATCCGATAGTAGAGATAATAGAAGGAAAAAAATATCTTTTCTCCCACGGAGATGAATACGATATTGAGAACCTTGGCTACCACAGGTACCTCTCTTTTATTAGGTCAGCCCCCTTAAAGTTTATTGCAGATAATATAATGCCCTATGGGCTCCTCTCCTATTTGGGAGAAAGAGCTTCTAAGTTATCAAGAAAAAATGGTTCAAGGTCGTTTGATGCTGAAGTCGTTAAAGATAAGTTTCGCTTAGGAGTCAGTAGGATTACTCGAGGAGATTTTGATTTTGTTTTGGGCGGCCATAGTCACGTAAAAGATCAATTTGTTTTGCCAGGGACTAACTCCCTCTATGTGAATAATGGCTATGCACTTCAGAGTAAAAGTTTTATTTACATAGAGAACCACAGCCTACAGTTTGTGAAATTATAACTATCACAATTGAATTTCCAGGGTTGGTGTTCCAAATACCAAGCTTTAAATTTTGAAAACTTAAGTTAGATTGGTTTATGATAGTTGAGTCATTGTCCTCACCTCTTCAGTTATTTTTTTTCCTAAAACAACTCTAATTTTAGACTCTGTTCTTGCCTCTTCATTTTTTGCCTCAATATCTTTGTTAACGATGATCAATGATTCTGCGAATTGAGCGATTTGAGGAAGATGGGTGATTGCAATGACTTGCCCATGTAGTGCAACCTCGGTAAGTGCTTTTCCGATACAGTTTGCTGTTTCTCCTCCGATGCCGGTATCTATTTCATCGAAAAGAAAAATGCTGATGGAGTCCTGAGCGCTGGAGATTTGTCTCAGGCTTAGTAATATTCGAGAGAGTTCTCCACCAGAGGCGATATCTTTGATCTTAAAGAAGCCTTCACCAGGATTAGTTTCAGCAATGAAGTTTATTTTAGAAATACCATTTTCTGATAAGTGTTCTAACTCCTCAATAACAAGCTTAATGGTGGCACCAGTCATTTTTAAATTACGTACTTTTTTTGTGATCTCGTTTGCAAGTTTTTCTCCAAATGTAATTCTGTTGAGGTGAATATTTTTTGCCATTACCATAAGACTTTTTTCAATTGAAATAATTTTAGTGGAGATATCCTCAAGGTTTATTTCTAAAGATTCGAGGAATTTCTTTTCATTTAAGAAATCAATTTGAGTTTGAAGGATCGATTCAATAGAACCACCAAATTTTTTTTTGATTCTTTGATAGTTATCGATTCGTTCTAGTATCTTTTCTAGCTCATCCGGTTCTATCTCAAGGTTCAATTTTTTCTCAATATTGGAAAGAAGAGATTGAACCTTATCTTCAATCTCTAAAAGTAAATCCGAAAAATCTTCAAAGATATCAGAATTTTTTTTAAAGAGATGACCTAAGTGCTTAAATTGCTCTACCACTCCTGGTTTGTCCTCGTCTCCTTCAAGACAGCTTTTCGCCTGATAACAAATTTTTTGAGTTTTTTCTAAGCCCATCATGAGTGTTTTTTTTCTTAAAAGATGTTCCTCATCCGGAGTGGAGGGGTTGAGTTTTTCAATTTCCTCGAGTTGATAATTAAGATAATCAATTCTTTGATTCCTTGAATTTTTTGATTCCAATAATTGCTCAATTTCTTTTTTAAGTTTTTTGAATTCACTAAGTTTCGATTGAAATTGAATGACTTCATGACCTTGTTTTGCAAATTGATCTAAAAGATGGATTTGGTAATGATCAGAAAGAAGTTTTTGATTTTCAAATTGTCCAACGAGATCAATAAATTTTCTGGAGAAGGTGGATAAGAAGTTTACCGTGCATGAAAGATGATTGATATAATTTTTCGTATTACCATTTCTATAAATTAGTCTTTTTATGACAATTTCTTTTTCCTCTATCGGAAAACCTTCAGTTTCAAGAAATGATCTCACGTTTTCGTCTTCGCAATAAAAAGAAGCCTCTATGAGTGAATATTCGGTCTCTCTTCTTACGATTTTTTTGTCAGCTCTTGCACCCAGGATGAGTTGCAAAGCATCCAAGACGAGACTTTTACCTGATCCTGTTTCACCAATAATTGCATTAAATCCTTGCTTGAAATCGATTGATTGATTTTTGAATGTTGCAAAATTTTGAATAATAAGTTTTTTAAGATGGAAATCATTTGCCATACGTATACTCTCCGTATCTTTGGTGATACTCTTATGTTACGGACTATTTACGTACGGTCAATTGTGAATTGCGAAATCTTCTAATCTTTTTTATTAGTGAGAAACTTATCTCTGATAGTTTCAAAGTAGAAACGATCGGGGTTTCTTATCAGAGAAATCTTTTTCATTTTTGAACTATTTATGAGTACCTGATCTTGCTCGTCGATATTAATAGCTACCTGCCCATCAATAGTTAGCGTCATTGAGTGATGTGGGGGGAGAATCTTCAAACTTATGGGGTTTGTGTCGGGTACAACAAAAGGTCTATGAATTAAAGAGTGTGGACAAATTGGTGTTAATATCAGGCAATCCACGTCAGGATGAACGATCGGGCCCCCTGCCGCCATGGAATAGGCAGTAGATCCCATAGGAGTAGAGATGATTATTCCATCTCCTGCCAAGTTATAGATATGTTCAGAATGATATTCAGCTCTGATATAAATCATTCTTGCGATGTCATTTTTAGCAAGAACCGCATCATTAAAAAAATAATCTTGAAAATGTAACAAACCCTTACGAATAATTGAAACATGACAAAGTGGTTTTACAGTGACTTCAAAATTTCCCGCAAGTATTTCGCTTAGCTTATCAAAATACTCGTTCTGATTGAATTCTGTAATAAATCCAAGCCGTCCTAGATTAATTCCAAGAACAGGTATTTTTCTGTTTATGCGTCGACAAACACCAATGAGGGTTCCATCTCCGCCTAAAGAAATCATTACATCTACCTTGTTATGGAACTTAGTTGAACTCCAAAAAGAAAGGGATTCAGTTGATTTATTTTTAAAAAACTTATGAACTCTTTCTTGCTCATCAATTTTAAATACGACTTGTTTTTGTCTTTTTAAGAGCCAAGCACATAAATTTGGTAGAAGTCTATAAAACTCCGGGGTGGAATTGGGTTTAAGGGTAATGCCTACAATTTTAATGTTTTTGTTTTTTTTTATCATTTCATTCCACCATAATTTTTAAGGCTTGTTCAAGATCATCAAATGGCTTATTTAGAAGGCGGCATTGATAGGAGTTTGCCCTGTTGAGTACTTGAGGTGAGTTGTAAGCTGTCATGATAATAAATTTTGAGGAAATTTCTTTTGGACGATACTTTTTTTTAGACTCCTCAATAACATCAAAACCAGAAATATCCTGGAGCATCAAATCGCAAATAATTCTGTCATAATCGTGATTTAATATGAATTCAATTGCTTGTTTACCGCTCGCTGAAACGTCAATCTCGAAACCGCGTCGCTCAAGCAGTTTTTTCAAAGATTGCTGAATTAAGATTTCATCTTCAATGATTAAAAATTTTTTCATGAAATTGGCAATGTTAATCTAAAGTGTGCTCCCGTAGGTTTATTATTAATCAAATATTCTAAATTACCACCCATTTTTAATGCTAAATTTCTAGATAAGACTAACCCTAGTCCTGTTCCTTGTGACTTTGTTGTAAAAAATGGTTTGAAAATTTGTGAGCTTTGTTCAGTTGGTATATTTGGCCCATTATCAATCATATCAATAAAAACCTCAGTGGATGATCTGCTAATCAAAATCTTGAGTTCTGGACGATAAACTTGAGATTTCATAGCCTGAGAAGCATTTACAATAAGATTAAATAAAATTTGAATGACAAATATTCCAGGAACATTAATTTGTAGTTCTTCAGTATTCATCCCGAAATTAATAATTTTTTTAATTTCTCTGCTCTCGCTCTTAGAAAGAACAATTGATTCTTCAATAATTTTTTTGATTGAAATCAACTTGGACTCATTCTGAATTTGGTATAAATTCGAAAAATTTTCAATAATTTTCTGGCTCCGGATAATATTTTTTTTAACCTCACCAATCAAAATGGAATTTGATTGGTCTAGACCTGATTGCTCAAAGAGTTCTGCACTTAGTTTAAGGCCAAAGAGTGGATTACTTAATTCATGCCTCAAAGTGTTGAGTAATTCACCGAGAAGTGAAATTCTTTGAAAATGAAAAAGATCAAATGCATAATGCCTTAATTCATCACAATCAAAAAGATCAATAATAAAATTTGATTTCACCCTTTTGTGGAAGAAGATGTCTTTGTCTGGGATATTGCTTATATAAGAGTCACTTAAAAAATATGTTCCATTTTGAGTGTTTTTAATTCTGACTGGAATTGGAAAATCTTTCAAACAGGTCCTAAATTCAGAGATTTTTTTATCAGAAAATTCCTGTTCAATGAGCCGTTCAAAGTGCGGCTGTAGAAGATCAATGCAAGTTTCAAACAATTCGATCTCGTTTTTGCTGTAAGCCAAAAAATCATTCCTCGAAACCATTGCTACAAGACTGTATTTTTTTGAAATGATTTCTTTTGCCAAGAAACTCCCATTGAATGGAAGATTAATTTTCATAAAATACTCTGTTGAGAACGATTTTATTTTGGATTTCTTGACGGAATGAAAGAGGACGTTAAAGTCTTTTACCTCAATCAGTTTTTGTGTTTTTTCATCTCTCCATATAACTCCAAAGAGTTTTGCCTTTGTTTGTCCCTTTAGATGTAAAACAAGCAGTGAGCTTTCAAATTTTTGTAAAAAAGGTACGTTGAGTAATTTTGACATTAAACTATTTAAGCTTTGAGATTCTGATGAAATAGAATTAACTTTTTTTATAATTTCATCCCAAAGGTCTTTAAGGTTTTGATTGGTGTCAGAAGAAACACTCGAGAAAATTTTTTTTTCTATGTTTTGTGTAGTTTTTAAAAAAGATTCAAAGGCATCCTGAGGGAAATGATTGGCGTTAGGTAGATTAATTTTAAGTAGCGAGAGGATGTTTTTTAGGAAGTAAGGAAATAATGTACGGTCTCCATCCGATGTCTCAAGGATTAATTGATGATTATTTTTTAGAAAGGATACATCTGGATTTTTGTTGTTTAGAGGGAGGAAATTTAAGAAATGACACTCAGGGAAATCTGAAATAATTTGAGGATCGATAAAAATCGTTTTTCTTGAATCAATGTCTTCATTGAGAGCGCTGGGTTTATTGTCCACAATATAAAGGTATTTATTTTATCTCTTCAAATCAATAGATAATAACTTCATTTTTACTTATTGTTACTGATAATAACTCCATAAGACCTTTTAAGGCCTGGTACTCCTCGGCGTAAATGAGATAATTGTTTTGTGAGTGTTCAATCAAAGATGTTCCGAGGTTTTGGTTTCGCCTTAAACGGTAAAAATCTAAAAATGGTCTTAATAGCCGATGTGATTTAGCAAGTTCAGTTGAAAGTGAATCGATGTCGAGTAATATTTTTATATTTTCTTCAATGATCTGAGGGTCCGCAGATGGAGATTTTGCCTGCTGATAGATGTGGTCTATAGAAACCATCGCATATTCGTAAATTCGTATTAACTTTTTTAATGCTTCTGTATTTGATCGTATCAGACCTAGCTGACTTTCTGTACATTTCATAATTTCGAGATGTACATCACTCATGCTTAAGAGATAGTTCCATAGGATTAAATGTGATTGATAAAATGGGTAATTTCCATCGAGTGATCGTATGTTTTTTAAAAAAGAACCGTTGAAAATCTGATTGTCAATTTTGTAAATAGAAAAAGGACCGTCGGTATTTGTTTTGTT
The DNA here is from genome assembly GCA_947461175.1 of Bacteriovoracaceae bacterium. GTDB lineage: Bacteria > Bdellovibrionota > Bacteriovoracia > Bacteriovoracales > Bacteriovoracaceae > Peredibacter. The sequence continues at coordinate 34,122 of CANHIY010000005.1, forward strand.
CAAGATTTCATTTTCAATTGTTTTCAACAAAGGAGAAGACAAAAATGTCCCTCCGTTGGAGCTTATAATTAAATGATCACCACTGTATGGTATTAGATTAAAACCTTGAAACGATGACGTTAGAAAAATAGATTTTCCTCCCGCTTCGCAAAACTGTAAAACTTCTAAGCTTGAGGGGCCTATGTAAAGTGTTCTTGATACATCCTCAATCAGGTCTACCTCAGATATATCTATGATTGGAATTGAAAGTTTTTGTGTTAATAATGTGATAAAAATCTCTTGTTCCTCGGGATTAAATACCTGAGGCAGGCTACTTCCGTAAGCTATTTGCTTGATTGGTAACCTTGGTGTGTTTTTGATTTCAAGGACAGACTTTATTCCAAGAATGTTTTTATAAATATCCCTGAGGTGAAAAGTGAGAAACGGAGCACCGTTCTTTAGCGTTAAAAGATAAGTTGTCCATAGATCTTCAACAGTCAGTTTGTTCTCTTTTCTTAAAGCCCCAACTTTGTGAGTAGACTTTACGATGTCTTGATAATCCCAGCTTTTTTCATTTAGTGAAAAATTTACAGATAAGTCATAGTCCTTTGATAGTGCTTGAGAAGGGTCAGTGGTAAGACCTTTCATCAGCGGAATCATGCTATTTGAGATGGAATCAATTGATTTTTTTTCAGCCAAGACCGTTAATTCAAAATCTTTCATTTGATAATTTAATTTCTCTAAGACTTGGAGAGTCTCAAATAGAAAGTATGGGTCGTCGAGCTGGATGATTAAAATTTTTTTCACGACTATTTTACATCATTTAAATTGTAGACTTTAATATTGTCTTTTTGACGGACAGTTTGTTCAATTTCTTGCTTCAGTTTTGTTTGATATTCCTGTAGTTTTAGAATAAGTTTGTCGTCTAGTTTTTTAATGTATTCAATTTTTTTGTTTAAGTCAGACTTCTTTTCTTCATCTACTTCATCCCAGCTAACACTCTTAGATATTTGATCAATAATTAAGAACAACCTGTCTCTATTTTCTGTAAAATCTTCAAGGTTAATATTTTCAAATAAATCACTCTTTAGAATTTCCTCAGTGACAATGATTGCTTTCAAGACAAATTCATCTAGGAGTTCAAGCATTTTATTCATTATGCACTCTTTGTAGTGTTATTTTGATTTTTAATATTTTTTATCGCCTCAGTCCATCCATCATAAAGTGTATTTAAGACTTTTAAGCAACCTTCAAGATAACCTTTATCTATTTTGATATTTGCTTGGGTGCTTGAGTAGAGGATGTAGTCATAAAGAGAGGCGAGCTCTTTGGCAACTTCACCGCCAACTTCAAAATCAAGGCTGTTGGAAAGTTCCACGATAATGTCTTGAAGTTTTCCAATGTATTCACCTTTTTTTGCAAGGTTTTTTTGTTCAATTGCTTCAATTGCTTTTTTACAATGTTTGATGGCAGCTTGATATAGCATGAGAAGGATTTGTTCCTTGCTCGCCGTCTCAACGGATGTCTTTTTGTATGCACCTAACCCATAACTCATCTCGACCCTCCTATGTCATACCGACAATCATATCATAGTTGAGAAATTCCTGGTGCAGAGGCAAAACCTGCAAGCCCAGCTCCTTGCCCTTTAATTTTGGATATGGTTTCTTCTAATCTACCGAATTTCGCTTTTAATACTTCTTCTTTTTGTTGAATAATTCTCTGACGGTTTTGTATTTGTCGATCTATTTGGCTTATCTGACTTTGAAGTCCATTTTTTCTATTTGGAAGTGTTCCGCTCGGTGGAGCCAGTAATAGTCTAGCTGTTTCGTCAAGGATGTCGACAAAGCCATTCGTCTTTCCATTTTCTACTGAATATCTTCCTGTAAGAACCTCGGTCACTGCTTTGTAGTCTTTTGATAACAATGCCTCAAATTTTGCCTGGTCAAATTTTAATAAACCATCCCGTTGGAAAGTAATTCCAATGTCACCAACCCTTAGAGATCCTCTATCAGTTTTAACAGTTGCAAACATGGCAGATCTTATCCGGCTTTCAATCGTCTGCAGCATGGAGTCTCCACCAAGTGTTCTTGATGAATCGGATTTTTCGTCCATGCTATTCTGGTCTTTAATAAACTTTAAAACATTATTGATCGAATCAACAAGAGTGTTGATTTTTCCACCTATTTTTTGAATATCCTCATTTATTTCAATTGTTATTTCTTCACCTGGTTTTGCTTTCTTTAGCTCCATTGTCACTCCAGGTATCAAATCAGCGACCCTGTTGCCAGGAACTTCAATTTCAAATCCATCTAATTTAATCTTGGCATCTTGTGCAGGTCTTTCTTGCTCGAAAACCAGGTCTATTTCACCATCAACCAAATAAAGATATGGGAAATCTACTCTGTTTTTATCCCCTGTCTCAGACATGGATAACATAAGCCTCCATGGTTCATCTTCATCTTTGCCATCATTAACAACCACTGCCCTATACCCAAGCTCAGGGTTTTTATTTATGATTTTTGCGATCCCAGTTAAGTTGGCATTTTCTTCATCAATATAAATTTCTTTTTCCTCTCCGTTTGGCAGTGTCAAACCGATGTATCCAACGCCAACGTATGTTTTATCTTTATCTTCAACACCATTTGTAAGTGCCGAGGATTTTTGTGCCAGCTGAAGAATTTCCAGTTGATATTTTGAAGGCTCAGCTATGTTCTTGTCTGCGCTCACAAGTACATCTTTACTGTCGCCGGTATTGACGGCAAGTTCTCTCAAGCTTCTTGCGTTTTTATTTTTCATCACCTCGCTACGAAGACTTTCAACAAGTTTGGTGATTTCTCCTACGAGAGTTTTTTTATCATTGATTTTACTTTTTCTTGCTTCCATTTGCTGAATAGGTATTTTTTCAGCTTCCAGAATTTGCTGAACGATATCCTTAGGAAGACCTGTACCAATAGAGCCGAATGCAATTCCCAGATCTTTCCTCCTGAAAGTAGGCCTACTGAGAGAGTCGGGTATAAATCCTTTAAACCCAATCTAAGGTTAGCACGGGACATATTTGTCGCAAGTGGGAAGAAAGTGAGCTACCATTGACGGAAGTGGTTTAAGAAAAGTGAAAAAGAGAGAAGGTGAACTACGTCTCCTCTCTTTTTCGCTGGTCTATGGTGGGACAAGAGACTTATCCCACGGTTCTAATCGGATATTATGGAAGATACTTTAGTAAAAAAATCAAATATTATCTGGGATAAGTCGAAATTCTTTTTAAATCGGCTACTTATCTATTTTTCTTTTTTGCTTCTACCTGTTTGGATTCAGAAAACCCTGGCGATTAATATTTTCATGCAAAGCCTTTTGATGCTTGCTTACTTATTATTCATGAGTGGCCAGTGGTATTTACTCGGTAAAGAAATAGACCATCGCTTAAAGATCTACTTTAGGGCAAATTCAACTGTTGACCGTATACTTTATCGATTGATTATTGGTTATTCAACAATGATGATTATTTTCAACCTCATGTCATTCATACCCGAGGGTATGGTTAGACATTTTTTTTGGGGATTTTTTGTTGTCCTAGGTTTGTTTTATTCCTGGCCTACAAGGGGAAAAATTATAGAGGAGTCAGTTTCGACTCAGTTTACAGAGTACAGATATCTAGATTCTTTTGAAAAAACAGTTCTTTTTATGACGATTTCAATGTTCATCGTCAGTATGCCAAGTTTTCCATTCTTAACCAATCTTGAGACTCTTAAGTTAATAGTTGATGCTGAAGAAAAAATGCACGGACAAATCTGGAATTTTCTACATTTTAATTTCTTTCCGTTTAAACGATTTCCTCATTTAGTAAATCTTGGATGGAACATGCATTTCTATTTTATTAACTTAAGTTTTTACTTACTTGCATTTTATGGCATTTTAAGATTTTTTATCTCCAGACGGTTATCCATGCTTGGAGTGTTTGCACTTGTCTCTACCTGGTCATTTTCATTATTTTTAAAAAAAGATCCTTTCGTAAGTGCTACAACCTATTTTTCAGTCATTTGGATATGGTCGATCCTGTGGTGTGTGAAAAGTTCCACTTATCGTTCCGGACTTATGTATGGAATGCTCTGCTTTACGGGAGTTGTTTTAAATTATAATTACGTTTTTCTTTTTCCTGTAGGGCTTGGTTTGCTCTATTTTATTTTTTTAGATGATTCCACAGATTGGTACAAAGCCCAATTCGTGAAGTACACGACTCTAGGAATGTTTCTTATTTTAGTTACGATGATTACTCAAATAAATTTAAATTTTTTTGAAAATTCTCTGACGTTATCTGAATTATCAAAACACCTATCAATAATTTTAAAAAGAAAAGCATTTTACTCGTTATCATTTTTAGGAATGATCTCTCTTCTCTTGTTAATCTTTAAGCCCAAAAGAAAGACTCTTAGGGTGTTAACCCTTGACCATAAAAGATTAAGAGAATTTGGACTTCTCATGTTTGTGTTGATCTTGTTGGGGTTATATGTTGAAAAAGATTTGATACAAAATTTTGGACTACTATGGTTTATAGTTTTTCTGAGTATCCTGCCTCTAGAGTGGATATTTCAAAGCATCTCAAGGCTTCGTTCTAGAAGAAATTTTATCTATATGATCTACGTATTAGTTTGTTTGCTAGACTCACACTTCGAAGGACGCATTAGAATTTTATATAATCTCTATCAATCCCCTCCGGACATAGTTGATCTTTTAAATCGTGCGCCTTAGGTTAAGATCTTAGATTTACTTACTTTTTTAAGAATTCTTTTGCACCGTATCTGGGCAATTTGTTACAATTATTAATGAGTATTCGGGAAGGGAATGGACCCCTTCTTCGCGATCAAGGAGGACTTTTGTACAAGGCACCCTTAACCGCTACCGTCTTTAAAGATTTTTCATCCTGCTACCAACATTTCTCGTCTCGGCCAGTTAAAAACGAACCTTTTGTTTATGTAGATTCATCCGGGGTCAAGCTTTTGACAGGCGTAGTTGACGAAAAAAGCACCAATCCCGAGGGGATTTTTGCATTATCACTTGCAGAAGATGGTTTTGTTGAAATGCTTGCCTTGAGTGAGGCCGGTTAACTATACATTTCAAAATAGTGGTAGGTATTTTTGGTTTAACAACAATTTTTGGGGACAACTCATTAGGTGTTAATAAGCAAAAGTACCTTCTATGGAGATATTTGCTTCAGGGGTCATCATAAGTAGTTGGATTTATTGTTTTCTTAATTTTAGATCTATTTTGAATGACCTCAGTCTCCATAAATATGATTGTGGAAAAGTCCCCTCGAAATGTGGATATCTTAGAATTTTTGACGGTCACAAGTCAAAAATCTAACGGCCTTTTTTAAACACTTTATCCTTTGAAGGACACAGATCCTTTAAATCGCAGAGATCGCACTGTGGTCTTCTGGCGATACAGGTTCTTCGTCCTAAAAAAATGAGTAAATGAGATAGATCAGTCCAGTGGTCATTGGGATAAAGTTTCATAAGATCCTGCTCCACTTTGACAGGATCAGTTTCTTTAGTGAGTCCCAAAAGATGAGCAGTTCTTTTAACGTGAGTATCAACAACGATACCAGTGTTAATATTGAAGGCATTTCCTAGTACGACATTAGCTGTTTTCCGACCAACTCCAGGTAAATCACTCAATGCCTCCACTGTCTTTGGTACTTCACCAGCATGATTTTTTACCAGTTGTTGAGCACAGCCAATAAGACTTTTAGTTTTGTTCCTAAAAAAGTTAATAGATTTAATAATTTCCTGAACATCTTCTTCTTGAGCATGAGCAAGCTTTTCAGGAGTAGGGTATTTTTTGAAAAGTCTAGGCGTAACCATATTTACCCTAATGTCGGTGCATTGGGCGGATAGTATAGTTGCGAGCAAGAGTTCAAAAGCATTAGAGTGATTAAGTTCGCAGTGGGCATCAGGATGAATTTTTTTCAGCCTAGAAAAGATTTCCAAAGCCATTTTTGATTTCTTCATATCACCAAACTTATCAAAATTGGCCTATTTCTACAAAGACTGCTATACCCATCGAACTAAAATTTAAATGGTGTGTATTAAGAAATGGGAAATTTTAAGATCAAAGATCATTATTTTAAAAAGGCTAAAAGCGAGAATTATCTTGCTCGAAGTATTTATAAGTTAGAAGAAATTGACTCAAAATATAAAATTCTAAGTCCTGGTATGCTGGTGGTTGACTTTGGCTATCATCCTGGCTCATGGATTCAATATGCCTCAAAGGTCATTGGTGATGAGGGAAGAGTCGTTGGAATTGATGTCCGAGAAGTGAATAAAAAATTATCTGGTGTTAAAAATGTAAGAGTTTATCAAAAAGATATTTTTGATATTCAAAATGTATCACAGTTAGAGGTCCAAAGTCCGTTTGATGTAGTTTTGTCTGACATGGCGCCAAACACCTCAGGGATTAAATCTCTCGACCAAGACCGAAGTCTTAATCTAGTTGAATCAGTTTTTGGACTTCTCCCTAAATTTTTAAAACCAGGGGGGCATTTCGTGATTAAAGTCTTTGATTCTCAGCATGCTCAAGATTATCTCAGAGAGCAGAGGATTTTATTTAAAGATTTTCACTATTTAAAACCCAAATCCACGAGAAGTATTAGCAAAGAATTTTTTGTCATTGGAAAGAACTTTAAGGCATAATGCTTTAATGGTTTTTAGGTTATTAAACCGCAAATTTTATTTATTTCTTGGTCTGCTTGGACTTTTTAGTTTGCCCGTCTGGGGAAACTTGAATTTTATTAAAGATAATAGCCTTTTTATTCCTCAAAACTTCTCTGGAAAAGCAGAGTCAGTTTCCTTTGATTTTTCTAAGATTCTATCTAGTCATAAGAGTTGGGGCGAGCAACTTAATTATGATAGTACAAAATATAAAGTTCAATATACTTTCAATTTTGATCTGGAAAACTTTATAAAAAAACAGCTATCACTTTATCATCCCGATTACACTTCTGTTGTAGTCTTGGATAATGAAACGGGTCATGTTCTTGCGGCTGTAGATTATGCCAGAAGAACAAATACCTTTGGACGAGATTTGGCATTTACGAATAGTCATCCTGCTGCCAGCATTTTCAAGGTCATTACCGCTGCGGACTTACTAGAAAATACACACATCAAAACAGATACGGAATTTAGCTTTACTGGCCGTTCCACAACATTATACCGCCATCAATTAAAAGAACCTGCTGGTCGACGTCGCATGATAAGAACTCTGGATCTAGAAAAAGCCTTTGCGACCTCTAATAATGTAATCTTTGGTAGGACCGCAATTGAAAACTTAACACCAGCAGGTCTTAAGAAAATGGCAGAAAAATTTGGTTTCAACAAACGTCTTGTCGAAGGTATTGATCTGGCACCCTCAGTATTTAATATGGCCTCAGATCAGTATAACCTAGCGGAGTTTTCTTCAGGCCTAAATGATAAAACTCTTATGAGTCCAATTCACGGGGCGGTTATTGGTTCTGTCGTTGCCAATGGAGGGATTCTTCGTTACCCGATTGTGATAAAATCTTTAGAAAGCTTAGGTGATAAAAAAATTATTTTTCCTCCTTTAAAAAAAGATGAAGTAGTTCTGACTCCCCGGACATCTGAAGATTTAAGAACCATGTTCATGGCGACCGTGACTCAAGGTACTGCCCGTGCGTCTTTTCGAAGAAGTAAGTATCTACTGGATAAACTTGAAATTGGAGGAAAAACCGGAAGTCTTACTGGTGGAGAGCCTTTTGGTAAGAGAGACTGGTTTGTGAGTTACGCAAAATCCAATGAGGATAAAAATGATAAAGGAATTTCTATTTGTATTATGATCGTGAATCAAAAAAAGTGGTATGTAAAATCATCACTCATTGCCAAAAATATCATGGAATTTTATTACTCAAATCTTTATACACAGAAAAAATAAAAAAGGCGGACCTAATGGAAGAAAATTCAAATACTGGATTAGAAATGGTTCCTGATAAGAATAATACCAGTGTTGCAGCACCTATTATAAACAAGAAAGATAAGTTCGTGAAAGAAGTAAAATCATTCACATTAATAATCTTGTCTGTATTAGTTTTTCGTTCAGTTCTCTTTGAACCATTTAAAATTCCCTCTGGATCAATGATCCCTACTTTGCTCATAGGTGATTTTATTCTGGTCAATAAATTTTCATATGGATTTAAACTCCCTTTTAGTGACTGGTTTAGTGATCCCATCTATCTCACAAATCCAACCCAGCCTCAGAGAGGAGATGTTGTGGTTTTTAAATATCCTAAGGATACTAATCTTAATTACATCAAACGAGTCATAGGTCTACCTGGAGATACGGTTGAAGTGATTGATAAAGTTGTTTATGTAAATAATCAGCCTATTGAGACGAAGGAGATTGAAGGAAAGGAAATCCTTGAAGATATGGATGATCGGTACAAGTCGTATCAGTTTAAATTTTTGGAAACGAAAACTGGCCAAGCATCACATATTACTCAAGTAGACATGGGAAATGACTATTTTGCAAATTACTATAAATTCACTGTGCCTAAAGATAATTATTTCGTCATGGGCGACAATCGTGATTTCTCTGCTGATTCAAGACGCTGGGGAACCGTACCTTTTGGACATATTAAAGGGAAGGCTATCTTAGTTTGGTTCTCTCTTTCTGTGCCTTGGCCTTGGAGTGAAGATGAGCAGGAGTCCTGGAAATTCAGGCCATGGAGAATGGGAACATTGATAAAATAAACCTTGGCTTAACTGGTTATCAGGAGTTCAGCTCATCCAAAATTCTGTGCTTTCTTTAAGATGTTGCGGATGAGCTGATCCCATTCAGAGGGATGTAGGTATTCACAATTAGAGATAGAAATTATTGCTTTTTTTACTAAGCTTATTAGTGATATTTAAACATTCTTCCCAACTCTTCTTTTGGCAGTAAGGATGAACATAATAAGCGGTAATGGGGTGAAATTCTTTACCGCTTATAGAATGATTTTTCATCTTTTTAATAATTTCTAAAATTACGAGATCGGCTTCATCTGGATTAGAGTTTTTTAAATAAAGTGCTGCCAACGTGAGATGAGGAATTAGATTATTTTCTGAAAGAATTTTTAGTTTTTTGATCCTTTCTGCTAATGGAATTAAGTCTTCATGAAATAAAATATTTGAAATCATCGCAGTATGACTTGTAGCTCGATACTGTGTTGCCCCTTGTGAACTTAAGCAGTCAAAATTTTTAAGATATGTTCTAAGTTCATCAGAAACTTGTAAATGTGACTCGTAAGTCATTTTTAAAAAATTAACAGCATTTTTACAATTTGGTCTATTTTGAAAGCTTGATTCAGTTAAAATAACAGGATTAAGCCATTTTTTTGACTCAAAATGAGAAATAAGACCAAAAATCAAGACAATAAAAATTATCAAAGACATTTGGAACTTATTTGTTCTGGATGGAAGAAAATGATTTGAGAGCATAAAAACAGAAAACGAAGGGAAAAGGAGGTAACTGTCAAACAAGTGTTGTGGAGTATTAAGAATAACTAGTAATGAAAGATAACCAGGTATTAACCAAGCCAAGACATCTGGTGAGACTTTTTTTTTATAGATAAAAAGAGAAGAGACAACAAAAAAAAGTAATCCGATCAGTACACTGAAGTCTCCAAGTTCATAGTTAAATGCCAGTTTGAAGGGAAAAAAAATCTGAAAGTGATAATGACCAAAGGCAAGAATTTTATCTGAGATATTAAATAGCTGAGTTGTTTTAGAAGCATAATGATGATGAAAAACATCACTATTTTGATAATAGAAAAAATTTGTTACCGACAATAATATAAAAGTGATGGTTAAAGGAGACAGATACTTAAAAAGATGGAAATTGTTTGTGTTCTTTTTACGTATCAAAAAGATAAATGTCCAAAGAGGCCATAAAATTGTTATTGGCTGAGAGAGACATGAACACACGTAAAAGAAAGTGAATTTCAGTGATTTTTTTATTGTTAATTCTTTTAAAGTGACTATTTCAAGAGAAGCAAAAAGTATAAAGAAAAAAGACAAGAGATGTTTACGTGCAACTCCCCAACTTATTGTATAAGTAAAAAGAGGATTAACGGAGAATAATAGTAAAAAAAGAAAGCATAGGATGACTGCTTTTTCCTGGAAAACAATCCTTTGAATCTTAAAAATCAGATAGCAGCAACCAATCCACAGGGAGAAATTTTGAAAAATAGAGATATTTATATTAAAATTTTTAAAAAAAAATAAATCCAAAAAAAAAGTTAAATCTCTGATAGGTTGAAAATCTATAGTTTGAAATTGAAAAAGTTTTGTAATGTAATCGATGGGGCCGCTAAATGTAAGAAGTTGGTCGTAAATGATCTGAGCATCAGGATTTACAGATTTAATTGCAGTGATGAGAGGAAAATAAATAAGGATGTTAATGATTATTAAGAGGATGAAGGGATATCTTTTTAAAAAAATCATAAAATTTTGCCCATGATAATTATTTTACAGTTATTTTAGTTTCTCCATCATTTCCATTTTCAGGAGTTTGGCCGATGAAATTTTTTGATTTTTTTAAAAAATCTCTTAACCAGTTTTTTAAAATGCCATCTCCATGACCATGAATGATACTCAAGTAGGGAAGATCTCCTGATAACAGGTCCCCTAACGCCTGATCAATCAAATTTTGAAATTCAGCAAGCCGCATACCTCGAACATCATATTCAACGTGGGATTGAGATGTCTTCACAATACTTACATTAACCGATGGTTGGCGTTTTTGATTCTGAGATCTAATTAAGCTAGAAACAGGTACAGATATCTTGATCGGTCCTTTGGCAATAATAACCTCATTCTTTTTCAGATCAGTTCCATAGATGAGGAATTCTTTTTTTAATATGAGGGAATAAACACTGTCGCCAGTTTTTAGATCGTGGATGTTCAAATTTCCAGTTTCAGAAGTGGGTGTACTAGGTTTCTCCTTGGTCCCTCCAATTTTTCCTACTTGAGAGTGAAGGGAGTGCGCCTTCTCTTCAATTTTTTTAATTTTTGAGATCTCATTATTTCTTGCTAATTCTACAATGCCTTTTGCTTCATTTATAATTTTTGATATTTCGATTCTTGCCTTAGAGATTTCACCCTCTAGTTTTAAATTAAGAATCCCCTCCATGGCTCCTTTCTGATTTTTCAGGTCAATTTCAAGCCTTCTGTTGGAGCTTATTAATTTATCTAACTCAATTTCTTTTTGAGATACTTTTTGGAGTAGAGTTTCGTAGCTTATATTCTTGGAATTTAGCTGAGCATTTGCTCTTTCTGGAACATGATAAAGTTCAGGACTATTTTTTGATAATAATTTAAAGATATCAATTGCCATTGATGGACCGGGAGTACCCCAAATGATTTTATAGGTAGGTTTCATTGAAACCGTATCAAAGCCTACGTGACAAGAAATGTAGCATCTATCCTGATGAATGAGAGTTTTAAACATTTGATGATGAGTTGATACAATGATATGGCACTGTGACTTTTTATGTAATTCATCAAAATAAGCTAAGGAGAGAGCAGAGGCCTCATCTGATGAGGTGGAGTTGAAAATTTCATCAATTAAGACAAGGTTTGTGGAGAGGATATTTTCAAGAAGATTAATGTAGTTTTTAACTTCCCCTGAAAAAGAACTCAAGCCCGATTGCAAGTTTTGTAGATCGTTACCAAAGTAAAAAAGACCTTCGTAGGGGTACATTTGAGCTTCTTTAGCAGGTACAAAATATCCATGATAAAAAAGAAGATAAGACAGAGTAATAGATTTCAGGAAAACTGTTTTACCACCAGTGTTTGGACCAGAAATCACAATACCTTGATTATTCGAAGTGCAATTGACATCATTTTTTACAGCGTTATGAATCAGAGGGTGGAATATTTGTGAAAAATTGAAACCAGGAGATTGAGTTACCTCAGGTTCTGATAATTTGAATTTATTCGAAAAATCAGATTTCGCCAGGTAAAAGTCAATTTTTCTGATTAATGAAAGTGAACTAAAGAGAAGTGGTGAAAACTCACTTAGAAGCCTCGAAAACTGTAGTCCTAATTGGTTGATGATTTCGTCAATTTTAGCAATAAGTTCGAGCCTTTTATTGCACCCCTCTCTAACTTCAACTGGCTCAACGTAGAGTGTTTGACCTGACTCAGAACGAGCAATGATGGTCCCGAGTTCTGATCTGTAGGAGTCTGACCTTACAGGTACTACGAATCGGTCAAAATGTATGTCATAACTGCTATACTGGAGTGTTTTTGAGTGAGATGGATGTATAATCCACTCATGAATTATTTTTCTGACCCTCTCCTCAGTATCTTTCAAGCGTAAATTTAGTTCTGAGAGCTCTGGGTGACGGTCGAAATGAATAGTGCCGTCCGATTCCACAAGGTGACGGAACTTCTGAATGAATTTAGTCTGGATTGGTTTGAAATCCATTTGACTGATTTCCTGAAACTCGTTGATGTGAAATGATGGGATGTGATTTTTTATAAAATAAATGGATTCGGCCAAAAGAGTTACTTTATTTAAATCAGTAAAGCTCAGAACGCCATCTTTTTGAAGATAACCTAAGTTGCGATCTAATGTATCATCAGCAGGTAGTTTTTTTAAAATTTGATCAATTACATGCCTGTAATCATCATCAAATTCACTCATATATGATTGAATACGAGAAAACTCAATTTTTAACTCCTCAATTTTTCCTGTGTAGATAGTATGAGTTAGTTGACTCTTATTAATCTCAAAATAAGCAAATTGAGTTATAATTTCAGAAAGGATGTTCCACTCAACTTGATGATGATGTGGTGAAAGTTGAGTGGTGAGAAGATTTATAGTCATATGATCCAGTACCATTTAGATTTGCTTAAACAAATTAAAAATATCAAAGAAATTTCCCTCTCCCAAGGGCAAATCCAGAAAATATATAGTACAGCTTACTATATTGCATTCTCTATTCGCATTCCAGGTAAAACCTGGTACCTCTATTTTGGGCGCGGAGGGGGCTTTGAGGGTGTTTGGGCCCACTCTACTCCACCACCATCCGAGTTAAGAAGAAAGGATAAATTTCTTGAATATCTTAGGAGACATCTGTCTTCTTGTAGCTTTTTGGATGTTTCACTTGATCCTTTTGACAGAATTCTTAGGCTCGACTATCAAAAATACGGTAGAGTTCAATCGTTTTACTGGTTCTGGAAAGGAAGAAAGCTTTATTTCATTCACTATTTTCAGGATAAACCTGAAGCTCCTTTTAAAATTCTTCTAAGCTGGAGAGGAAAAGCTTTTCAACTTGATTTGCCTGACAACGATTTATCCTTGTTTTTTGATGAAGTAGGAAGACTTCAAGAAATGAAGAAAGACTTATCAGCAAAAGAAATAAAAGAGATGGGGACTCTCCTGTCTGAGGAACTTCTTGTTTCTCAATTAAAGACGGATAAGATAAAGCCTGATTTTCTAAGGAGAAAAAAAACAAATATTGAAGATGATTTGAGAAGGACAAGTGAATGGAAAAAACTTCAACAACTTCTTGATAACCATGAATCTCTGGACGGGATGAATGAGTTAGTGGTTTCAAGTCACAAGATTAAATTTTCAAGGGATCTCAACATTTTTGAGAGAAGGGATATTGTTTTTCAAAAAATAAAAAAATTAAAAAAAGGTGAACTCATCCTCCGCGAAAGATTGGAATCAGTTGAAAAAGAGTTGTCTGGAAAAATTGAAATTCAAAAAAAAGCTTCTCAGATACCTCTCGTAAAACCTGTTTGGGGAGTTGAAGTTATTAAAACAAAACAGTCTCCCGAAACACATCAAGATTATAAGATCTTGATTCTAAATAATTTTCAAATTGGAATAGGTCTAAACGCACACGGTAATGATTATTTAAGAAATAAGTGGGCAAATAAGGATGACCACTGGATTCACTTGGACTCTAGAAAAAGTTCCCATGTAATAATAAAAACAAACAATGATAGTCTTCCTCCTTTGGAGGTATTTTATTTGAGTGCCTCAATACTTGCCTATTTTTCTCAATTCAGTTCTGATTGGATTCCTATTATCCACACTCAGGTGAAAAATTTGAAGGGTATTGCTGGAAGTCCAGGTATGGTAACATACAAAAAAGAAAAGCGACTCAATTGTCCAAAACAAAATTTGGACGAAATAATTAAGGACTAAAATGAAATTTTTATTTTTAATTCTTGTTTTTTCAACCGGCTTAATTGCTAATGACGCTCAGTCTATTTTCAAAAAATTTGAATCGAAGTCCTACTCAATTAAAATGAAGGGAGTAAAGGATTTGGTGTTTGACCTTGAAAGTGAACTATTAACCAGACAAATTAACGAACAGCAGGTTTTTGGGAAAATAGACCAACTCTTTTTTAGAGTTTATTGGACATTAAATCCCGACAGGGTTGCCGTTGAAGTCATCGGTCTTCCTGAGGGCTTTAAGGAAATGAAAGAAGAATTAAAAGCGAGTATATCCCCATTTATTGATGAAATAATTTCTAAGCCACTTGAATCAAAGTTTACAGGTTACAAGTTTTCTGTGAAGCCACTAACAAATGAGGTTATTGCAACAGATTCGACGGGATTGGCACCCATACCAAGTCATCACCTTAAATTCGACCAAGAAGATAGGCTGATCCAGATTGTGTCCAATAAACCTGTAGGGTCAATGGTATTGGATTTTCAGTATGAAAAAAACAGGTCGAACGATGGAAAATGGCTTAAAAATCAGGAGATCATATCTATCAATGAAAATGGTCAGGAAATAATAAGCTCTAAAATTTTTAATTACACATCCCTTAGCGGAATAACTTTCATTCAAGAAGTAAAATTAACCACAGAGAAAAAGTCCGGTAATAAGACTGTCGAGCAAATTAAAATTTCAGACAAGATTAAGTTTAGTCATTTTAAAGTTAATGAGGGCCTTGCAATGAAGTATTTTTTATCGATGCCACCAAGATAAACAATCCTTCCGTCTTGAGCATAAAATATTAGTAGTTATAATAATAAAAATAACAATGTAGGTGTAATTTGCGTTCAATTTCGCTTTCAAAAAGTGGAATAAATAAAATTCGATCTCGCCAATTTGAGTTGAAAGCCTCCGATCTGGAAGATCCAATAAAGTCTCTGGCCCCCGGAGAGTGGTGTCTTGCAAATTTGTCTCCGTCAGAGTTGTGGGTTTGTTTCGTTAATCCATTAGTTCAGGAAAAATATGCTGCAATTCAGATTATAACCAGCTTAAAGCTTGAGGATGTTAACAATTTTTCTCCGGAACTGTTTATAACTCAAAAAATTACAGAAGCTTTTCAAAAAAGACTTTGTTTTCTAGGCTACGAAAAAAACTCACGGGTTTTTTATGGATGGAGTGATGGTTTACCCGGACTCATCATTGATCAGTTTGAGAATGCATCTATAATTCAAATCAATACTGCAGGTATAGATCGTTACAGAAACTTGATAAAACAGGTTATGGAGAGGATCACTAATAAAAGATCCTATTTTCTTGATAATAAGAAATACAGGGAAAAGGAATCACTTCCTTCCTATGAGTCTGATATTGTCCCGGATCTCATTGTTGTAGAAAATCATTTGAATTACAAGTTAAGGTCAGAAATTATTCAAAAAGTTGGTTTCTATTTTGATCATCGTGAAAATCGACATCAATTAATTAACTTTTTGTCTAGAATCTCTAAAGGATACAAAAAAGGTCTCGATCTTTTTTCCTATGTTGGTGCTTGGGGGGTTTGTGCTCTGAAAGCAGGTTTATCAGAAATGCATTTTGTTGACCAGGGTGATTTTGGCGTTGAAATAATTGAAGCATTACGCTTAAACAATTTTGAAGGAAGAGGCACTTATCATCGGGCGGATGTTTTTAAATTTCTAGATGAAGAATTTAAAAAAGGTAATCCTTACGAATTGGTACTTTGTGATCCTCCGGCCTTTGCCAAAAGTGTTTTACAAAAATCTCAGGCACTAGAGGGCTATAGTAAATTACATAGAAAAGTTTTCAAGTTAGTGGCTAACGGCGGACTTGCTTGTTTTTCATCCTGTACCCATTACGTTAGTCATGAAGAATTTCAACGAAATATTATAGATGCTTCTCAAAAAGAAAAAAGAAAAATTCAGCTTGTTTACGCGGGTATTCAAGGATTTGATCATCCGATTAATATTCAGGAAGATCGCTCAAATTATATTAAGAGTTATTTTTATTTAGTGGAGTAATTTATGCATTTACAGGAAAAAGCTCAATTGGTTGTTAATCAGGCAAAAAAAATTATTTTTGGACAGGATGAGTTATTAGAATCTATTGTGGCTGCTTTAGTTTGCGAAGGGCATTTACTAATTGAAGGTTTACCAGGACTTGGCAAAACATTGAGTGTTTCTGTGATGAGTAAACTTTGTGAATTACATTTTCAGAGGATTCAATTTACACCCGACTTACTACCATCTGACCTCATTGGAACAATGATCTATAATCAACAAAAGCAAGAGTTTTCAACAAAGTTTGGACCAATTTTTACACAACTCGTTTTAGCTGATGAAATCAACCGTTCACCAGCTAAAGTGCAAGCGGCACTTTTAGAAGCTATGGCAGAAAAACAGGTAACGATTGGTGATAAGACTCATAAACTCCCTAGTCCTTTTGTTGTGCTTGCTACACAAAATCCAATTGAACAAGAAGGGACCTATAATTTACCTGAGGCACAGCTTGACCGGTTCATGATGAAGATATCAGTTGATTATCCTGATTTTGAAGCAGAGAAAAGTGTTTTAGGTCTTAGGCCATCTCACTTGGAGCTAAATCCAGTTATACATCAACAAGACCTCTCGTTGATGAAAGAAAAGGTCGAGTTGATTTATGTAGATGAAAAAATAAAAGACATAATTATAAGGATTGTTCATGCTACAAGACCAGGCAGTAAATTTTTTCAAAAGAAATATGAGGGAGCAATTACTGCGGGAGCTTCACCTCGTGCATCAATTTGGCTTTACAAAATTGCCAGATTTAAAGCCTTTATGGATGGAAAAGATTTTGTTTCACCGGATCACATATTATCAATAGTGCCCTCTGTTTTAGGACACAGGGTGATACCTTCCTATGAGGCACAAATTGATAAAATTAATACCAGAAACTTAGTGGCAACTATCGCGGCGAGTGTTATCTGAGATGAATTTAAAAGAAATAGAAAGAGTTGTTGGAATGATCCAGACTCACATTTTTCGAAATTCAAATGCCTACTCCACAGGTATTTTACGTTCTCATTTTCGTGGTTCTGGGCTTCAGTTTCGCGAGCATCAAGTATATGTACCTGGTGATGATGTTAGATTTATTGATTGGAAATTATCTGCGAGATCATCAAACGTTTATGTTAAGACTTTTGAAGAAGAAAGAAATGTTGAGATTGTTGTCTTTTTAGATTTATCTCACACTCTCTTTTATGGGTATCTGCATACTTCAAAACTTCAGGCAATCATTGAAATTATAGCACTTCTCTATCTTTTGGCAGGTGAAACCCATGATCTCATTCGGGTGATTATTTGGGGCAACAAAACCTTAAGTCTTCCGCCCAAGAAAGGAAAGGAGGGGCTTACACTTTTTATTTCGACACTCGAGAAGCTTGGCTTATTAGATGAAAAAGCCTCCGTAAAAATCAGGCAAAATGGATCAATCAATAGTCACAGTGAAGTCACAAAAATTGCCCAAGTTAAATCATTTCTTGCAAGGAGGAAGGAGGTTATTTATCTCGGAGATTTAAGTTTAATTGAAAATAAAGAAACCTGGTCCAAAATACTGGATAAAAAAAATATGCACTGTTTTCGAATCTACTCACCTGTAGATAAGAACACTCACCTTCCTTATTTATATAAGATAAAGAATCCAATGACTGGAAAGAGCCTAGTTGGTGACTTGAAGGGGGAATCTCAAGAGTCATTTTTTATAAAACAAAGGTATAAAGAAATAGGAGTGCATGAACGCTACTTAGAAAAGTTCATAAAAGACTTAGTGTGATAAGATTTTTTGTTTTAATTTTAATTTTAATCCCAAATAT
This sequence comes from Bacteriovoracaceae bacterium, assembly GCA_947461175.1. Taxonomy (GTDB): domain Bacteria; phylum Bdellovibrionota; class Bacteriovoracia; order Bacteriovoracales; family Bacteriovoracaceae; genus Peredibacter. The sequence goes on from CANHIY010000005.1 coordinate 52,187, forward strand.
TTGTTTGTCATCTGGCAAAATTCATTTCGAATTATCTGAAGATAGAGTCATGCAGGGAAGTTTGATAAAGTCGAAATTTAAGTTTCAGCAAAATTCAGAGCAAAGCCTTCGTATAGAAAATCTTGAAGGGATATCAATTGGGGATACAATCTATATTAATGAACTTTCGCTTGTGAATGGTGATTCAGATGGAAAGATCATAAATGGTGATGCATCTATTATCTTCATTAAGGTCCCTGAAAAATCAAATTTAGAGCATAAAATAGATGGATTTAATATTGAGGCAACTTGGACACAAGTTGACATCTTGCCAACAGAATTACCAGAAGATTTACTTTTAGGTGAGTTTAATTTTCCCGACACAAAAAGAGTGATCCTCTGGATTGCCATAGGGGTAGGGATTTTATTTTTTCTTGTCCTTATATTTCTTTATTGGATGAAGAGGAAGAATCTTAAGTTTAAAAAGCTTAAAAAAATAAATATTAAAAATAGCCTTTTATCTCCAGTTTCCTACAATGAAGTGGTTCATATATGGGAAATGAAACATGATATTTTGAAAGTCTTCCCTGACCTTGGAGATGAGTTTAAGAAACTTGAAACGGTATTATTTAGATACCAATTCAAGCCTCACCGAAGTAAGTCAGAGGAGGAAGAAGTCTTGGTTGCATATAGAAAATTTATTGATTCTATCAAGGGTGGGTTTGATGGAGTTTAAGCACCCCATGCTTGTCTGGATAGGCGTTATCGCTTCTCTTTTATGGAGTGTTGATTACTGGAAAGTATTTCATAAAGCTCAGCTCTATTTTCCCATTACTAAATCAAAATTCAGTTCTGTAAAATTCTTAATAAGACTTTTTTTATTTATAATTGGAGTTCTGGGGTGGGCCTATCTAAGTTATTCACTTATGCAGCCAAGAAAAGCACAAAAATTTTCTCCTACAAACATTGAAGTAAACGACATCGTTCTTTGTATCGATGTGTCTAGATCTATGTTAGCTGAGGATATTAGACCGAATAGGTTAGAAGTTGCTAAGCAGAGGATCAGGGAGTTTGCAAAACTAAGACCGACGGATAGAATTTCTATTGTTATCTTTTCTGAAAAAGTCCTAACCCTGCTGCCTCTTACAACGGATCCATCCTTAGTGGATCAAGTGCTGTCTGAAATATCGATTGGATATTTAGGAAGTGGAACCAATATTGGGGATGGGCTGGCCCTAAGTGTTGCAAGAGCACTTAATAGTGAGGCAAAAAATAAAGTGATAGTTCTTCTCACAGACGGAGTTGCGAATGTGGGTACAATGACGCCAATGCAAGCTGCAGAAGAAGCAAAAAAATATGGAATCAAAGTTTATACCATTGGTCTTGGAACTGATGAGGATGCCAAAATTCCTGTTGGAAACGGTGTTTTCGGTACACAGTACCAACTCATTCCTGGAGGATCAATTGATTACAAGGTTCTGAATGAGATTTCAGAAATGACGGGAGGAAAATTTTATCCTGCTAAAAGTGATCAAGCTCTCAAAAATATATTAGAGGATATTCAAAAATTAGAAAAAACTAAAATAAAAATAAACAATCAGATCGTTTATGATGAGCAGTTTTACTTTTATCTTGTAGTGGGGATTGTTCTTCTTTTTAGTGTTGAGATCATCCGGCGCATCCTTCTCAAGGATATTCTATGAACTTTAATCAGTTAGGATATGTAATTCCACTTTTAGTTATTTTTATCGTTTTTGTTTTTATTCTTATGAGGATGGAGAAGAAATTTTTTGAATTCATTAAATTACATTGGTTCTATTGCAGAAGTACTTTAAGCTATTTTTCTACTTTTCTTTATATTCTTGGGATGGGAGGCCTTCTTCTAAGCCTTCTGGATCTTCGTGGGGCAGAAGAAAAAATTAAAACACCTGCTCCAACAGAGAGAACGATCATTTTGATAGATACATCAGCCAGTATGTTGGCAGAAGATGTAAAACCAAGCAGACTAAAAAAAGCTGTTTTAATTGCAAAGCATTTTGCAAGAAAAGCTGTTGGTCATCAACTTTCAATTATTGCATTTGCTGAAATTCATAAAAAAATTGTACCCTTTACCAATGACCTAGATCTTATAGACGCTCGTCTTGAATCTTTAGAAAATTTGAGAAACCACTACGGCTCTTCTGCTCTCTCAGTGGCTATTCAGGAAAGCGTTCAATATTTCAAAGAGATAGATTCTGACTTTAAGGGAAATATTGTTGTTGTAACAGATGGTGAAGAAACCTCTGAAGGTATCGAACTTAAGATACCAAATAACATTAAAGTCGCACTTGTTGGCGTGGGAACAACCAATGGAGGGAAAATACCTTTGGATGACGGTAGAGGTTTCCGAATTGATTATAAAAGAGAACGAGGTAAAGAAGTTATCACAAAACTTAATGAAAATTTCTTTAAGACACTGGCGAGCGAGAATTCAGGAATAAGATATTGGATTACTAGTAGTTATTCTCTGCCTTCAGATGAAATCATTAATTTTTTCAGAGGAGAAAATGCATCAACCGGTCAAGAGCAGGATATGATCATTAGACCTGTCATGATGGAGTGGATAGTTGTCCCTTCACTCATCTTTTTAATTGTATCTTATTTTTTTAAGTCCATTCGGATATTTACCCTTGGCATTTTTTTTATATTGAGTCCTGTTTTTTCACAAGAGACTGATGTGAAATTAAGTCCCGAAACTTCACTCAAGCTAGAGAAACTGCAAACTGGAAAACTAAGTAGGTATGAAAAAATAAAACTTGCTGATGAATTGTATAAGTCAGGCATTAAAGAAGAGGCAGTTGCACTCTACGAGGAGAATTTACCGGACAATCTGGATCCAGAGATACCACCTGAGGCCTATCTTAATTATGGGACAACATTAATAGATAAAGGTGACATAAAGAAAGCATTATCTGTTTATCAGAAATTATCTAGTTCGCTTGATAAAACAGAGAGGTCAAAAAAAATACAAGACATGATGAATAAAAATGCACTTTCATTTTTTAAATTGCAGGAGAAAAAGAAAAAAGAGCAGGAAGAGAAAGATAAACAAAGTAAGGACTCTGAAAATAAAGATCAAAGTAAGGATTCAAAAGATAATCAAGATCAAGGTCGTACCGGTAAACAGGAAAACCAAAAAAAACAGGGCTCTGGATCTGATTCTGGAGAGGAAGAAAAGAATAAAAATGAATCAAGCAAAGATGAACCCAATAAAAGTGGTGATGAGCAAAACAAGGAAAATGATTCAGATCAAAAGGATAACACAGATCCAAAGAACCAGGAGTCCAAGCCACTTCCCGCTAAAAAAGTGCCAGCTAAGTTAAAGCAGTTGATGTCCGATGATAGACAACTCCAAATGAAAAGAATTGAAAATGGAACTAGAGATCTTAACCGTGTTAAATCCAGAAAAAGTAAGGATTGGTAGTTATGAAATTAGCAATTTTTCTGATAGTTAGTTTTTTAAGTTACAGTCTTTTTGCTGATGAATTAAAAGTTGATATCAACCCTAGAAGACCTGTTGCTGGCGAGGTTTTTCAAGCTTACTTTCGGGTCTTTACCACTGACTCGGAAATGCCTAATATAAATTTTAGTCCAGAAAATCTGGAGGTTGTTGGTAAATCCAATCAAGGCATATCAACGAGAACCATATACGCAAATGGTAAATTAACTGTTACCAGAGAGCTAACAATTGTCTATGATCTCGTTGCCGCTAAAGCTGGTGTTTCTAGTCTAAGAAACATCAACGTTCAGCTTAGTCAGGGTAACATCAGGCATCCCAGTTTAACCATCGAGATTTTTAGAGAACCTCAGGAGATTTCTGAAGTATTTATTCAGGCAGATGTGCCTAAAAAATCACTTTATCTTGGGGAGGGCGTTGTTGTCCGTTACTACCTTTACAGCAAAGTCCCGGTAAGTAACCTAGATATAAAAAAATACCCTAAGTTAAATCATTTCTTAAAGCGTTTCCTACAGGAGCCTGAGCAAACAGAAAGAGTTTTAGTTGATGGTCAGACCTACATGCGCACACAAATTTATGCCGCAAAACTTTTTCCGGAAAAGGTTGGGGAACTAAAGATTGATTCTTTAAAAATGACTGCGTCCTATGCGAGTGCAAGGGCCAATGATCCTTTTAGTGCGTTTGGAATCAATCAAACGATGCGAAATAAAACCATGACTAGCGAAGTGGTCAAAATTGATGTTCTTCCTTTGCCAGAGCCAGTGCCAACTGATTTCACTGGTCTTGTTGGAGAGCATGAATTTCAACTGCAAACTAATCAAACAAAACTGATTGTTAATGAACCTCTTGAGATAAAATTAACGGTTACTGGCAATGGAGCACTTGAAAACGTTGATTCACCGGTACTCTTAA